>NZ_JBQFSP010000002.1:0-311944 GCF_056538065.1 Ruegeria sp. BH8 | reverse complement strand
AACCTCAACCTCAGATGCCCACCGTCTCTCCGGTGCGTCTCAACCGTCTTTCCAGTCCGTCAGGCCAACCTCAGTTGCGCCGGTGAAGGGGGTTCTAAGTATTACTCTCAAAACCCGCAAGCGGAAAATGACGTTATTGGTCTTTTTTTTGAATTTTCTTTGTTTATTGTTTTACTTCAATAGCTTACAGTCATTCAAAATTGACCTCCACCCTCCTGTCCGTGTACTTTTGGGCACGATCTGACTGGCAAGCCCCATAAGACAAAAGGGGCCGACACAAGATATAGAGACTCCGCAATTTCAAGATACAAGTCAGGGCGACTCGAAACGGGAAAACGAGTCGGATTTGCGGCCAGAATCCGGTCAAAATCCTCTCACCCCCGTCGGACGCCTTGTACTGCAGGTCGCTCCCTGCCGGGATGTGGACGCATCAGGCACAATGTCGGCTATTGAACGCCCTGTCTTGCGCATCCCCTAAAGATGCGGTCAGGTTCCACCAATTCACTCTTCGATCCGAAAGCAGATCAGCAATGGCGCGCAACATTCAGTTTCCTTTGGTCAGAACCGTCGGATTTGACGGCGCGCTGGTGACCTTTTCGGATAGGATGACCAACACCGCGAACCGGGCAGCGCTGGCGTTTCGGTCTGAAGTCGATCGTCTGCACTGGGATGAGGTGACCGAGTCGTCAGCCTCCCTGGGCTCGGCCTTTGTTCGGTTCGACACGCAGCGCATCTCTCATCAGAAGATGCTGCAAAAGCTTCGGGATCTGGTTGACCAGAAGGACTGGTACACTACACCCCTGCCCGCGGGTCGCAGGTTGTGGCGCGTTCCGACGGTTTACGGGACCGACCTTGCGCCCCAGCTTGACGATGCCGCCGCTGCTGCCTGCCTGTCACCGGAAGAAGCAATACGTCGGCTTGGACAATCCCGCGTGCGGGTTCTGACCATCGGCTTCGCTCCGGGGCAGCCTTATCTTGGGCCTCTGGGACCCGAATTCAACATTCCCCGGCTGCAAAGCCTGACCCCCATGGTGCCGGAAGGGGCCCTGGTTCTGGCGATCTCGCAATTTGTTCTGTTTTCCGGGCCGACGCCAACCGGGTGGCGGCATATCGGGCAGACCGCCTTTCGGTGTTTCCGTCCCGAAAGGGTCGAGGCCTTTACCCTTAGACCTGGCGATGAACTGTTGTTCGAGCCCGTTTCCCGCGACGTTCTGGAACACATCAGAGTCAACAACGAGGACGGCACAGGCGGCGCAACCTGTGAGGAGATCGCGCCATGAGCCTGATCGTCCACCGGATTGGCCCGGCCTGCACCATTCAGGATCAGGGGCGCACAGGTTTTCTGGATCAGGGGCTGTCCCGATCAGGGGCCGCGGATATTCTGGCCTTGCACGAAGGGGCGGCGCTGCTGGATCAAAGCCCAAACCTTGCGGCGCTGGAGATGGCCGGGATGGGAGGCGAGTTCGAGGCGACGCATAACACGCGCATCGCCCTGACTGGCGCACGAATGCAGGCCAGCATTGATGGCAGCCCTGTCGCCTGGAACGCCTCGCACCAACTGAGCGCCGGGCAAAGGCTGGTCATCGGGGCGACGCTGGCTGGAAACTACGGCTATCTGCATCTGGGCGGCGGTATTGATGCCGAGGTTTTTCTGGGGTCCCGCTCCACCCATCTGACAGCGCGGATTGGCCGGGCGTTACAGCAGGGTGACAGGCTGACCTGTGGACCGGATGCAGGCAACATTGGGATGAAACTGGCTGCTGCCGAGCGGTTTTCGGGTGGGGTGCTGCATGTGGTTGCCAGCTTTCAGACCCCTTTGTTTGATGGCGCAACACTTGAACGGTTTGCCCAAACCAATTTCCGGCGCGGCGCACGCGCCAACCGAATGGGCATGCAGGTGGACAGCGACGGCGACGGCTTTGCGGCCTCGGGCCAGCTGAACATCTTGTCCGAGGTGATCACCCCCGGCGATATCCAGATGACCGGCACTGGCGAGCCGTTCATCCTGTTGCCGGAATGTCAGACCACGGGCGGGTACCCTCGTATCGCGACCGTTCTGCCATGCGATATGCCCCGCGCGGCACAGACACCCGCAGGCGGCGACATCCGGTTCGAATTTGTCAGCATGGAACAGGCTGAAGAAATGCACAAAGCGTTCCTGTCAGACCTTGCGCGCCTGCCCTCAAAAGTCGAGGCACTGGTGCGTGATCCCCATGACATACCGGACCTGTTGTCCTACCAATTGATCGGCGGAGTGATCTCTGCCACCGACTAAGGAGATGTGCCAATGCCAAGCGTCGATCTGAATGCCGATTTGGGGGAAAGTTTTGGCCCCTGGAAAATGGGCGATGACGAAAGCCTGCTGAAAATCATCACCTCGGCCAACATCGCTTGTGGGTTTCATGCCGGTGATCCGGATGTAATGGCATCGACGATGAAATTGGCGGCCGAAAATGACGTAGGCATCGGCGCGCATCCCGGCTTTCCCGATTTACAGGGGTTTGGTCGGCGGAACATGAAGTTGCCCCATGACAACCTGCGCAATCTGGTCCGGTATCAGCTGGGGGCCGCAATCGGCATGGCCACCGCAGTTGGTACCAAGGTACGGCACCTGAAACTGCACGGGGCGCTGGCCAATATGTGTTCAGCCGATATCAATATGGCGCGCGCCTGTTATCAGGGTGCACTGGATGTTGATCCCGATATCATCGTCATGGTGCTGGCCGCGACAAAACAGGAAGAGGCCGTGCGTGAACTCGGGTGCAATTGGGTGGGCGAGATTTTCGCCGACCGTGCATATAACGACGACGGAACACTGGTTGATCGCAGCCTGCCCGGCGCCGTCATCCACGACGCCGACGTCGCCGGACCTCGCATCCTGAACATGGTCCGCGAAGGTGCGATCATCACCGAAAGCGGCAAGCGGCTGGAAACGTCCATCGACACAATCTGCCTGCACGGCGACGGCCCGACCGCGGTTCAAATCGCCCGCTCGGTTCGCGACAACCTGATCGGAGGCGGTGTCGAGGTCACAAAATTCACCCGCTGACCATCATGCGTTAACGTCGGCAACCCAATTTCACGACTGTTGCCCGTACAGGTCTCAGCGCCTAGCATGACGGGCAAGCACATGTTCTGAAACCTACAATTTCAAACGATAGCTCGCCCCGGTTGGGGTGTCGCGCAAGGAGGTAGTCGAATGTCCTTTGATCTGATGTCCTATCAACCCCGGGGCGACAAGAAGAACTCGGACTTCTTCGCGGAATACCTTCCGAAAATCTACGAGCGCCGGACAAGCTCGGGCATCGCCGATCAGGTCGGGCCAATGCGCGCGATCTGTATGCAGGTCGAAACCGGCGCGCTGTTCGATACGCTGGTCGAGCTTTACGTGATGACACCCTATCGCCACACCGCCAGCTATCTGGGGCAGACCCACAAATTTTCGGTCCTGCATTCGCATCCCGACTATCCCGCGCTGATCGTGATGGCCCCGCTCAGCCCAGGTTTCGAAGACTTCATTCCCCGCATCAATCGCATGTACCCGCTGGCCCGCAACACGCCGCAAACGCGGTATGTTGGCGAGATTTTCGGCGCCTGTGATCTGAAGGCGCTGACCGGGACGCTTGAGGATCAGAATATCCGCTTCGAATATGCGGGAGACACAGAAAACCCGTTCTACACATTGGACGGCTTCCGCTTTACGACCCCGTCGGATTTCACCTGCAACCGGGTCGGGTATTCGACACATGATTTCAACGACACAGACAGCCTGGGCCTTGGTGATCGCGTGTTATTGAGCGACGCGGAACAAGCCCGGCTGGATCAGGCAGCCGCGTTCGGATCTGACAGCAAAATCGCTCCTTTGATGCTGGGCATCGATCATCTGGCGACGCGCGTGCTGGCGGGTGAGCGCGAGGATGCGATCCTCGAATTCCTGACCATGGTGCCCTATTATTTCTGGGGGGCTTACAACATCTTCGACATGAACTCGTCCACCAATGTGAACCGCAACGCCAATGTGGACGATGACAAGAAATCTCCGGCCAAGGTTTTCACCGCCAACAACACGCCGTCCTTCGTCAACTCATTCGCCAAGCTGCCGATGCCGACCGAGGATTTTGTGCGCAATTTTGGCCGTCGCCTGCATCACATGGCCGTCGAGATCAAGGATGGCGACCATGGTGCCGGGGAAAAGAATGTCGACTTTGTCGTGAACACGCTTAAGGACAAGGGCGTGCCGTTCCTGGCCCATGTGGTGGGCGAATGCAAAGACGACCCGAACCTGAAACAGATCTTCTCGAAACACTCGAAGAACACGCTGCTGATCACTGAATATATCGAACGGTGTCACAAGTATGACGGGTTCTTCACCAAGGACAATGTCGCCGCCCTGACCGCCGCCGCGGGACAGGACGAACAATATCAGCACGGTCACGTCTTCGATTAAAAAAGGGCCGCGGATGACCGCAGCCCAGACCCAACAGGAGAGAATATGCCGGACCTTATGATGGCCCGATCATGAAACAGGTGACATTGCGGGCTTGCAGACGGCGACACGCAAGATCGGCCTGTTCCCGCGTCATGCCCTGGAATGTCGCATCAAAGCCGCGCGAGCTCTGACTGACCTTGCGCAGACTGCCATCCAGCGTGGTCATCTCCGACAGCGCCGTTTTCAGCAGAATCTTCTCGGCCTCGTATCGTGTGGTGTAGCGGCCCACATTGACCCCCCACAGATGCCCACCGGACGAGGACAGGCGGGTAATCACTTCCTGCTCGGGCTCTGGTGGGCTGGCGGGCTCGGTCGAGGCCAGCACCAGATTGTCCGGGCGCAATGCCGGGCGGGTGTCCGACGTTTCAACCGGCGGGGCGGTTGGGGCAACATCCGCTTCGGCAATCGCTGCGGCAATGCCGCTGCTGATACGGTCGCTGTTCTGGTCTGCCGATGCAGCAACCGCACTTGCAACCTGTGTCCCGGCACTCGGGCGCCCAAGCGGGCGCAGGCTGGATTTCGGTGCTCCGCTCAGCGCTGCGACCTGGGTATCGCCCCCCAACCCGACATTGCCCGCATAGACCGGGCGCTCAGGTTTGCGGATAGGTGCACGAGACGGGGCACGGCGAAACCCCAGATCCAGCAATTCCGCAACCTTGGCGTTCCGCGACGCCCCGGATTTACCGCCAAAGACAGTTGCGATGATACGCTCATCCTTGCGTTTAGCCGACGCCACCAGGTTGAACCCCGCCGCACGTGTGTATCCGGTCTTTATTCCGTCCGCACCCTTATAGGCCGCCAGCAGGCGGCGGTTGGTGTTGGGAACAGTCTTGATACCGGCATCCGTCGATTGGCGCGAGAACAGGTTATAATACTGCGGGTAATCATACAGCAGATGCCGTCCCAGCGTGGTCATGTCGCGCGCGCTGGACAGGTGCCCTGCCTCGGTCAGACCATGCGCATTCTTGAAGGTCGTGCGGCTCATCCCCATCGCTTTGGCGGTTCGGGTCATACGGCGGGCAAAGGCCGCTTCCGAGCCACTGATGGCAATGCCGATCGCCGTGGCCGCGTCGTTGGCCGATTTTACCGCAGCGGCGCGGATCAGATAGCGGAACGCAATCGTCTGGCCCGCGCGCAGGCCCAGCTTCGACGGGGGCTCTGCGGCTGCCTTCTGGGTAATCCGAACGGGTGTATCCAGTGTGATCTCGCCGTTTCGCACCGCCTCAAACGCGATATAGAGCGTCATCATCTTGGTCAGCGAGGCCGGGTGCAGCCGCGCATCCGCATTTCGTGAATGCAGCACCTCGCCAGTTCGGGCGTCAATCACCATAGCTGCATAAGGCGCCGCTATGGACCTGAGCGGCGCAAACGCCAGCACACATAGCAACGCTATAAGGAAAAAGCCCATTCGGGCCGGAACTGTCCGCCGAATCTGCACGATCTTTGCCTCTGTCTGCCTCGCGCTGCCGGGTTTTCCCGGTCAGCAAAAATTATTTTATTGTCCCCAAGGCTATCACAGCGACCCAATGAAATAAACCGAAAGCTGAGGTTTTCGCAGTTTCGTTTTGCCTCTGGGCTGAGGCTATATTTTGCGAATTTCCCCCTCAGAACCACCAGATGTGCGATAAAGGCAAAACTGCGCCCGGTTGCGGCAGGGTTTATGTGAAACTGAGGCGAAAAGGCAACATCACTTCAGGTCGCGCAACAGATCGGCCAGATCACCCAAATCTCTCAACTCGCGGAATCGGGTGCTTTCGACCGGGGCTTCTGCATGTTCCACCTCCCAGACCAGACCGTGGGGCACGTAGACACCCCAGCACCCGGCCTGAATCGGGGCTACGACATCTGACCGCATCGAATTGCCGATCATCATTGCGGCAGTCGGGCCATCACCATGACGGTCGAACACGAACCGATAGGTTTCGGGGGTCTTTTCGGAAACGATTTCCACCCCATCGAACAGATCACCCAGCCCGGACTGGGCCAGTTTGCGTTCCTGATCGATCAAGTCGCCCTTGGTGATCAGGATAACCCGATACGCATCGGCAACACCTTCGACGGCCTCGCGGGCATGGGGCAACAGCTCGATCGGATGGGCCAGCATCTCTTGCCCCGCTTCGATCAGCTGCCGGATGACCCAGGCCGGAACGCGGCTTTCGGTAACTTCGATCGCCGTCTCGATCATCGACAGAACAAATCCTTTGATGCCGTACCCATAGCGCTGAATGTTTCGTTTTTCTGCCGCAAGAAGACGGTCCAACAGGTGATCACGATCGGCATGATCGGCCAAGAGTTCAGCAAAACGAGCCTGCGTCATCTGAAAAAACCGTTCGTTATGCCAAAGGGTGTCGTCTGCATCAAACCCGATTGTCGTCAGCTTGGTCGTCATCCCGTTTACGTCCGCTTGCTCTTTTCACTGGCCATGCACACGTTATATAAGCGCCAAGATAAACCCCAAGCCTGAATCGGACAGTTGCACACGATGCTTGAAATGATCTGGATGATGTCTGACAAGCCGGACGACGACAGTGACGCGTCCGTCCTGGTACAGACACGCCCAAAAACCAAGCGTCCGCCTTTATACAAGGTCCTGTTGCTGAACGACGATTATACACCGATGGAATTTGTGGTGCATGTGCTTGAACGCTTCTTCGGCATGACCCATGCGCAGGCGTTCGAGATCATGCTGACCGTTCACAAGAAAGGCGTGGCCGTAGTCGGTGTTTTCAGCCACGAAATTGCCGAGACCAAAGTTGGTCAGGTGATGGATTTTGCCCGCAGGCACCAGCACCCTTTGCAATGCACAATGGAACGCGAAGAGTAAGGCCTTTGGCCTGACGCGCGCGCCTCTCTCAGCCGGAATTGCCCATGTCCCCTCGTCTGGAACTTGCCTTGCAAAACGGCCTGACGCTGTCCCCCCCTCTTAGCGTGATTTGCCCCACACCCGACCATGATCTGTCTGCGCTGGCGGGCGGCGCACAAGTTGTGCAGCCTTTCAAACCATTTCACGACCATTTCGCCGCGCAGGGTTTTGAAACGGTGTCCGACGCAGATGGCCCCTGTCAGGACGCCATTGTCTTTCTGCCCCGCGCCAAGGCACTGGCCCGGTCGCTCATTCATCAGGCCTGTGCGCGGGCGAGCGGCCTGGTTGTCGTCGACGGTGCCAAGACGGACGGTGTGGACAGCATATTGAAGGATGTGCGCAAGCGGGTTCCGGTCGAGGGACCGCTTTCCAAAGCACATGGCAAGATTTTCTGGTTTCAGGCCGATGATCAGGCCTTTGCGGACTGGGCCGCGCCGAAACATCAGATGGTTGACGGATACCACACAGCGCCGGGTGTGTTTTCAGCGGACGGGATTGATCCTGCCTCAGCCCTGTTGCTGAAGACTCTGCCTGACCGGCTTGGTCCCTGCGTGGCCGATCTGGGTGCGGGATGGGGGTATCTGTCTGCGGAAATCCTGAAGCGCTGCGGGATAACCTCGCTGCATCTGGTCGAAGCTGACCATGCGGCCCTGACCTGCTCGCGGCTTAATGTCACTCAATCCCAGGCGCATTTCCACTGGAGCGATGCCGTATCCTGGACCGCCCCGGAACCTATCGACACCGTTGTGATGAACCCGCCATTCCACACGTCTCGCAGCGCGGATCCCGCCTTGGGGCAAGGGTTTATAACCTCCGCCGCCCGCAATCTGACACGCAACGGAACCCTTTGGATGGTCGCCAACCGGCACCTTCCTTACGAAGCTACACTGAACGAACATTTCGCTCAGGTCGGTGAAATTGCCGGCGACAACCGGTTCAAGGTATTCCAGGCCTCTCGCCCTCGGCGTTAAGGCCCGTTAACCTGCGCCCCAATTCAGGAGGATTCGGATGTCCTTTTCCATCGCTGGCAAGACAGCAATCGTAACGGGCGGGGCCAGTGGCATCGGCCTGGCCATCGGGCGGCATTTCGCGGATGCGGGCGCAAATGTCATGTTTGCCGACATAGATGAAAAACGCCTGATCGACGAGCTTGGAGAACAGGCCGAAGGCAGCAATATCCGGTACTTTGCGGGCGATCTGCGCGAAAAGCTGACCATAGCCAACCTGTTATCTGCGACGCTGGATGCGTTCGACCAGGTGGATATTCTGGTCAACGGCGCACGGCAAGTGATCCCGTCTGATCCGCTGGATCCGGATGACGATTCGATGCGCACCCTGCTGAACCAGAACCTGATGCCCGCCTTGCGGCTCAGCCAGTTGGTCGCAAATCGCATGATCAAACAGGCCGACGGCGATGTCGAAAACCCGGCGGGGACGATCATCAACCTGTCCTCGATCGCGGCCCGGCGGACCCACCCCGATCTGATGGCCTATTCCGTTTCGACCGCTGCACTGGATCAGCTGACCCGGTCCCTTGCGGTTGCGCTGGCTCCGAAACGGATCCGCGTCAACTCGATCGCGCTGGGTTCGGTCATGAGCGCATCGCTACAATCGACCCTCAAGGACAATCGCGACTACCGCGTCGATATCGAAAAGCACACGCCCCTGGCCCGTATCGCCTCGGCCACGGAACTGACGGAAACCGCGCAATATCTTGCGTCTGATGCAGCTGGTTTCGTCACCGGGCAGATCCTGACAATCGATGGTGGCCGTACCCTGCTTGACCCGGTCGCAGCCCCTGCACATTAAGACCCATGTTCGAAACAGAAAAATCTACCGCCTCCGCCTGGTTTCGCCAATTGCGCGATGACATCGTTGCAGCGTTCGAAGCCCTTGAAGACAGCCACACCGACGGGCCGTTTGCCGATGCCGCACCCGGTCGGTTCGAGGTCAAGGAAACCAAACGCCAGTCGAACGATGGGTCAGACGCGGGCGGCGGGCTGATGTCGGTCATGCGCGGCGGGCGTGTGTTTGAAAAGGTCGGTGTCAATGTCTCGACTGTCTACGGCACGCTGGGCGAACGTGCGCAACAAGCGATGGCGGCGCGCAAAGGCATCCCCGGAATGACCGAAGACCCGCGCTTCTGGGCGTCGGGTATCAGCCTTGTGGCCCATATGCAGAACCCCCATGCCCCGGCGGTCCACATGAATACACGCATGTTCTGGACACCCCATGCCTGGTGGTTCGGTGGCGGCTCGGACCTCAACCCCTGCATCGAGTATGACGAGGACACCGCGCATTTCCATGCCACGCAAAAGGCGCATCTGGACCCGCACGGACCCGCCCATTACCCGCGCCTCAAGGAATGGGCTGACGAGTATTTCTATATCCCTCACCGCAAACGCGCGCGTGGCGTCGGCGGGATCTTCATGGACGACTATTGCACCGGTGACTGGCAGGCGGATTTTGCCCTGACACAGGATATTGGCAGGGCCTTTCTGCCCGCCTTCCTTCCCTTGGTTGAAAAGCGCCGCGTTCAGAACTTCTCAGAAGCGGACAAGACCACCCAACTGGTGCATCGCGGCCTTTATGCGGAATACAACCTAGTCTATGACCGGGGCACAAAATTCGGTCTGGAAACCGGGCATGACCCGGATGCCGTTCTGATGAGCCTGCCGCCGATGGCAAAATGGGTCTGACGATCAGAACGTGTCCATGATGAAATTGTCGTAGCAATAGTTCTGCGCCGACACCGCCGACATGTTTGCTCCGACTTTCTTGACCGTGATCGAATAGCCGGGTTTCGTATCGGCCCCCGGCGGCGGAGTCATGGAAAACTGCACCGTTCGCACGCCGGGTTCATACGCCCGCCAGATATAGATCCTCTGCGAGTTCGGAACGCCCAGTGTGCGAATGGCATAATCTCCGATCCCGCACCAATAATTGACCGGCGCGGATGAACCGACAGCCTTTACTTCGTAAACCCCGTCCGGCAAGGGCGTGATCTCGGTTCGGAACTGCGGCCGGACTGACAGGCCGAACCCAACGGCCCCGGCCACCGCAGGCGTCATAACAAGTGTGGCAGCGATGAATGGCTTGAGAAAACGCATGATCCAGATATCCCGAAACAATGGCACCAATACCGATAGCATAACCACGACACCCTGCGAGTAAAGTGGGGCAAACCAGCTGCGCCGGCACAGTTATCCGGGGAAATTCCACTATTCATATCGCCGGAAACAAGTACACTACCCCAAAGAATTAATAACGCATCAAACTGTCGGCAGTTCCGTTGAACAAGAGTTTTCCAAAAGACTGGTTCGATTTCCCACCCGAGAAATATGCGGATCTGGGGGCGATGTTCTATCTCGCGGGTCTGACAAAAACGCACCAGAAACGTAACCTTGCGCAAGTTCTTTATGCGTTCGAAACCCCGTTCCGCCTGGGCCAATACCAGATCTTCAGGCAAAATGGCTTTCCCCGCGGATTTGTCACTTTTGCCGGTCTCAGCCCTGACGCCGAATATCGCTATGCGGTGAAAGAAACCTCACTGACAGACAAGGATTTTACCAGCGGGTCTTCCTTCTGGATCATCGACCTTGTCGCGCCGTTTGGACAGACCAGCCAGATTGTTGATATCCTCAAGCAAGAGATCCCGCATCCGCGCGTGCGCACCAACCGAATGGACAGCGACATGACACGCAACCGGATTGTCGAATGGACGCGGGACGATGCAGGCGAGGTTCATATGCGCCTGTACCGAAAGAAGGAATTTGAGCGGATGCTGCAACAAGGCGAGGTCTAGTTGGTTTCAGTTCCGATCACAGGTGAATTGACCGGCAACGTGACCGGGTCCCCACCCAATGTGGCGATGGGGCAACCCACGCTGAACAACGGAAACTTTACACCGCTCACCCAAACCTGGACAATTGCGACACCCCCTGCCAACGGTACAGCCACGATCGACCCAAATACCGGTGAGTGGACCTATACGGTCGATCCGACGTATTTCGACAGCCTCGACAATGGTGAAGTTGTCTTTGATTCCTTCTTCATCAGTGTCTCGGGAACAACGCAAGCCGGTCCGATTACACTTCCTTTTACCGGCTCTCCGGACCCGGTAGAGGTGGTCATCCGGATCGAAGGCGTGTGTTTCGTAGCCGGAACCCTGATCGAGGCCGAAAACGGCCCCCGCGCCATAGAGACCCTGAAGGTCGGGGACAAGGTGGCGACAGCCGATCACGGGTTGCAACCTGTTCGCTGGATCGAAAGCAGCACGATCCCACCCGACCGATTACGCAATGAACCCGCAATGTGGCCCGTTCGCATCTCGGCAAGCAGTCTGGGATCCAACACACCCTCGCGGGATCTTCTGGTGTCTCAGCAGCACCGTATTCTGGTGAAAGGCCCCCGGGTCGAACTGCTTTTCGGAACCACCGAAGCGCTGGTTGCCGCCAAGCACCTGTGCAGATGGCCCGGAATAGGGCTCGATACCTCGGTTGAAACGGTCGAGTATCTTCACATCCTGCTGGATCGGCACGAAATCCTCTCGGCGGATGGGGCACAGGCAGAAAGCCTGTTTCTGGGGGAAGAGGCGCTACATACCCTTTCATCCGACGCGCTCCAGGAACTGGCCGCCATATTTCCCGACCGTCCCTCCTCTGGCCATCAGGGGTTTGGGCGCGCCGCGCGCCTTATCCTGCTGGAACACGAAGCCCGCGCACTTGCCTGAGGTCAGGTGCCAGTCCCGATACGGCCACCGACATTCTGCGGGGCCAGTGCAACCGTCTTGATCACGGCATGGCACGTGCTGCCCGGCTGCAAGTTCAACGCCGCAACTGACCGGCGCGTGACCCGTGCAAGAACAGTCCCAGCCAGTGTCCTGACCGACACGATCGCTCCGGGACCTTCACCCGACCGGATCGAGTCGACCGTCCCGCTGAGCACGTTCAATGCCGACAGACCCTCGGGCTTTTGGACGGACAGGATCACCTCTTGCGCCGGAATGCGAATTCGCAGATGCGCGCCGACCTCCTGCCCGATACGTGGCAGAAACAGACGCGCGCCATTTGCGTTCAGCTCGGTCAACCCGTCAGCGTGGTGCTGGTGCACCTGCACTTCCAACACGGCCCCGACCGCGCGCACACCTGCGGGCGCCACGGACGGATCCGACAGAACCTCGGACGCGGGGCCATGGCGGACGACCCTGCCATCCTGCAAAGCGACAACCGATGTGGCCAGACGGGCCACCTCGTCGGCTGAGTGGGTCACATACAGGATCGGGACAGACACCTCATCCCTGAGACGCTCGAAATAGGGCAGGATCTCCGCCTTGCGGGCCTCGTCCAGCGCCGCAAGCGGTTCATCTGCAAGGATCAGTCGCGGGCTGGCCAGCAACGCCCTGCCTATCGACACGCGCTGTTTTTCGCCTCCTGACAACCCGGCTGGACGGCGATTCAGAAGGTGGCCGATCCCCAGCATCTCGATGACCTTTTCCGGGTCTTCACGCCGCGCGCTTTTGGGGGCGAACCAGCGGCCATAGGCAAGGTTCTGGCGCACGGTCAGATGCGGGAACAACCGCCCCTCCTGAAAAATATAGCCCAACCGCCGCCGGTGCGGTGGCAGCCAATGCCCCCTATCGGTGTCAAACAACACCCAGTCATCCACGGCCACCCTGCCCGCGCGCGGCCGCAGCAATCCGGCCACCGCGTTGACAATCGTGGTCTTGCCCGACCCGGAACGCCCAAACAGCACGGTCACACCGGGTGGCGCGTCAAAACTGACCTCCAGATCGATCCCCGGCAGCTGATGATGCAAGCGAACGGACAGGCTCATGATCCGGCCACCCGCGCGGCGGCGCGCCGTCCCACATATTCCGACAGCAGTAACGCGCCCATGGCAATGACGATCGAGATCAGGACCAGCCGTGTTGCAGCAGCTTCGCCCCCCGGCACCTGCAAAAAGGCGTAAACAGCCGATGGTAATGTCTGCGTCTGGCCCGGAATATTCGAAACGAATGTAATCGTGGCCCCAAACTCACCCATGGCCTTGGCAAAGGCCAGAATGGCCCCGGCGATGACACCGGGCAGGATCATCGGCAAGGTCACGGTCAGAAACACCATAGGCCGCGACGCCCCCAGCGTCGCCCCCGCCTGTTCCAGCTTCGGGTCCACCGCCTCGATCGACAGACGTATCGCCCGGACCATCAGCGGAAACGCCATGATACCAGCGGCCAGCGCGGCCCCAGTCCAGCGAAAGGCAACCACAATGCCGAACTCGGCCAAGAACCGCCCCAACGGCCCCTGAATGCCGAAGGTCAGCAACAGCAGATACCCCGTCACAACCGGCGGCAGGATCAAAGGTAAATGCACCAGACCATTCAGAACCTGCCGCCCGGGGAACCGCCAGCGGGCCAGAATGTAGGCCACGAAAATCCCGACCGGCAAAGTCGCCAGCGTCGCCCAGAATGACACGCGCAGCGACAGCTTCAGCGCTTCGACTTCAGCGGGGCCCAACCACTCCAACGCGATCACCCGCCCGGCAAGGAAAATCCCTGCTCCTGAAAAATAGCCAAAGCCGCATCGCTGTGCAGATGATCCAGAAAAGCCCGCGCCGCACCCGTGGCATTACCTGTCATCGCCGCCGGATAGATGATCGGAGGGTGCAGGTCGTTGGGAATACTGGCCACAACACTGACCCGCTGTTCCGCCTGCGCATCCGATCGATAGACGATCCCCAGAGGCGCAGCACCCGTTGCCACAAGGGCCAGCGCAGCGCGCACATTGTCGGTTTGTGCCACTCGGTCCTGCACCGCCCCCCACAGGTTCAGCCCCTGCAAAGCCGCCTTGCCGTAGATACCGGCGGGCACCGCATCGACCAGCGCCATGGCCAGAAAGCCTTCGCCCAGTTCGGCCCTGAGGTCATGAACCACCCGAATGTCGCCCAGAACAGGACGCCCCGCAGCGCCGATCAGAACCAGACTGTTGCCCAGCAAATCCGACCGTGTCCCTGGCCGCAGCAAGCCCTGCTGTTCCAGAAAATCCATCCATTCGACATTGGCCGAGATGAACACGTCCGCAGGCGCACCCTGCTGAATCTGCCGCGCCAGTACCGAAGACGCCGCGTAAGACACGGTGACATCCTGCCCCGTCCGCTCTGTGTATTCCGTTGCAATTTCGTCCAAAGCGGTCTTGAGACTGGCCGCGGCGAAAACCAAAACCCCTTCTGCCCCGGCCCGGACCGGAGCCAGCACAAATGCGCCAAGGACCAGTGCCACCATCCAGATACGGCAGGCGAAGGGTAGGATCATGTGTGCTCCCGACCGGAAAGTTGCAGTCTCTTCGGGCATATCGGAGGCCATAGGGCGCTTGCAAGCGCCTTTGATCTTTTCCAGACCACATGCCTGAAACCCACGCAGACCTGCCTCATAAGCCCATGCTCACCGAGGCTGGCGTCTTTGAGGGCGGCATTTCCTATCCGCAACCCATCGCGGAATAAAAATCTCACAGACCCTCTTGCGCCCGCCCGCTGGCTTGGCTACATGCAGCGTCACGGGTGATTAGCTCAGTTGGTAGAGCGCTTCGTTTACACCGAAGATGTCGGGAGTTCGAGTCTCTCATCACCCACCATTCCAACCTTTTGAAATTAAAGAAAACCCTTGCAATCAAGGACGTATGTCCGTTTGAAGGTTACAACTTTGGTTACAAAAGGTGTTCCCATGGCAGGTAAGGTTCGCAACCTCGTCAACCGTTCCGGTCGGTATCATGCCCGACTTGTGGTGCCCAAAGACCTACGGGGAATCATCGGCAAGACGGAACTACGCACCCCGCTAGGTGGTGACTACCGTCAGGCGCTCAAGCTGCTACCGGGCGCCGTTGCACAGCTACAGCACAAGATTGCGCTGGCTGAACAACAAGCCAACCCAAATCAACTACCGAACACTCCTGCGCGCTACCCCTTAGCACCGGGTCAGATCGCTCACAGCCACTATCACCAGCGGATGGCCTTTGATGACCAACTCAGAAATGATCCACGTTACTCTGCTGTTGGCATTGATGACTTGTTGGTTGATCGCCTGCGCACTGCCATAGCTGGAAATGCCAATGACGCTGAGCTAGGCGAACTGGTCGGCGCACAGATTGAACGCTTCCGGGCTGTTGGCAATGTGGACGCGGCACCGGGCAGCACCGAATGGCGTGAGATAGCTCGTGCCCTTTGCCATGCGGAGCTAGAAGCCCTTGCGCACGTCGCTGAGCGCGATGAAGGCGATTTTACAGGCACACCCACCGCGCCTATCATTGTGAACGCACAGCCCCCGGAAAACGCCCCTACGCCAGTCAGTATCAAACAGCTCTGGAAAGACTATGTTGTGCACCGGCAGCAAGCCGGGTTCATGCGGTCTGGCACAGGCCGACAACAGCCGGTGATTGAAAAGCTCGTCAAACACCTAAAACACAACGACGCCACACGGGTCACCAAGAAAGACCTGATCGCGTGGCGTGATCACCTGATGCGCGACCTGTCAGCCAAGACCGTCAGCGATGTGTATCTCTCAACCGTCCGCTCCGTATTCTCATGGGCGGTAGAGAACGACGTTTTACCTGAGAATCCGGCTGCCAACGTGCGGCAAGCAAAGCCTAAGAAACAGCATACCCGGGAACGAGGCTACGTGGATGCCGAAGCGAACAAGGTGTTGAGGGCCAGCCGCTCTTACAAGCCCAACGAAGATGAGCGTGGCTATGTCAGAGAAAAGTCGCACTTGGTGGCTGCAAAGAGGTGGGCACCTATCATCTGTGCCTTTACTGGCGCGCGCGTCTCAGAGATTACCCAGCTTCGTAAAGAAGATGTGCGCCAGATCGACGGGCAATGGGTGATTAGGATCACACCCGATGCCGGTTCGGTTAAGACAGGTGGATATCGTGACGCCCCGCTGCACCCTCAAATCATCGACGAAGGGTTTATCGACTTTGTAGAAGCCGCCAAACCCGGCCCGATGTTCCACGGTGCGACGAAACAGGAAGACTATTCGCGCAAGGCAAAGCGTATCGCTAATCAGGTCGCAGAATGGCTCAGCAAATCGGGCCTGACACCAGAAGGGCTACTGCCTAACCATGCGTGGCGGCACCGGCTCAAGACCCAGTGCCGCGAACTTGGCATCTCAGATCGTGTAGTTGATGCCATTCAAGGCCACGCCGGGAAAACGGCAGGTGATGACTACGGCGACGTAACGTTGAAAACCAAGATCGACGCTATCAATCAGCTTCCACCATACGATCTATACTAGTGCTTCAAGGGCAAGCATAGATGTCGGCTTGAACGACCGTTATTTCAGATGATGTCGATGTTGACGAAACTACGAACGCGTTGCCGCCTCTTTGATAGGTCGCATTTCTGACTTTGTTATAGGCGCTTTCGACATCCTCTGCGATGCCCAAACCCATGCTCTCTGACCCGGTTACCGGCCCGATGAAGGCGCAAGAACTAGTCATGCCGGGTGAGATTTGTCTAACTCGCTCAGCTCCGGGAACTAATTCAGTTGAGCAGCCTATTAGTGCGGTGGCTGAAACTAAGAGCATAGTTGTGCGGATCATTATTCAGTGTCCCTATTCGTTTGAGCGGAATTTCCAGTCATTTTGAATGTTAGTCAACCACCAGCGGTGGGCGCTCTCACACCTTATTAGTTGCATATGTAACTTTTAGCTTTAACCGCGATTCACTGTGTGGTATTTTTGCCACACTACTATTCTCACGTGGATCGCATGGCCCTTACCAAGATCAAAAAAGCACTCGGATTTGGCGTCGAAGAAAAGGCGCTGACCCTTACCGACCCGGACGCCCTGACACTGTTCGGAGTGTTGCCGACCGCAACCGGCCTGTCTGTCGGTCCGGGCAATGCAATGCGTGTTCCCGCGGTCAACTGCGCCGTGTCGCTCATCTCAGAGACCATCGGTGCGCTGCCGGTCAAACTCTATGACCGCGCATCCAAAGACACCCTGACCGATCATCCTGCCTATCGGCTTGTGCATGGGCGCGCGAACCCTTGGACAAGCGCTGCAAAGCTGCGCGAGCAGCTGACCATTGACGCCCTGCTGCATGGCGCTGGCCATGCTCAGGTAGTCCGCCTTTCTGACGACACGCCATATGAGCTGCACCGGCTGGAACCGTGTAAAGTCCAGCGGGATCAGGAACCGGATGGCGAACCCTTTTACCGCGTCACTACCGATCATGGTCAGGTGCGGCTTTCCTATCGCGACGTGCTCAGGATCGAAGCGCTTGAAGGCGGCATTTCACCGATCACACTAGGCAGAAATGCCATCGCATTGGCTGCGAGTTTTGAAGACCATATCGCCACCTTCTTCAAGAATGGTGGCCGCCCTTCCGGGATAATCAAGATTCAGAAATCTATGAACCCTGAAGCCAAAAAGGCACTCGCTGAGAGTTTTTTCAGAACTCATAGCGGCGGCGGTGCTGGTGGCGTAGCAATCTTTGACGAAGGGATGGAATACATTCCGCTCACGGTATCCCCGGCAGACGCTCAATTCGCTGAAAACCGCCTTGAACAGATCAACGAAATCGCTCGTGTTTTCAGGGTGCCGCCCACCATGTTGTTCGAGCTGTCGCGCGGCACATGGTCGAACACCGAAGAAATGTTCCGCCAGTTTCACACCGTCACGCTTAAGCCGTGGCTGAAGGACTGGACCGACGCATATGCACAATGTCTGCTGACGCCTGAAGAACAGGATGACGCCTACTTTGAGGCTGTCACAGATGATCTGCTGACCACCGACACAGCCGCCCGCGCCACCGCATACGGCCAGTATCGCAGCATGGGCGTTCTATCTGCGAATGACGTTCGCGCTGGCCTCAATCTGCCGCCCCGTGAAGGCGGTGATGATCTGAGCAATCCCTACACCACGACGACCACAACCACGACCGGCCCGGCGTCGGCACCGAAAAAGGATGAGTTAGCATGAGCAGTGAAGGGCCTAAGCCCACTCCGCAACCCGCCAAGGTTAAGAAAAAGAAGAAACGCAAATCTTTGCAGGCAAACGCCCCGTTCTGGGTCCAGCTTAATAATTCTGGCAAGCGCCCGAAGCGGAACAAGATCAAATGAACCTGACCCACACCGCTTTTTTCGGCGATGGCGAATACACGTTCGCCCTGACCGATGAGATGATCACTGAGCTTGAGCGCCTTGCTGGTCTGGGAATCGGTGCGCTCTATTCTCGTGTGATCAGTCGTCAGTTTAATGTCGCTGATCTGGTTGAGATCATCCGGCTTGGTCTGATCGGTGGTGGCACCAATCCCGAACGTGCCGCACAGCTCACAGACACCTACGCCCGGAACCGACCCTTTGTAGAAGTGCTTCCCGTCGCACTGGATATTCTGGATGCGCGTTGGTCCGGCACTGTCACTGAAAAACCTGACACCCCCGATGCAGCACAAACCGGCGACCTGTCGGCAGCCCTGAATGAGGCTGCCGCATGACTGATCGCATCGAAGTCAAAGCCGCCCTGTCAGTAACCGACGCAGGCGAGATCACCGGGATTGCATGGCCGTTTGGCTCTGCTGACCGGGTTGGAGATGTGATCGAAAAGGGCGCGCTCACATCCCCTGAAAGCCTGCCGATGCTGTTTGCGCACGATCAGGCGCAAGTCATCGGCGTATGGGACCAGATCACCGAAACAGACGAAGGCTTGACCGTCAAAGGCCGCCTGCTGGTGGATGACGTTGAGCGTGCCCGTGAAGTGCGCGCCATGATCCGCACCAAGGCCGTATCCGGTCTGTCCATCGGCTTTGTCACCAAACAGCACAAACGCCACGCTAAGGGCCGCACCATCACCGCAGCCGCCCTGCATGAAATCTCTGTTGTCGCCGTCCCGTGTCATCCGGGCGCACAGATCACGTCCATCAAATCGGATGACCCCCTGACCCCCTCTATGGAGACCCCCAAGTTGGAAAAAGAAGAAATCGAGACAGAGCAGAAGGCCGCAGCCCCGGCCAACGATACGCCGCAGGTGCCCCAGATCGACACCAAGGCACTCGACAAGGTCATTGCCCGCCTGGACAAACTGGAAGCCAAAGGCAACCGGCCTCAGATCACCAGCCCGGCCAACCCCGTTATGGGCGGCGAAGAAGTCAAAGCCTTCGCGGCCTATCTGGCAACCGGTGAAAAGAAAGCGCTGACCACCGCAAGCGACACGTCCGACCACGTTCTGGCACCGGAAGACGTGCAGTCTGAATTCATCCGCAATCTGGTCGAGTTCAGCCCCGTGCGGTCTATCGCAGATGTCCGCACCACCCAGCGCGGCAGCGTCATTCTGCCTAAGCGAACCGGCGTCACGAATGCCGTCTGGGTTGACGAAACCACCGCCCGGACAGGCAGCCAGCCTGCCTTTGGCCAGTCCAAAATCGCAATCAACGAGATCGCGACCTACGTTGATATCTCGTTGCAGCTTGCCGAAGACAGCGACAACGTTCTGAGCGAAGTAAACTTGGCTCTGGCTGAGGACTTTGCGCAGAAAGAGAACTTGGCCTACGTCAATGGCAACACCGCCCTTGAGCCTGCCGGGTTCATGGCTGACGCCAACATTGCCGACACAGTATCGACCAGCACTTCGGCAGTCTCGCCTGATGAGCTGATCGCCCTGATGTATGCCCTGCCGGCCACCTACCGGAACAAAGGCGTCTGGGTGATGAACGCGCAGACGCTGGCAGCTATCCGCACCCTGAAAGATGGGCAGGGCAACTACCTCTGGCAAAAGTCATACGAAAAGGGCGAACCGGAACGTATCTTGGGCCAGCCGGTGGTTGAAGCTGTTGATATGCCGGATATCGGTGCAGACGCAGAACCGATCATCTTCGGCGACTTCAAGCGCGGCTATCGCATCTATGACCGCCTGTCGCTTGCTGTTCTGAGTGACCCTTACACGCAGCGCATCAACGGTCTGGTTCGCTACCACGCGCGCCGCCGGACTGGTGCCGGTGTGGTCATGCCTGCCGCGTTCCGCAAGCTGAAGATGGCACCGTAAGCCAATCATGAAACCGCAGCTCGCATATGACGCAATCGCTCTGGAATACGGTGGTTACACCGTGTTCCTGCGCCCGTCTTTGCGGGCTGCCATTTACCTTGAACGGCTGCACGGTGGCTTTCCCGAGTTGCTGCGCAAGCTGGAAGAATTCGACACGCTCACTGTCTGGCACGTCATCACCGCAGGAGCCGGTAAGACGGACACTGACGCCCTGTTTGGTTATGCGGCGGCTCAACCCCTGTCCGGGTTCTATAACGCTGCCTACGTGCCCCTGTTTGAATTCTATAAAGCACTGACCCTGCAATCGTCAGAGACCGACAAACAGACCCAAAGCACCACGCCGCTGCCTTGGTCTGATCTGTTCAAGCAGCTCTATGGTTACGCAACCGGCTGGATGGGCTGGCAGCCTGAAGCAGCATGGAATGCCACCCCGCAGGACATCACCGACGCCTTTGAAGCCCACATGAGCAAGCTCATGGCTATCCATGGCGCACCTGAAGAAGACCAAAACGAACCCACCGACGAACAGCGTCAAGAGAACGTCGAGAACGGCTTTGATCCTGACTTTGACCGTGCCGGGTTGGAACGGCTGCGCGCGCTCAGCGGCTTACGCATAGGGCAAACGATCTGATGCACAACCACTTTGGAGATACCAATGATTAACCCTTACAAGGGCTACTCCAGTCCCGTTCAGGACACCTTGTCGAACACCCGGAAAGTGTCCCTTGGCCCCACACTGGACAACAAAGGCGCAACGGCAAAGGTCGATCTGCCGACTATCCCGCTGGGGATCGTGTTTCCGCACTACGGAACATATCGGCTCACCTTCCTGAATGATGAAGAATTCGACTTCAGGCTGACCATCGCAACCGGGTTATTGGCTAGTATGTGGCGGTTCCGGGTTAAGAGCGTCGAAGCGCTTTACTTGGACACGCCTGCGATTGGCACGTCGCCTGATATCCAAATCTTCTGGTGATCGATGCCGCGCCCGCCTCATATCTGCACATGTGGCAATATCGTTCCGCATGGTGAGCGCTGCACCTGTCAGGTTGCGCGCACCCGTGCCCGGAACAAACGCCATGATGCGCGCCGCCCGTCTGCATCTTCGCGCGGATATGGCAGCAAATGGCGCGCGGCGCGCGATGCGTTCCTGAAGATCAATGATCGCTGTGCATGGCCCGGCTGTGGAGCCAAGGCCACGCTTGTAGATCACATCATCGCTCATCGTGGCGACATGCGCCTGTTCTGGGATCACTCAAACTGGCAGCCGCTCTGCACGTCTTGTCACAGTCGCCACAAGCAACGGCAGGAGCGCAGCTCATGAGCTACAACCCTGAAAAAACACTATGGCAGGAAGTCTTACTGCGCGCCGTTGATGACGCACTGAACGGTGTCAAAGGTAAGACCCCGAAAGAAGCAATCGCCGCCATCAACAGAGCACGCCACTACCTGACCACACCCAGCACAGACCTGAGCACCGTCTGTGCATGTGCTGACATGGATACCTTTGCCGTGATGGAACGTATGCGCGCCAAGATCGCGGCAGCACCCTCACCTGAGGAACTGGTAGGCGCAACCAAACCGCACATTGCGAAGCTATCAACTGTCCCGGCACGGAAGACGCGCAAGGTAACCAAGATCGTTGACCGGCGCATCACACATGATGGGCAGACACACACCATTGCCCAATGGTCGAAGCGAACCGGCGTTCCAGTAACGAACATTGGAGCAAGGCTCAACCAAGGATGGTCTATTGAGCGTGCCCTGACGCAACCCATTGGCAGACGCAACCGCTCGTTCAACAGACCGGGGGTGGTCTCGAACTTTAGAGGGTCTGAGGGGACCGGCGTGGGGACCTCCGCACAAGACACACCGAAAATAACTTTTTCAGAAAGAGAGGCGAGCTGATGGCCGCACTGACACCTGTTGCGTTGCTGAAATCGCAGCTCAACCTTGATCATGACCTTGATGACGCCCTGCTGGCGCACAAGCTGGACGCCGCTGAAACGTGGATCGGCCATTACACCGGGACGCCGTTTGTGGCCGGTGAAGCGCCCCTGACTGAGGCGGCTTTGCAGCTGGCCGCCTATTGGTATGAGCAGCGCGAGGCCGCGTCATTCGGTATGACCACCGCCCCGGTGCCCTTTGGTGTCCGGGAATTGCTTTCCCCTTACAAGAACCCGGTGACAGGCTATGCCCCGTAACAGCCTGACAGATCAATCGAAGCGACTGGAAGCCCGTCTGAAGGCCATCCCGAAAGAGGTGGTTGAGGCGTTGCGCCCTGCACTTATCAAAGGTGCAGAAGAAATGGCCGCGAACATGCGCGCCCTTGTGCCTGTCGATGAAGGTGACCTGAAAGCGTCCATCACTGTCACCGCACCGGGCGAAACCACCCCGGCCTATGCAGAAGGTGGCGGCAGACGCACCGCTGGTCCTAATCAGGCGCTTGTCACTGTCGGCAATGAAAACGTGCGGCATGGCCACTTGCAGGAATTCGGCACGGTCAAACAAGAAGCACAGCCGTTCATGCGCCCGGGTGCCCGGCTGGCGAAACCCCGTGCGCAGCGGCGCATCAACCGCGCCATCGGGCAGGCAATCAAGAAAGCAGCGGAGGGCAAATCATGATCGCGCCCGATATCGAGTTTCAGACGCAAATCAGAGCGGCGCTAATCGCCAGTTCGGCAGTGACCAATCTTGTGCCCGCCGACCATATCCGGGCTGGATCGACGCGTCCGGACAAGCTGCCTTGCATCATTCTGGCGAACCCTGACACCGCCAATCTTGGTCGGGCTGGTGATTGGTGCCTCACGCGCGTTTGGCTGGACCTGCATGTTTGGGCGATTGAAGACGGCGCGGATATGGCCCGGCAGATTGGTGCGGCCGCATCACATGCGCTGTGGGATGCACCTGTTTTGGGTGAGAACGATATCAACTCCTATGGCCGCCCCAGCTTCAATTACATGCGCGACCCTGACCCCGAGAAAGCATACTGCCACGGCGTTGCTACGGTGTCGGGCGTTGTCCGGTGGAGACCGTGACCATGATCCGGGCAGGCAAACTTGATAAGCAGATTACCGTTGAGCGCGAAACCGAGACGGTGGCGGCGTCTGGTGCCGTGTCGAAGACATGGACACCAATTGCGACTGTCCGGGCAGAGCTGATGCAGCTCAGCGCCGAAGAATATCTGACCGGGTTTGGTGAAGGTGATGCTGGCGGCGCGGTATTCCGTATCCGATATCTGAGCGGGATCACCCCGGCTGACCGCGTGACCTTCGACGGCGCTGCCTATGACATTGACGAGATTGCCGAGCTGGGCCGCAAACGCGGCCTTGAGCTGCGCTGTTCCGAGGTGGCCGCATGAGTGTGCATTCACGCGGTGTGAAACCGCCCCTTTCCCCTGATGCCGATGCACTGACCAAAGCCCCACCTGTGCCGAAATACCTGGCTGCACATGCCAAGGCTGAATGGCGGCGTGTCATGCCGCAGCTCATCGCCCGGCGTGTCATCACTAAGGCCGATCTGGCTGGCGTTGAGGCTTACTGTGTTGCCGTTGGTGCATCCAGATTGATCGCTGACACGATGAGCGCCGGTGCCCTGCCCGATCTGAAATTGGGCGGGCTGCAAATCCGCTACATGCAGGCAGCACGCCAGCTTGCCGCCGAATACGGCCTGACTCCGACCAGTCGCGCACGGATTGGCGCTGTGCAGTCGGATGACGATGACGCCGACAACCCACTGGCAGTGTGACCATGAGCACGGCCAGCACATACCCGGCGTGGATTGATGACGGCAGCTTGATCGCCGATCCTCTTGGACATGGTGAACGGGCGGTCACGTTCTTGAGACGGTTGCGCCACCCGGCAGCCGTGAATGAGAACCGGGCACCCAAGGCCGCAAACGTCAACCGACACCCCCGAGCATTTCAGCTTGCACCGTTTCAGGAACGTATCGTTCGGCGCATCTATGGGCCGCGCCACGCTGATGGCCGCCGGATCGTCAAAACGGTGTTTCTGATGCTGCCCCGTGGCAACCGGAAAACGAGCTTGGCCGCCGCCCTATCCTTGCTGCATGTGATCGGCCCGGAAAAGGTGCCTTCCGGACAGGTGATCTTTGCCGCCTGCGATCGGGATCAGGCCAGTATCGGCTTTCGGGAAGCTGCTGACATTATCCGGGAAGATAATCGCCTTATCGCCGCAACAAAAATCCATGATGCGACGTTTGGCGCGAAACAGGTCACAGACTTGAAAAGCCGCGCCCGGTTGCGCGCAGTATCCAGCGATGGCCGCGCACAGCACGGCACCACCCCGGCTTTTGTGCTGGCCGATGAGATACACGCATGGAAAGGGCGGGATCTGTGGGAAGCCCTGAAATCAGGTCTGGCGAAGACCGACGATAGCTTGCTGGTCATAGCTACCACGGCAGGGCGCGGCCACGAAACACTTGCTGCCGAACAGTATGACTATGCCCGGCGTGTCGCGCTGGGTGAGATCAACAACCCAGAGTTCTTACCGATCATCTTTGCCGCTGAGCCCGATGATGATTGGCAGGACGAAGACGTATGGCACCGGGTAAACCCCGGCCTGAAACACGGCTTTCCCAGCCTGTCCGGTTTGCGCTCACTGGCGAAAGAAGCAAAAGATCACCCGGCAGAGCGCTACAGTTTTCAGCAATACAACCTGAATATCTGGCACGGGAATAGTCGCGACCCTCTGTTCAGTATGTCGACCTATGATGCCCGGCAGTTCGATGATGATGAGACCGACCTTGCAACGCTGCCCTGCTGGGTTGGCGTGGACATGGCGAAGAACGGCGATACAGCCGCGGTTGTGGCCGCTTGGCTGCATGGTGATGGACAGATTACCATCAAGCCGTGGTTCTTTGTTCCCGGCGAAGACCTGAAAGAGCGTTCTGAGCGTGATGGGGTGCCCTATGAGCGCTGGCGCGACGAAGGTCTGATCACGGTCACACCCGGCCCGATCATTGACCCCGGAGCCGTAGAGGATCATCTGCGCGAACTGGCGGCATGCCATGACGTGCAACAGATCGCCTTTGACCCCCACCTTGCCCGGCAGATCATGCAGCGTCTCTATGATGATGGGCTGCCGGTGATAGAGCTGCGTCAGGCGCCCCTTTCTATGGGTGTAGCGATTGGTGACTTGGAACGGGCCGTCAATGGCCGCCTGATCCGGCACAGCGGCCACCCCGTGTTGCGGCACCACTTCGACAGCGTGGTTGCCAGCCGCAACGAAACCACCGGCCTTGTGCGCATGCATAAGGGCAAGAAAACCGACCGCATAGACGGTGCCGTTGCCGCTGCAATGGCTGTGCACCGGGCGCTGGCGGGTGAATCCAACAAATCCCGATACACCGGCGAAGACGCCGAGATATTCACTTTCTGAGGTAGAGCCATGAATGACGCAACACTGCCGGGCCTGATTGTCCCTATCGAAGCCCGGATCGACAAACTTGAAAAGGGCTTGCAGCGTGCGAACCGCACCCAGCGCCGCGCCGCACAGCAAATGGAACGCCGGGCACAGCAATCCGCTAACAAGATCGACGCCACCTATTCCAAGATGGGCAGGAATGTCGCCGCCAGCTTTGCCCGGATGGCTGTTCCGCTTGCTGCCGGTATCGCATCCACGTCAACGCTCAGGGCAATCAATGACACCGCCAAGGGCGTAGCGAAACTTGGCGATGAGGCTAAGCGCGCCGGGTTGTCTCTCAAAGAGCATCAGGAATGGCGCTTTGTGGCGCAGCAGAACCGGATCGAAATCGATGCGATGATCGACTCTTTCAAAGAGCTGAATCTGCGCGCCGATGAGTTCATCGAAACAGGCAAAGGCGGTGGAGCGGAAATGTTCGAGCGCCTTGGTTACAGCGCAGAACAGCTACAGCAAAAGCTGGAAAAGCCGTCTGAGCTGATGCTTGAAATCCTTGAGCGGTCCCGGCGGCTCAACAGTTCCGCCCGTATTCGTGTCGCTGATGAGATTTTCGGCGGCACAGGCGGCGAACGTTTTGTTGAGCTGATGGCGCAAAGCGATGCTGAGCTGCGCAACACAATCAACCGGGCACATGAGCTTGGTGCGGTGCTGGATGACGATGTTGTTGCGTCGGCAGATGAGGTTAGCCGCAAATTCGATGAGTTGAACACCCGGCTTGCCGCGTTCGGTAAGAAACTGGCTGTGTCGATGGCCGAGGGTGTATCAGGCATCCTGAGCGCCAAGAAGAACCTTGAAGGCATATTCGGCGATATCGAACGCGCCGAAGCGGTGCTTGGCAAAGAGCTGGCAAAGGGGCTGGAAGCGAACAAAGCCGAGATCGCCGCCCATGCCGATGATCTGCGCGACCTGCACGGCACCTATGATGAGCTGTTCAATCTGATCAACCGCATGACCGGCCCGGACGGTGTGCGTGTTTTCGAGATCGACAACACCGACGCCCGGTTCGCCCTGGCTGATATCATGGGCGACCTGAAGCGGCTGGTGGATGCGCTGGAAAATGGACAGATCGAAGCCAGCGAGTTCGAAGCGGAAATCGGGGAACTTGTCGGCGAGGCGCGCGAGGTAGCTAAGGAACTGGCAGAGATCGACGGTGCCCGGTTCGCCAGTGTAATCTCTGCAATCGGCGGTATTGGTGATGCGCTGGACAAGGCCATCGGCAAAGCCACCCTGTTGAAAACACAGCTGCCCGGCAACGGTGGCTATACATCCTCTGGGCGTGGCAATGGTGATGCTGAAGTTGAGCGCCGCCGGTTAGAAGGCAATCAGCCTGTATCTGATCTGGCACCTACGTCTTCTGTGCGACCCCGTCCTGCGCCGTCTTTGGTGGATGAGAATTCATCAACCCGGAGCGGTGGCGCTGGTAGCCGTGACGACTTCGAACGCATCACATCTGCGCTTCGTTCTGAAATCACACTTCTGGAACTTGAGTCCGCAGCACTTATCGCAAGTGCCAGCGCTGGCGGTGAATATGCTGTCGCAATTGCCACGGCACGGCGCGAAGCGGAATTGCTACATGCGGCGCAACAGTCCGGCAGGGAAATCACACCTGCGCTGCGCGAAGAAGTTCGCGCTTTGGCACGTGGATACGCCGACGCCGCTCAATCTGCACAGCAAACCGCGCAGAAGTTTGACGAAGTTGATGCAGCACGTGCTAATTTCACAAATCAGGCCGCAGACGCATTCACCGGGATTGTCATGGGCACCATGACGGCGCGCGAGGCACTGGCTGGCCTAGCCAGAGACTTGGCGGCAATGGCGGCAAAGAAGCTGTTCATGTCAATCATTGGCGGCATCATTGGTGGCCCGGCAGGCACTTTGCTTGGCGGCTTGTTCGCAGAAGGCGGCTACACCGGGGATGGTGGTAAGTATGAACCGGCGGGTGTTGTGCACCGCGGCGAATACGTCATGAGCAAAGAGGCTACCCGGCGCATTGGCGTCAGCAACCTAGAAGCGCTGCACAGCTCCGCTAAGAGGGGGTATGCGTCTGGCGGGTATGTGGGTGGCCGGGCACCCGTTCAGGCGGTCTCAGCGGCGCGCTCTGAGTCTGTGAGCGCAGCTGCCGCACCGAACGTCACTATCAATTCGCCGATCACGGTAAATGGGTCAGCTGGGACGCCGCAGCAAAATGACGATTTGGCCGCCCGGATGGCGAAGGAGATGGAGCTGACTATGAGAGGGGTTGTGGTTGAAGAGCTGTCGCGACAGGGAAGGCCCGGTAATATTCTCAACAACCGGCGGCAAGGTGTGCGCTGACCCGGAGATGGCGGAATCTTGTCTGCTTGGGCGGGGTTCCTGCGAATTTCTTTACCACCCCGGAAGGGTGTGTTCCTGCGAATTTCTTGCTTGTATAGTATTTCTTTAAAAATAAGAGATAATAATACAGTTCAAGAAATTCGCAGGAACACACCTCACCTCCTCCGGGATGGAAGTTCCCCATGCCACCACATGCTATCACTCTCGCACCCCTTAAAATAAAGTTCCGGGGCGGCGTAATTTGGCGCTTTCAATTCTAATACTTAAGTGTTAGAATGGTTCGACACAAACGAAAGGCCCCCTATGTCTAAACCTGCCATCCAACTAGCTCCTGAGCGCCACGCACAAATCAAAGCGATTTCTGTCGCACTCGGGTTGTCCATCTCCGAAGTAATCGCGCGTTTCATCAACGATGAAATTGAGGCTGGCACTATCCCGGCTGGGATCGACGGTCTGAACATTCATCGTGGCGACAAAGATCTTTTGATCGGTTTCGATGATCATCCGCCGGTCCGGTTCACAGAAGAAGGCGCTGCCGATCTGGCTGCCGCGCTTCGCGAATTCGCTGACCCCCAAAAGCCCGCCCAGAAGGTCGCCAACATGCGGCACAACTATATGATCGAACGCAAAGGAAATGGGGTAAAGCTCACCATTCCTCTTTCCGGTTCCGTCACAAAATCATGGTCACGTGATCTAGCGCGTGATGTGGCTGATCTACTGGTTAGCTGATCAAAAATAGGAAAGGGCCAGCGCTGCAACGCTGACCCCTCTCAAACTTAGTAGGAACCACATGAGTATAGCAGAATCCGGCACACGTGCACAAACCAAACTTACGGAAACCATCAAGAAAAAGCGCGAAGACATTGCCGCCGAAAATGCACGTCTGAAATCGGAACGCAATGCGCGGCGCTGGAAATCAGAGCGTGACCCCGCTGAATACGAAAAGCAGAAAGCAGGTCAGCGCGATGAATACGCGGCCAAGATTTTGAACGAAGAGGGAAGGGAGGTCCGGGCGTATATGAAGGTTCCCGGAGCGACCCGTGCTGAGCGCGAAGCCAATGCCAAACAGCGGCATGCGGAAAAGCAACGCGACAGGTGGAGCAATGCCAGCCAAGACGAAAAGGACAGAAAGAACGATAAGGTATGGGCTGGTCGGAAGCGCAAAGCTGGCTGGACAGAAGAACAGATCGCCACGGCTCTTGTTGAACGCTCTGTAGAACGCCTGAGCCGCCAACCCGATCCGGGCAAATATGAAGACAATCCGGATTATGGCGCGTTCTGATATTGAGCGCTCCGTCATCTTGTTATACTATAACGATGCGGTTTCGACATGTTCCGCTTCTCCGAACCCCGCGCAGGATCGTCAATGCGATTAAGTCAACCGGCGCGGGGTTCATATTTTCCGCGGTAAGTAAGAGCTTACTTATAATAAAAACAATAGCTTAGGTCGTTTTTCCTCTTGAACCCCAGATTCCAAGTATGCGAGTCTGAGCGCACGAAATCACGCATAAGAGGAATAGTTTCGTGCAGACCAATACCAATACACAAGAAGTCTACCTGCCGGATCACGTATACAAAGCGCTGCAAGAAAAGCTGGCTCAACTAGCTGAGCAGAAATTCGAAGAATGCACAGGCCGTCGCGGCATCGACCCTAAATCAGCAATAGTTGAGGTGCTCAGCGACATCGGGAATATTTGGCCGGTTTCTGTGCTGCGCAATGCCGGAATAGACAAAGCCGGTTAGAATACGCGGCAGTCCGACGCACTACTGACTACTCAATCCACTTGGATCATGAATTTGCTTGTGCAATCATTCTCCGAATAGGCGAATGATTGCTTTTTTTTTCGCCAAATGTGAAAGATCTAAGTTTCGAACGAGAAGATTGATGAGCGAATTAGAATTTAAGACAAACGCCTTTGTTGACCGCTTATTCCTAGCTACTGACAACCCTAGACATGAAGAAGTCGATGACCAGATGGAGGCTATCGAGAACCTGTGCCGCACCGAAGACGTCGCAGCGCTGGCACGAGATATCGCCCGGTATGGTATCAGTCCAGCAGAAAGACTGATTGTATACCCGGTGGACGAAGGGACTGAGATTGGCGATATCTCGCGAAATACGAACTTCGTTGTCGCTGAAGGTAACAGAAGAGTATGCGCGCTCAAATTACTGCACGATCCCGATCTGGCACCAGCCTCAATTCGCGAGGCAATTAAGAAAATTAGTGACGATTGGACACCGATCGACGACGTGGACGTTGTTGTTATTCTTGATCAGGAACGGCGGCGACATTGGCTACAGCGTATTCATGATGGAGTTCAGGGAGGTAGAGGACGCAAACCATGGAACGCAGAGCAACGCACACGTTTTAGCGGTTCAAGAAGAAACATCATAGCGCAACAACTGTTCGACTATGCCGAGAAGAAAGAACTGATGAAGGCTGCACAACGCCGAGGTAGCTTTTCGCACATGGCACGGCTCGTCGGAAATGTTTTGGTTGCCGAAGCGCTCGGTTTGGACCTCAGCAAAGGTGTCGAAGAACTACATATCACCAGACCGGTGGAAGAGTTCGACATAATTTTGAGCGCAACTTTGAAAGAAGCGTTTGAGAAAAATTTGGGCTCTCAAGCTTTGAAAGCAAAGATTGACGCGTTTTCCAGAGACCTCAACGCCCTACCCGGAGTAACTCAGGATCGCATAGAGTCATACCCTCTGAGTGAAGCTACAGAGAGTGAAGACACCCCATCAACGGACGATGCGGAACAGGGCGAGAAACAAGATAGTAGTGAGCGTGAAGGGCCAGGCGAGGACGCAACTGGCAGGCCGGGCTCAAAGCCAATCAGCTCTAAGTATATTCGGCACGAACAAGAGATCGCTGATGGACTTCAGGAAATTGGTGAGGAAAAGCTTCAAAGCCTATATTATTCGATCACGAAGATAAGTGCTGAAACCCATACACCTTTGATCGCTGTCGGTGCGTGGTCATTTCTCGAAAGTCTTGCCGCTGCGATGGGTAAGAATGAAGGAACTTCGTTCAAAGACTATCTGAGTAAAGGGAAACTGAGCCAAATTGGCCTTGGTAAAGGTAAAGAACTTAATGCGCCATCAACCGCGATAGGGCACATTGCCAACAATGGGAATCTCACCAAACATCACAGCGTTGGTGCAACGTTTGACTATCGGCAACTGATAAACGACATGAAAACCCTGACACCACTAATCGTTGCCTGCATCAAAGAGATAAAACAAAATGGGTAGAATGTTCTCACCGCTGCGATATCCGGGCGGCAAGACCAGTATGCTTCCACTGATGTCGCAAATCATCCGTGAGAATGATCTTAGTCGAGCAGCCTATGCGGAACCCTATGCTGGCGGATGTGGTTTGGCACTCGGTCTACTGTTTCAGGGTATCGTCTCGGATATTCATATTAACGATATTGATCCTGCAGTATGGGCCTTTTGGGACTCAGTCCTGAATAGAACCGATGAGCTGACTGATCTCGTTATGCGGTGCGACCTCACGATTGAGGAGTGGAAACGCCAACGCGACATTTTCGCAGAAGGTGATGGCGGGGACAAGCTGCGCTTAGGCTTTTCGGCCTTCTACCTAAATCGCACGAACAGGTCCGGCATTATCAAAGGTGCTGGTGTAATTGGTGGTCTAAAACAAACCGGAAACTACAAACTTGACTGCCGCTTCAATCGTCCAGACTTGGCAAGACGAATAAAACGGATCGCAAAATACAAACGGCGAATTCACCTAACCCAGATGGATGCACTCGACTTTCTCGACCACTCGGATAGGACACTTCCGCAAAGATCAATGCTCTGTATCGACCCACCATATTTCAATAAGGGTTCCAGCCTATACACGAGCTTCTATCGACCAAATGATCATGCAGAACTTGCTAGCAAAATTACCAAACTGCGAAGACCATGGATCGTAACTTACGACAACACGCCTGAAATCCGCTCTCTATACGAAAGCGAAGACTGCTTTAGCTTCGACGTGAATTACTCCGTTCAAACAAAGCGCACTGCCACCGAGCTACTAATTGCTTCACCGCAAATAGAACTATCGTCAGAAATGGAAGCGCGGCGCGTTTCATAACATGTTGAGGCCACGTTATTCGACCCATTTTGGGGCCGGTTACACGGTTACAAACTACCACGTAACCAATTGATTTTTAACGATTCGTCGGGAGTTCGAGTCTCTCATCACCCACCATCCTTTCCCCACAATGTATCAAGGTCTTACGTGACTGGCACATTTTGCTGTGCTGCGCGTGAAACTGCGTCCGCTGCGCATTGATCGCCCCGCTGAGTAAATAGCGTTTTCTTGATTAGTGACACGTATCTCAGCATGATCCGGATATGTCGGTTGAAATGGACACGTGGCTAAACGACCTCGGATTGGGTCAGTACGCAAGTGCCTTTGCGGAAAACGACATTGATGCGCGGGTTTTGCCATTGCTGACAGGCGACGACCTGAAAGAGCTTGGGGTAAGCCTTGGTCACCGAAAGATCATCCTTGCGGCGGTTCAGGATTTGGTTGGCTCTGGGCGCCTGTCTTCATCAGCGCCAGCCGCAGGGGAGCCAACCAGCAAGAAAACTCAGCCATCCGCCCTTGATGATGTGCATGGCGAAGCTGCACCAGCAAAAAAGCCCATCGCACCTGCGGCTGAGCGGCGTCATCTGACAGTCTTGTTCGCTGATCTGGTCGGCTCGACGGAGTTGACCAACCGATTTGATCCCGAAGACATGCGGGATCTGCTACAGAACTATCAGGATACCGTCGCGGGGGCAGTGAGCAGGTATGGTGGCTATGTCGCGAAATATCTTGGCGACGGTCTTCTTGTGTTTTTCGGCTGGCCAACAGCCTACGAAGATCACGCCATTCGCGCGATAAAGGCGGGGCTTGAGTGCGTCCGTCGGGTTGAAGAGCTCAACGCCCCTGACGGTGAGCGTTTGTCAGCCAGACTGGGTATTGCCAGCGGCGATGTCGTGGTCGGTGACACGATCGGCGAAAACTCGTACGAAGAAGGTGCCATGACCGGGCCGGCGGTCAATCTGGCGGCGCGGATACAGGAACGCGCCCTGCCAAACTCGGTGGTTTTGTCTGCAGAAGAGACCGAAGCCGCCTTGCACCGGATATTCGAGTTCGAGACCCTTGGATCAACTCAGTTGAAGGGTTTCAAAGACCCTCGGACCTTGTTGAAGGTCGTATCGGAACGCAGCGCGGAAAGCCGGTTTCGCGCGTCATACAAGGATGACGCTGGCAGCACCATGATTGGCCGGGACTACGAAAAGGGTATCCTGTTGCAATCGTGGCAACGTGCCCAAAACGGTCATGGTGAGGTCGTTCTGCTGTCGGGGGAGGCGGGGATTGGAAAGTCGCGCCTGACTGAGGGGTTTCTTGCGGACGTTACAGCAACCGGACAAGCCGATGTGATAAGGCTGAACTGCTCGCCCTATCTGACCAGCAGCCCCTTTCATCCGGTCACCCAGCGAATTTCACAGGATGCGGGCGTTGAACCGGATTTTGACGACAATCAAATTCTGGAACATGTCAGGAAGCTGCTGGAAGGCCGGGAAGGTCTGGACTGGGAACAGGTTCTGCCTGTCTTTGCAGCGCTGGTTGCGCCGCGCAGCGCGCTGGCTCGTGAAGTTCTCGAGATGTCGCCGCAGGAGCAACGCGACATAACGATCCAAACCCTTATCCATACGGTGCAGGTCCGGGCCGGCGTGCGCCCGGTTATTCTGTGTGTTGAGGATGCACATTGGATCGATCCCTCGACGCAAGCCCTGCTGGAGCGGTTCAAGGCGATTTGCACCGATCTTCCCCTGATGATCTTGATGACCCACAGACCTGGGTGGGACCTGGCCCGCGATGACGGGGACACGCATGTTCAAACACTCCTGTTGCGCCGGTTCGGTTCTGCTGATGTCTCGGATCTGGTCCGCAATATCACCGGCAAGGACCCTGACGATGCCTTGATCGCGACGATCATCGAAAAAACGGACGGCGTGCCCCTGTTTGTCGAAGAATTGACCCAAGCAATCGTAAATGCTGATGAGCAGGGACAAGTCCACATACCATCGTCGCTGAAGGGCGCCTTGATGGCGCGGCTTGATGCAGTTTCGCCCGAGGCCAAACAGGTTGCGTTGACGGGGTCCGTCATTGGGCGGGAATTTGAACCAGACTTGGCAAAGGCCGCGATGGGGCTGGAACGCGCGGATATCAATCTTCGCCTCGAAGAATTGTCGCGAACGGGATTGATCTTTGAAAGCGGAAACAACCGCGGGCATTTCGTGTTTCGCCATGCCCTTATCCGCGATACGGCGTATCAATCCATGTTAAGTTCTACCCGCAGGCAGCAACATTCAGATGTTGCCCGAGCACTGATCGCGATGCGATCAGCTGAAATCGAACGCCGACCCGAGCTGGTGGCCCGCCATCTGTCAGAAGCAGAAGAATGGCGCGCCGCATTCGACAAATGGGAAGCTGCGGCGGAAATGGCGTTGGCCCGGTCAGCCAGCCAGGAAGCGATGGCCAATGCACTGGAAACACTCAGGGCTGCGGAAAAACTTGGCTCTGAAATCAGTGCGGAGATGGTCAGGGGCAAAATTCTTGTCGGACGCAGCCATGACAGCCAGGGCCGGTTGCCTGAGGCGATGGAAGTTCTGAAAAGTGCATCTAAAGCTGCCCGGAAACTCCATGACGTGGAGCTGGCAGCCGATGCAGCCAATCATTTTGCTGACTCGTGCATGATGACAAGCACGCGACATCACGAGGCCATTGACCTTTGTGACAAGGCGCTGAAAGACCTGTCTGACGGTGACGAAGTCAGGCGGTGCCGGTTGATGAGCCAACTTGCAAGGGCGTATATGTTTGTCGGCCAGTTTTCCGAGGGTACGCGCTTTGGTCAGCAATCCATGGAACTGGCGGCGAAACTTGGGGATCATAAATCCCAGTTTTCGGTAATGATGATGCATTTTGGGGCGCCATTCATCGCGCGCAACGGGCGAGAGGCGCGCCATTGGCGTGAAAACCTGGATGCCATGCATCGGGTCGCAGAAAAGCTTGGCACCATTGATCAGGGCCGCGACCGGACGCTCAGCCTGTTTGTCGGTGCTGAAATGGCCGACCGCGACCTGATGGACAACTCACTCGAATTGCTGACTGCGATTTCCGAAAAGGACAATCATCTGCAACTCTATTGGGTTCAGAAACACGCACGCGCCATGGTTGCAATCATGGACGGCGACTTTGTTCAGGCTGAAAAGCACGCCACCGAAGCGGTCAAGATCGGCCGAAAAACGCACGGCGAACATGTCGAGGGCGTTTTCGGCGTTCAGATGTTCACCATCCGCCGCGAGCAGAACCGCCTGCACGAGGTCGCGCCTGTGATCAAGAAACTGATGACCGACAGCCCCGAAGACATATCGTGGAAGCCGGGTTTTGGCCTTATCGCAGCCGAACTGGGGTACACGGAACCCGCCGAAAAAATACTGAATGAAATGGCGGAAAACGGCTTCGACCTGCCGCCAGATGCCATGTATTCAACAACACTGTCCTATCTTGCCGACATCTGTGTGGCAGTCGGGCATCCGGATCATGCCCAGACGCTTTACGGTATGCTGCAACCCTACGAGGACCTGACGATCACCGCAGGGGCAACCACAGTCTGCACAGGTGCCGCAGCCCGACGCTTGGGGAACCTGGCAACGGTGCTGAAAGACTGGGAAATTGCCGGGAAGATGTTCCGGAAAGCCATCGAGATTGACACGAGGATGAATTGCCCGCCATGGATTGCGCATTGCAAGGCAGCGTATGCATCCGCACTCAGACAACAGGGCCGCCCCAGCGATTTGGAACTGGCGTTTCAACTGGAAGGGGAAGCGTTGGCAATATCACAGAAATTGAGTATGGTTTCCCTTAAGTCAAAGCTCGAAGGGGTAGCCAGTTAAGGCCCGGAAAATGCTTGGGGGGCATAATGCCACGATACATCATTGAACGGAATTTTGCCGAGCAGCTGAATATCAGCGACAACGACAAAATTCACATCAAAGAAATCAACGACGAAGTCGGCATTGAATGGATCTTTTCCTTCCTCAGCGCAGATAAGCGCAAAACATACTGCCTTTACGAAGCCCCGGATGAAGAAAGCCTGCGAAAAGCAGCCGAGCGTCTGAACATTCCTGCCGATGTCATCACGCCGGTAGATCGGATCGATCCGGGACTATTTGCCTGACGACCAGCTTTCTCCCACAACCAAGTATCCCCTTCTCAGGGCAATAACAAACTCACGAGGCAGCCGTGCGCGAAACCTTTCCTGAAACAAGGGAGGCCTAAGCATGTTTGACCTGAAAGCACTCGACGGACATATCGCAACTGTGGATCAAGGCGATTTGGACGCGCTTGATGCCTCACTGCGCGGCGGGGTCTACCTGCCGGGAACCCCGGAATACGAAGAAGCCAGGATTACCTGGAACAGCATGTTCGAGCGTTTCCCCGCCTTCGTGATCCGTGCGATGGGGGCGAGCGACGTCCAGAAGGCAATTAACTTCGTCCGACAAGCAGGCCTCATGATGACCGTTCGATCAGGTGGGCACCAGATTGCAGGGCACGCCGTCGCGGACAAGGCCGTCATGCTGGACCTGTCCCAGATGCGTTCGGTTCACGTGGACCCTGCCCGCAAAACTGTCCGCGTTGCACCCGGTGCGTTGCTTGGAGACGTTGATCGCGAAACACAGGCCCATGGTCTTGTCGTCCCCACAGGCATAAATTCGACCACCGGCATCGCCGGGCTGACCCTGGGCGGCGGTTTCGGCTGGACGACCCGGAAATTCGGCATGACAATCGACAACCTTCTGTCGGCAGAAGTTGTCACAGCGGATGGCGCGATTGTCACCGCATCATCCACGAGCCACCCGGAACTTTTCTGGGCCATTCGTGGTGGTGGCGGAAACTTTGGTGTCGTCACCTCATTCGAATTCCAGTTGCATGATCTTGGGCCCGATATCCTGTCCGGCCTGATCGTGCACCCGATCGAAAAGGCACCAGAACTGCTTTCCGAATTTGTGGCCATTGCGGACACGTCCCCCGATGAGCTCACCGTCTGGAGCGTGATGCGAAAGGCGCCGCCGCTCCCGTTCCTGCCGGAAGAGTGGCACGGGCGCGAAGTGCTGATTTTCGCAGCGTGCTATAGCGGCCCGATGGATGAAAGTGAAAAAGCGATGTCGGCCTTGCGCGCGCTGGGTGAGCCGATTGTGGATGTCATTTCACCGCACAGATTCGTGGACTGGCAGGCGGCTTTTGATCCTCTGTTGTCGCCGGGCGTCCGCAACTATTGGAAAAGTCATGACTTCAACACGCTGCCCCCGGCCGCCATCACGGACCTGCTGGACGCGATTTCCACTCTTCCTGATCCCGCCTGCGAGGTATTCATTGCTCATGTCGGTGGCGCGATGGCCCGCATTGAGCCCGCTTCTACCGCCTACCCACAAAGATCTGCGCATTTCATCATGAATGTCCACACGCGATGGGAAGACCCTGACAAGGATGACACCTGCATCGGTTGGGCACGCCAGCTGTACGAACAGATGAAACCGTACTCAACAGGCAGTGCCTATGTGAACTTCATGCCTGAAGACCAATCCGATCACATGAAAGGCGCTTATGGAGTGAACGGCGAAAAGCTGTCCAAGATCAAAGGAAAGTACGATCCCACCAACTTGTTCAGGATGAACCACAATATTCTACCAACGTAAGACAACCAGAGTGGCAATTCCCGAACTGCATTGATGTTGGGACCGCTGTCTTAGCACCACTCAATTTTCTCGCTGTTCGGCTATCGCGCCAAGCGGTTCCTCTCACCTATGGCCGCGCTGGCACTCATGCCCTCTTGTCGTGCAGCTACCCTAGATGCTGTATCCTTAGAGCGTTGAACTTGCGGGGCGCGACCGAACCGACGTCCCTGATCCCGCTTCAAACACCTGTTTTACGCTTAAGCCTGCAATCTGGGTCTCTAAGAACAATTCATCGAATAACCGCCTCGGAATTCGCGGGGCAAGTTTCTTTCGACTACTGGCCGAAACTATCCGACAAGCCCATTGCGGCGTCCGGTTCCCAGAACCTTCACCTCGAGCCAGTGGAACACCAAAGCAATTACGCCCGCTACGAGAATGTAGAATACAGCCAACAGGATAAGCGGTTCGTAGACGATAAACGTATCGGCACGCACACGGGACGACACGGCATAGATATCAACCACGGTTATTGTGGCGACCAGCGGTGTTGCCTTTAATTGCAGGATAGTTTCACCGCCCAAAGTCGGCAGAACATTGCGGATTGCCTGCGGTAACCAGATGCGGCGAAACATCGTCAGCCTTGGCATACCAAAAGCCTTGGCCGCCTCCAGCTGTCCTTTGGCAACGCCCTTGAAGGCTCCGCGCATGACCTCGCCTTCATAACCCGCATAAGAAAGTGTCAACGCCAGCACCGCATAGGGCCAAGCCTGACGCAGGTACGGCCAAAGTTCAGACGATCGTATCCATGGAAACTGCGGAAACAGAGAGCCGAGGCCATAATACAGCAACCAAAGCTGCAAAAGCAGCGGTGTGCCGCGAATGATGGTACAGAACGCCTTTGAGGGTGCCGCAAGATACCATGGCCCAACGGCCTGCGCTAATCCAAGGGGTACAGCCAGTAAAAATCCAAGAACGATCGTGACAACCAGCAACCAAAGCGTGGTCCAGATACCCTTCAATGCAAGAGGCGCATAATTGGGTATCCAATCCCACCGCAATGTCATCGCGCACCAAACCGCGATCCCGGCAAAGATCAGCATCATCACGATACGATGAGGTTGCATCAGAGATCTGAGGTCGATCATCTGCTGCCTCCGTTCAGAGCGGGTTGGCCGCGACGGGCCCATTTCTCAATCCGCGCAAAGATTCCACCCGAAAACAGCGTAACCATCAGATAAAGGAAGCCCGCCGCCAGGAAAAAGGTGAAGTAGGCCCGCGTGCTGCTGGCCGCCTGGCGCGTTTCCAGCGTCAGCTCGTTAAAGCCGACAACGGCCAGCAATGCAGTGTCTTTGGTTGCAATCAGCCACAAGTTGGCCAGACCCGGTACCGCAAAGCTCATCATGGCGGGGATTGTGACGCGCCGCATGGTCATGAAGGCCGGCATCCCGTAGGATTTCGCCGCTTCGATCTGACCGGGCGGAACCGCCTGAATGGCACCGCGCAGAATCTCGGTCGCATACGCGCCCTGAACGACGCCCAGCACCCAAATGCCTGCGGCAACGCCGTTGATCTCGACGCGGCCACCACCCATGGCAGCAGATATCTTGTTGATAATGTCGGATCCCACGTAATACAGGATCAGGATCAGGACCAGTTCCGGCACGGCGCGGATCACGGTCGTATAAATGGCAAGAAGGTCGCGCGTGACCTTCCCGCCGTAAAGTTTGCCATACGCTCCGAACAATCCGATCACGAGGCCCAGCGCATATGCGCCAAAAGCGATCTGCAAGGAGTGAGACAATCCGCGTAGCAGATTGGCCCCCCACCCCGGCGGCGAGAGCGACAGAAGCTCTGCGCTCTGCGCCAAACCAAGTGATTCCAGAAATCCGGTCACGGCAACGGCTTAGTAGATGCTGGTCGAGAAATAGTTCGACGTGATCTTCTCATGCGTGCCATCGGCAAGAATTGCCGCGATGCCCTTGTTCAACGCCGCAAGCAGGTCATCCTGCCCTTTACGAACGCCCGCACCGACACCACGCCCCAAAATGGCGGGATCGTCCTTCACGGCACCTTTGATTTCGCAGCAAGCACCGGCATCCGAATTCACAAAATCGGCCATCGCAATGCTGTCAGCTTGTGTGGCGTCGATCCGACCGGCAAACAGGTCCTGATTGGCCTCATCCTGAGTTTGATAGACGCGCAGTTCGGAATCCTTGAAGTATTCCTGCGCATAGGCTTGGTGGATCGTCGAAGCCTGAATGCCAATGACTTTACCCGCCAGCGATTCCGGGGTTGCTTCGATATCCATCGATTTATCGGCAACGATAACCGCAGGTGTGTTGTAATAAGGATCGCTGAAATCAATGGTTTTCAACCGTTCCTCGGTGATCGACATCGAGGCCATGATGGCGTCGATCTGCTGCCCCGTCAGCGAAGGGATGATACCGTCCCAGGCCACCGGCGTGATAACACAGTCAAGTTCCGCAGCGGCGCAAACTGCATTGATGACGTCGATCTCCCAACCAACCCAGTTGCCTGAACTGTCCAGCGACGCGAAGGGCGGATAAGGCTCGGCCGCGATGCCGATCTTGACCTCTTCTGCACTGGCAACACCAGCCGAAAGGACAGCGGCGGCAAGACCGGACGCGAGCAGTTTCTTGACGTTCATTTTGTTACTCCCTTTAGGTTTATTTTGTTGTTTTTTGTAGTGGATCAGGCGACCGAGCTGAGGAACTGCTTCAATCGTTCTGATTTTGGATTTCCGAAGACCTCGGCAGGTGGACCCTGCTCTTCAATGCGGCCCTCGAAAAGATAGACGACATGGTTCGCGACTTCGCGCGCAAATTTCATTTCATGGGTCACAAGCAGCATGGTGCGCCCTTCCGCTGCAAGATCCCGGATCACGGTCAGAACCTCGCCGACAAGCTCTGGGTCAAGCGCTGAAGTTGGCTCATCGAAAAGCATCACCGAAGGATCCACCGCAAGCGCGCGTGCGATGGCGGCGCGCTGTTGCTGACCGCCTGAAAGATAGGCCGGATAGGTGTCGGCCTTGTCACCAAGCCCCACCCTTTTCAGCAGGTCATGCGCCCGCGCGACAGCTTCGGCCCTTGGTACCTTAAGGACATGTACCGGTACCTCGATCACGTTTTCCAAAAGTGTGCGATGTGTCCACAGGTTGAACTGCTGGAAAACCATCGCAAGCCGCGTACGGATACGTTCAATCTGGCGGCGGTTCGAGGGGCTGCCGTCGGCATGCATTTCAACCAGCTCACCGCCGATGGTGATCTTTCCCGAGCTTGGTGTTTCCAGAAAGTTGATACAGCGCAGCATGGTGGATTTGCCCGAGCCCGAACCCCCAATGATGGCAACGACATCGCCCTTGTTCGCTGTCAACGAGACACCTTTCAAAACCTCCAGCGTGCCGAAAGACTTGTGCAGGTCCTCAACCCTTATCGCCTCGTCAGACGTGGTTGTTTCGCGTGCGGGTGATGCTGCTTTGGCTGTATCCATATCCAAGAATCTTCTGATTTCAGCTTGCAGTAAGCCTCGAATCTCGCAATTATGCAAGTGTATAATAATTCCGTACCATGGATGACCCGGACGTGCAGGACGACAGCCGTAAATTTACACGTGAATCTGCCGAGTTTCGGCGCGAGGCGCTGATCCTGGCGACTTTGGACCTGATCGCCGAGATGGGTGTTCGGGGGGCCACTGTGCGTCAGATCTCGGCCCGCGCGAACGTGACCCAAGGGCTGATCCGGCACTATTTCTCATCCAAGGAGGAACTGGTTCAGGCTGCGTACGAACATCACATGAATACGCTGACCGATCAGACAGCTGCGTCGTCAGGGAAAGGCAGCGCAGTATCTCAGTTGACCAACTTCGTTGATGCGTCGCTGCGACCGCCAATCGTTGATCCAAGCGCTGTGGCCTTGTGGGCCGGCTTCCTGAACAAGGTGCAGCGTGATCCGAAAATGCAACGCATCCACCAGCAAACCTATAACTATTTCCGGGATCAGCTTGAAAAGCTGATCGTCGCCGCATTGCAAGAAACCGGACGTCCAGTCACCACGTCGAAAGCGGCGCAACTGGCCATTGCCTGTAACGCGGTTATCGACGGTCTTTGGCTGGAAGGCGGTGCGCTTCCAGATGCGTTTTCCGAAGGTCAATTGGCGCAGATCGGATTGGATTCAGTCAGCGCTATCGTCGGTATCCCATTGATCAAAGAGGTGGAACAACCATGAAGACCACATCTGTGACAGAACGGTTAGCGGGCTTGGGTGGCGCCAAATGGGGCGTACATCTGAAAGCGCGCGACCTTATCAAGGCCGGAGCGGACATCGTCGAAATGACGATAGGTGAACCGGACGTGCCGGTGTCGGACGCGCTGGTCGAAGCCACCGTAACCTCACTGCGGGCCCAGCGAACGGGCTACTCCAATGGCCGTGGCGAAGCTGGCTTGCTTGACGCGCTTTCCGCCCGTTACTCGGCTTCCCGCGGACGTGTTTTCGGGCCCGAGAATTTTCTGTGCTTTCCCGGAACGCAGACCGCACTGTTCGCTGCCATGGCCGGCGTTGCCGAGGCCGGTGACGAAGTTCTGGTCGGTGATCCGATGTATGCAACCTACGAAGGGGTCGTGCGTGCTTCCGGGGCGGAAATGGTGCCCGTACCTCTGCGCCCGGAACACGGGTTTCGCATGCAGGCCAAAGATATCGCCGCACGCGTAACACCGCGCAGCCGCGCCGTTCTTCTGACAACGCCACACAACCCAACGGGCGCGATCCTGACCGCCGAGGAGTTAACCGAGATCGGACAGCTCGCGATTGCGCATGATTTGTGGATTATCTCGGACGAGGTCTATGAAGAACTGATCTTTGACGGGGCCAGATTTGTGTCGCCACTGGCAGACCCGGAACTGGCCGATCGTGTCATAGGCGTATCATCCATCTCGAAATCACATGCCGCGCCGGGGTTCCGCAGTGGCTGGTGTGTCGGGCCAGCCGCGTTTTGCGAAGCGCTGCTGCCCTATTCCGAGACCATGCTTTTCGGCAATCAGCCCTTCATCGCCGATATGACCGAAAAAGCGATCCGAGACGGGTCCGAGGTTGCCTCCGGCATGGCCGCCCGTTTTTCAGCGCGCGCTACGCTTTTGGCTGATCGCCTCGAAGCAGAAACGGATCTGACCGTTCACCGGCCTCAGGCGGGAATGTTCGCCATGATCAACGTCTCCGCCACCGGGTTGGACGGCGAAGCCTATGCCTGGGACCTGTTGCAGACCGGGGTGGCTGTCATGCCGGGTTCCGCCTTTGGGGACAGCTTGAAAGACTGGGTGCGGGTCGCCCTGACGATCAGTGACACCAACTTTGCCACTGCGGTCTCTCGCCTCATCGATCACGCCAACAGAAAATCACGCGAGGTTGCATGAGTGAAATGACCGTGGGCGAAGCATTGGTTGCAAGGCTTCGCCAAAAGGGTGTGACCTGCGTGTTCGGAATTCCGGGCGTTCATACGGTCGAGCTTTACCGCGGGCTTGCAGGCTCGGGCATTCGTCACGTTACACCCAGACACGAACAGGGTGCAGGGTTTATGGCCGACGGCTATGCGCGCGTGTCAGGCAAACCGGGTGTGGCCTTTGTGATCACCGGGCCTGGATTGACCAATACATTGACGCCGATGGCGCAGGCCCGCGCGGATTCAATACCGATGCTGGTGGTGTCCGGTGTCAACAAAACCGCATCTCTTGGCAGGGGTTTAGGGCATCTGCATGAATTGCCAGACCAGTTGGGACTGGCCAGGACCGTTGCGTTGCTGTCCGAACAAGTTTCCGCCACCAACGCTCTGGACCCGGCCTTGGACCGCGTGTTCCACACCCTCACCAACGGTCGACCCGGACCGGTGCATATCGAAGTTCCGTTGGATATCGCAGCGGCTGATTATCAGGAAACACAGGTCGAACCGCTTGTCTCAGCCTCTCCGATTGACCCGGCTTTGATTACACAAGCCGCACAGCAACTGGCCAAAGCGAAGAACGTTGTCATTCTGGCGGGCGGCGGCGCAAAACGTTCCGAGGCTGGATTGCAGGCCCTGGCCGAAGCTCTCGATGCGCCCGTGGTGCAAACGGTCAACGCGCGCGGCCTGATGCACAGGCATCCGCTGACTGTTCCGGCAAGCCCCAGCCTGAACGCCGTACGCGGCTTGATAGAAAGCGCCGATTGCGTCCTTGCACTGGGAACCGAGCTGGGCCCAACCGACTATGATATGTATGCCACCGGCCAAATTGCCAAAATGTCAGGGTTGATACGGGTTGATCAATGTGGCGGGCAACTGGCGCGACATGAGGCAGCGCTCATCATTCAAGGTGACGTCAACTTGGCTGTATCAGCGCTGGTTGACGCCTTGCCGCACAAGCCAAAGCAAAGCGATGGCGCGGAACGTGCAGGCAAAACACGTGACGCCGCCTGGGCGGAAATTGGTCCAGACTATCGCAAACAGGTGGAAATCCTCAACGCAATGCGTTCTGCGGTCCCGAACACCCTGATGGTCGGAGACTCCACGCAACCAATCTATGCCGGCAATCTTTTCTACGATCACGACCGGGCCGGAGGCTGGTTTAACGCGGCAACCGGGTACGGCGCGCTGGGCTATGGAATCCCCGCAGCCATCGGCGCTTCGGTCGCCGATCCCACGGCACGTGTAATATGCATCGCGGGCGATGGGGGCGCGCAGTTTTCTCTGCCTGAAATTATGGCCGCGGTCGACGAAGACCTGCCGGTCACCTTCGTGATCTGGAACAATCACGGATACCAGGAAATTGCCACGTCAATGCAGGATGCGGGCGTGACAGTCATAGGATGTGATCCCTCGCCCCCCGATTTTTCAGCGACGGCCAAGTCATACGGTATTCCATTCGCTTCGGTTCCAGCTGAACCGCAGGCTGTCGCGCAGGCATTGCGCCAAACTGCCGCCCAGAACGGGCCGGTAATGATCGAAGTCACCGCTCCGAAATTCGCAGCTCAGAAAGATTGAAACATGTCAGACCCAACCTTTGAGTTTTCCCGCGCCATTACCCGCCGTCCGGCTCCGACTATTGCAGGCGGGTTGCGTGCAGAAGATATCGGAAACCCGGATTTCGACGGGATGACAGCGGCGCATAAGGCATATGTGGCAGCACTGAAAAGCACCGGAGCAGAGGTGATCGAACTGGATCCCCTGAACGCGTTTCCCGACGCGCAATTTGTCGAGGATACAGCCCTTTGCCTGCCGCAAGGTGCGATATTGATGCGGCCCGGCGCACCTTCGCGGATGGGTGAAGTGGCTGAAATGGCGCCGACCCTTCGCGACTGCTACGACACGGTTCTGGAAACTCAGGGACCCGGCCATGTCGAGGGTGGAGATATCCTTGTTACCGGTCGAGAAATTCTGGTGGGCCGGTCAGACCGGACTGACGCTGAAGGTGTCGCCGAGCTGGCGAAAATCACCTCGGAGTGGGGGCACAAACTGCGCGAAGTTTTCACGCCCGAGGGCGTCCTACACTTCAAGACAGATTGTTCGCTGATGGACGCCGAGACAATACTGTCGACCCGACGGCTGGATGCATCGGGCTGTTTTGAGGGCTACCGGGTGCTGCATGTTGCGGACGGAGAGGAAGCTGCCGCCAATGCGATCCGCTTCAACAATCTGGTGCTGATGGCCGCTGGCTTCCCACGCACCGCTGAGATGTTGGATCGCGAAGGGTATGAGGTCGTAGAAATCGACAACACCGACTGCGCAAAGCTGGACGGAGGAATGTCCTGCCTTTCGTTAAGGTTCTAAGGGCGTAACCGGTAGCGTTCGATCCTTGGTGTTTCTTGCGAAACCCGTCGCCTGTACCGGTCTTTCCTTTCCCGCCATTCGCTCATAAACATAGGTGGCCGGCGATGATCTCGTCCGCCTAGTGCGACCTGCAACCGGTTGCAAGACTTTTGCGATGGTGCATAATGAATCTCTGATGCAAAACACCTTGATATCTCTGACCATCAACGACCGGAGCCGCACTGCGTGAGCGTGACCCTGAAAGACGTCGCAGCCTTGGCTGGTGTATCGCGATCCGCGGTGTCGCGCACCTTTACCGAAGGCGCCTCGGTCTCTGCGAAAACACGCAGCAAAGTTGAAAAGGCCGCGCGAGAGCTTGGCTACAGTCCCAACGCCCTCGCCTCGTCCCTGACCACCGGGCGCACCAAGTTGATCGGGTTGATTTCGAACAACTTTCACAACCCGATTTTTCTTGAGGTGTTCGATCAGTTCACCCGCGCCTTGCAGGAACGCGGGCTACGCCCTTTGATCGTGAACCTGACGGACGAGACCGAGCCCGCAAACTCGGTCCGCATGCTGCGCCAGTATTCGGTTGACGCGGCCATCGTTGCCTCATCGACGCTGCCACCCAGCTTTGCCAAGGCGTTTCACGATGCGGGCGTACCGGTGGTGCATACATTTGGCCGCTCGGCCACCTCACCCGAAGTGCATGTCGTGGGAATCGACAATGTCGAATGCGGGCGCATGGCCGCGCGCGAGCTTTTGGCGCGCGGATATAAGCGTGTCGGCTATTTGGGCGGGCCTGAAGATGCAACCTCGGCGCTCGACCGGTATCGCGGGTTCATGGAGGAGTTGGCAGATCATCCCGATATCGAAGTAAGCCATTGTTTCGCAGGGGCTTATTCCTTCGAAGCCGGCCGCGCCGAAATGTTGCGCCTGTTGGCCAACTCCCCGTCCGAGGCGTATTTCTGCGGCGATGACATCCTGTCTGTAGGCGCATTGTCCGCACTGGCTGATCATGGGCTGAAACCCGGTCAGGACATTGGAATTATCGGACTGAACGACATGGAAATGTCGCGCTGGGAAAGCGTTAACCTGACAACGATCCACCAGCCGATCAAGCAGATCATCACCTCATCCGTCGATCTGGTTGTCGAGATGCTGAAAGAGCCTCAGCGCTATCCCGAGGCCCGCATTTTCCCCTGCCGCGTGATCGAACGGGGCACATTGCGGCCCCGCCCCTGATCAGCGAAACATCGGCGGGCGCGCGTCCTTCCACACGCCATCGGCCTTGCCCGATGCAACAGCCGCGTGGACGGCCGCAATGGACCGCAGCCCATCTGCCGCACCGGGCAGACCGCCGCGTCTTTCACCGCGGATCGCGTCCGCCAGATCACAATAGATGTTGGCGACCGCCAGCGGGAACCCCTCGGGGTGCGCTATGGCGACACGCGACAGGCGTTGCACCTCGTCGTGCAAACCGCCCTCGCCCTTTTCGATGATCTGCGTACGCCCGCCGACCGGAGTATAGATCAACTGGTTGGGCTGTTCGGATGCCCAGCGCAGCCCACCGGTTTCGCCAAAGACCTGAATGTCAAAGCCATGCTGCCGCCCGATCGCCACCGAAGATGTCCACAGGCGTCCAACCGTGCCGCCCTCCATCCGGAAATTGATCATTGCATCATCTTCCAACTCACGGCTGGCGATGGTCGAGGCCATGTCGGCAGACAGGGATTTCACCTGATCGTTACAGATGAAACTGGCCATATGCAACGCGTGGATACCGCAATCGGCAAACTGCCCCGACACCCCGGCCATCGCAGGGTCATAGCGCCAGCGTACGCGCGGGTTATCCGCATCTGTGGCGTCGCCATGATGGCCGTGGCTGAAATTGGTCACCACCAGACGCACCTTGCCGATTTCGCCTACGCGCACCATCGCGCGAGCCTGACGCACCATCGGATAGGCAGAGTAACAGTAGTTCACCGCGCAGATCCTGCCCGAGGCTTCGGCCACGCGCACAATCTCTTCGCCCTCTTCAACCGTCATGGTCATCGGCTTTTCGCACAAAACGTTAAAGCCTGCCTCAAGATACGCCTTGGTAATCTCAAAATGGGTCGAATTGGGCGTCGCGATGGTTACCAGATCAATCCGATCGTCGCGGTCTTTTTCGCCCGCCAGCATCTCTTGCCAGTCGCCATAGGCGCGATCGGCAGCAACACCCAATCGCTGCGCGTATTCGCGGCCCACGTCGGGCCGGTGATCCAGCGCGCCAGCGGCAAACTCAAACAGCCCGTCAGCCTGTGCCCCCAAGCGGTGCGCGGGGCCAATCTGGCTGCCTTCACCACCCCCGATCATGCCCCATCTCAACTTAGCCATGGTCATTGTCTCTCATTGGAATTGTCTCGTAGAGCGATCAGAAATCGCTGATGTCCTGCCACTGCCGCTGATCGGACGAGGCCAGCGCAGCGGCCAGCACTCGGTTGACCTCATGCCCGTCGCGGAACGTGGGCCAGATCGCCTCGCCGGTGTGGATGGCCTGTAGAAAATCCTTAGCCTCGATGATGATCTGATCCTGATAGCCGGTTCCATGACCCGGACCCTGACAGAAGGGCTCATAATCCGGGTGTGCTGGGCCGGTCAGGATCTTGGTGAACCCGCGCGCGGCTTCGGGCCCTTCGCGCTTGTACAGCCACAGCGCGTTCTGGTCCTCCTGATCGAACCGGATGGCACCTTTTGTGCCTGATATTTCATAGGCATATCCCATTTTCCGACCCGTCGCGACGCGGCTGAAATACAGGTTTCCCATAACCCCGTTTTCAAACCGACACATCATCTGGGCATGGTCGTCATTTGTTACCTCACCACCGGGGCGGGTTTTGTGAACGGTCTCAACATCGGCCATCACCTGCGCAATGGGCCCGATTAGGGCCAATGCGCCGTTGACCATATGCGGGGCAAGATCGCCGATTGTGCCATTGGCCCTACCGGTTGTGCGCCAGGTGGCCGGGGCCTGCGGATCTGCATAGAAATCCTCGGTATGCTCGCCCCGGAACCACGTGATGTCACCAATCGCGCCATCGGCAATCAACTGGCGGGCATATTGGCTGGCGGGTGTGCGGATATAGTTGAACCCCACCATGTTCACCGCCCCCGAAGCCTCTGCCGCGGCAACCATCGCCCGACTGTCTTCAAGCGATGCACCCAATGGTTTCTCGCACAAGACCGGTTTACCCAAGGCAAAAGCCGCTTCGGCAATCTGACGATGTGTTGACTGAGGCGAGGCGATCACGATTGCCTCGACCCTGGGGTCTTCAACCAACATGCGCCAGTCATCGGTTGCCCGCTGAAATCCATAGGCCGCCCGGTAGCGTTCGGCACTGTCCGGGCTCGACGCGCAGATGACCTCAAGCCGGGGGCGCAACGCCGTGTTGAACACCGCACCGACGGCCGACATGGCAACGGAATGGGCCTTGCCCATATAACCGCCCCCCACGATTCCCACTCCGATTTCAGGCATCTGCCATGGCCTCGCACATTGTGTTTGCAACCGGTTGCAAAATCAGTATCGTGTGAATCGATTCAACGCAAGGTCCAAACTTTGCCCACCCCACTTTGCCGGAGGACATGACGTGAGCGCTTTGATGGAGGGTATCAAAGGAAACAGCTTTGCCGTTCTGGGGCGTGCGGGTATGGACCTTTACGCAGACCCGATCGGTGTCAAAAGCGAAGAGGCCGATACGTTCCATGCCGATCTTGGCGGCTCGTCCGCGAATATCTGCGCCGGTCTGGTCAAGCTGGGCAGTCAGGCATCCTTGATCACCTCCGTCTCGGACGATGCAATTGGTCGGTTCTGCCTCAACCGGTTGCAACATTACGGGGTGGATACCTCTTATATCCGCGTGTTGGGGGGTGAGTATCGCACCTCTCTGGCCCTGTATGAAAGCCGGACCGATAACTTTCAGAATGTCATCTACCGCAACGGTGCGGTCGATTTTCAGGTTACTGACGCGGATGTCGACAAGGTTGATTATTCATCCTTCTCGGCCCTGATCTCGGCTGGTACCGTCTTTGCGTCGGAACCCTCGCGCAGCGCCACGTTCCAAGGGTTTGAAAACGCGCGCAAAGCTGGCCTTCCGATCATTTTCGATGTTGATTACCGCCCCTACAGCTGGCCATCGCCAGAAATTGCCGCTGACGTTCTGTCCCGTGCGGGCGAAGCCTGTGACCTGATTGTCGGCAATGATGAAGAGTTCGGCTTCATGGCCGGCGGCATGGAAAAGGGCTTTGCCAAGGCACAGGACCTCGCCAGGAAACCGGGCCGGGTTGTCATTTACAAGATGGGCGAAAAAGGCGCCGTGACGCTGGCGGATGGGCAGGAAATCAGAACCGGGATCTACCCAGTGGACGCCATCAAGCCAGTCGGGGCTGGTGACAGTTTCATGGCAGGGCTTCTGGCTTCGATCGCGGCGGGGCACTCGCTGAAAGACTCGGTGATGCGCGGTTCCGCCTGCGCATCCATTGTCGTTTCCAAACCCGGCTGCGCCCCCGCCATGCCGACGACCCCCGAACTGAACGCGTTCCTCGCCTCTCACCCCGGCCCGACCACATAGGAGTATCCCATGCATATCGCGCCCTATGACAATCAGAACAAGCCCATCGTTGACGCCGGTGATCCGTCCGTTCCGCTGAACTATTTCAACATCGTCAAACTGAAAAAAGGCGAGGCGTTCGAATACCAGGTGCCGGGCTACGAGACCTGCATCGTCCCTGCAACCGGCAGCGTTGATGTGGATGTCGAAGGCGTTTCCTTCCCCAGTCTGGGCAACCGGGGCGAAGATGTCTGGGATGGCGAGCCCGAGGGTGCCTACGTGCCCGTCGGCGCAAAAGTGCAGATGGTCTGCGTTTCTGACGCGACCGAGGTGTTCATTGCCGGTGCGAAATACGACAAGGTGCTGGACCCGTTCGATGTGCGCGAACACGACCTTGTGCAATATGGCAGCGACGACACCAAAACCCACCGCAAAATCAAACACATCCTTGGCCAAAAGCAGCACGACAAGGTCGGCCGCCTATTGGTGAGCGAGCTGTTCACCGTCGGTCAGGGCGGCTGGTCGGGCTTTCCCAGCCACAAGCATGACACCAACCGCCTGCCGGACGAGACCCGCCACGATGAGACCTATAATTTCCGGTTCAAGCCCAACTGGGGCTCGGGCCTTCAGATGTTGCAGCGCGAAGATAACCAGCCGGGCGACGCCTATCACATCGTGGATGGATCGACCGTTTGCATCGACAAGGGCTATCACCCCTGCTGCGTTTTGCCGGGGTACGAGATGTATTATTTCACCATCCTCGGCGGCCTGACCCAGCGTTCTCTGGTGCAGTATTTCCAGCCCACACATGCCTATCAGATCGAGACCATTCCCGGCATCAAAGACATGATTGCGAAATTCAAATGACCCTCGTCACGCTGAAAGACGTCCTGCAACCCGCTTATGAAAAGGGCTATGCCGTGGGCGGGCTGGTCACACTCGGCTGGGAAGATATGCGCGCCTATGTGGCCGCGGCCGAGGCCGAGAATGCGCCCGTGATCCTGCAAGCCGGACCCAGCTGCCGCGACCACACTCCGCTGCCGGTCCTGGGCAAGATGTTCCGGTATCTGGCCGAAAACGCCTCGGTACCCGTCGTGGCGCATCTGGACCACGGCTATACGTTCGAAGACTGCAAGATCGCGCTCGACAGCGGTTTTACGTCCCTGATGTTCGACGGATCGCGCAAGCCCTTGCAGCAAAACATCGATGAAACTGCCGCAATTGCCGAGATGGCCCATGCGGCAGGGATTTCCTGCGAAGGCGAGATTGGTTTTGTCGGGTACTCGGGCGGTGAAGGATCGAACGGCACCGACCCGACAGAAGCGGCCCAGTTCGCACGTGAAAGCGGTGTGGATGCGATGGCGATATCGGTCGGCAACGTCCACCTGCAACAAAACAAGGAAGGCGGTCTGGACGAAGCCCGCATCGCCGAGATCGACGCCTTGACCACAGTGCCTCTGGTCATTCATGGCGGGTCGGGCGTGCCGGTAGATCAGCGCATGAAGCTGTCCCGCGAAACCTCAATCTGCAAATTCAACATCGGGACCGAGCTGCGCATGGCCTTCGGCAGTGCCCTGCGAGACGCTGTCAATCGCGATCCCGAACGGTTTGACCGCGTGACCATCCTGAAAGAAACCCATGATCCGGTCGAAGCCGCCGCGCGCATGGTCATCCGTGCCTTTGGTGCACCCCCGCAACGCTAACGCGCGCTTTCTCCTTCAGATCGAGCCGCCCTCGACCATGAAGTTGCCCGCGCTGCACATGGCGGAGTCGTCCGAGGCCAGAAACAGCACCATGCGCGCGACATATACAGGTTCAATCGGATCGGGCAGGCATTGGCGGTCGACCTGTTTGGCCAGCGCCTCGGGCGTCACCCAAAGGTCTTTTTGGCGGTCGGTCATGATCCAGCCCGGCACAACCGTGTTCACGCGAATGCGGTGATCGCCCAATTCGCGCGCCATGGTGCGGGTCAGGCCATGCACAGCGGATTTGGCTGTAGCATAGGCCGGAAAACCTGCCCCGGCCTCCCACCACGAATTCGATCCGATATTGACGATCGAACCTGCGCCCTTGGCGATCATACCCGGGGCCACTGCCTGAATGGCAAAGAACATATGGCGGATATTGGTCGCCATCCGCTCATCCCAATAGTCCGGCGTCACCTCGCGCCAATCATGACGGTCATCCTGGGCAGCGTTGTTGACCAGCACATCCGCCGCGCCCATCTCTTCGACCAATTGCTCCAGCGCAGCCCGCATCGCTTCGATATCGCGCAGGTCGCATTGCGCAAAGGCGTGTTCACCTTCCAGTTCCGCCAGCAGAGTAAGGCCGGCATCCGCATTGATATCCAGAAACCCGACCTTCGCCCCTTGTGCCGCAAAGGCGCGAACGGTTTCCGCACCAATTCCCCCGGCCCCGCCCGTGATGATAACCGTTTTGCCCGCAAGGCTAGGGTAATTGGCAAAGTCTTGGCTCATCCGTCACGCTCCATGATCCATTCGACCTCGGGGGCCAGGGCAAACCGCCATTTGCGCAGGGGGCCCGCCATGACGTTCAGGTAATACATCTCAAACCCATAGGGCGCGCCGCAAGGGTGATGGCCACGCGGAACGATCACAACATCGCCATCGGAGACGGCCATCGTCTCATCCAACTGGCTATCATCGGTATAGACTCGCTGAATTCCGAACCCGTTGGCCGGGTTTAGGCGGTGGTAATAGGTCTCTTCCAAATAGGTGATGCGGGGGAAATCATCCTCATCATGTCGATGACTGGGGTAAGAGGACCAATGCCCATTGGGCGTAAAGACTTCGGTCACCAGCAGGCTGTCGGCATAATCCTCGTTCTCCATCGCGATATTGTTGATATATCGCGTATTCACACCCTTGCCGCGTTCGGTCAGCGTGATGCCATCTGGCCCGATCCGGCGCGCTTTGTGGCCGCCCTTGCCCGGGGCCGAGCAGACCGCCACAACACAATCGGTTTCCGCCACAGCCTCCCACTCGGTTCCGTTGGGCAGATACAGGCTATGCGGCGGTGTCTTTTCGAACACGTTCATCCGACCGCCCAATACGCCCCAGTCCTGCCCGGCCCCGGTGATCCGCGCCATGCCTTCGACCATCACCAGAATGACTTCGCGGTCTCCTGTCGCCTCGGCCGCCCTGTCGCCTGCTTGCAGATGATACAGCCCAAAACCCACATATCGCCATCCGGCACTGTCCGGAGTGATGTCATGTACCTTGCCACGGGTTCCAATAGGCTTCTTCAGCAGGTCTGCCATTCTTGTTCTCCTTATTGGGCGGGCCTAAACGGCCCGCCTGTATCGCCCTCAGGCCGCTTGCCGTGTTTGCAGGGCCGAAAGCGCCTCGGACAGTCGGGCCTCGGCCCACCCTTCCGATACGGCCCGGTGCAATATGTCAGCCTGGCTTTCGGGCGCATTGCCACCAATCGGCGGGTCGGTGTCCAGATTGGTCGGGAACGGATAGCCCTCAGCCGTTGCGGCAATCGCCGCAATCAGCTCTGGCGCACTCAGCGCCCCCCGTTGTTTCAGGGCGGCCAGCGACGGAAACACCGCCTGCGACATGGACTGCCGGTCAACCATCTCCATCGCACGACCGAAGGCAGACGAGACCTGCAACAGGTTCGCCATCCGCTGAATATCCGCACTGCTGTTTTCCCCGGCAGCGTGAAACAGCGCCGGATTGAAGAAAACGGCATCCCCCTTTTCAAGAGGCAACTGAATGTAGTTCTCTTCGAAAAACGCCCGGTGTGCCGCATCGTGAAAGGCCAGATATCCCGGCGCATAAAGCTGCGAAAAGGGCAACAATTTGGTTGGACCGCTTTCCACGGGCATATCGCAATGCGCAACCGCCCCCTGCAAGGTCAGCGAAGCCGTCACCAGATGGGCATGGGCCGGATACCGGGCGGCGCTGTCGGCGGTCTGGAAGCCCAGATGGTAATCCCGATGCGCCTGCTGTGCCTTGCCGCCGGGGCGCACCTGATTGATCTGCGTGGTCACTTGATAGTTCGGCCCCAGCCACGCCTCGCAAGCCGCTGCAATGGCCACATTCCCGAAATAGAGCGCAAAGCCCTCGGGATCGCGCAAGCACTGTTTCTGTAACGCGTTCCATATCCGGTCATTCGCGCCCGAGGCTGCAAAGTGGTCGCCTTCCCCGGCCCCGCCCTGACGTTCTTCCTCGATGATCTGATGGAACACAGCGGTCGCACGGTCGATCACGGACGTATCCGCAAATGCGCCTTTTAGAACGATCACACCCGCCGACTTGTCCAGCACATACGCCCATTCCGCCAGCAGCGCTTTTCTTTGATCAGCCTTCTCCAACACCGGGCGCAGCGCATGCATATCATAGATCGGAACGTTCTTTTGCACCGATGCGGCATGAGGCACCGCACCGGCTGTCAGGTTTTGCGAGGTCAACACCTTGAACTCATCCAGATCGCAGGATTCCCGGTCAAAATAGCCGACATATCCAAGGTCTTGATGTACCATGACAAACTCCTCTTTCATGGCTTCGGTGTTGCCCCGAGGGGCGGTGATTAAACGGTGATCTCCAACCCTGCCTTGCCGCAAACCTCGACGATATGGTCATAGCCCAGCTTGGAGTACTCATAGGGCGGCGCCTTGGCGGGGTCCTGCTCGGCCTCGACCACGATCCAGCCGGTGTAATCCATTGCTTTCAACGCGTTGGCTACGGCCTGAAAGTCGATGCACCCATCACCCGGCACGGTGAACGCGCCGGCGATCACCGCATCCAGAAAGCTGCGATTGTTCTCGCGCGTGTCCTGCACGATGTCCGGGCGGATGTCCTTGAAGTGGACATGGTGCACCCGGTCGCCCCAACGGTTCAGCGTGGCCATCACATCGCCACCGCCAAATAGCAGATGGCCCGTATCGAAACACAGCTTAAGTTCGGGGCCTGAACCCTGCATCAGCCAGTTCACCTCATCTTCGCTTTCGATGATCGTGCCCATGTGATGGTGATAGGCCATCGGCATACCCTGATCTGCCATCCATTTGGCAAGCTCGGTCAGCTTGGCCGCATAGGCCAGAACCTCGTCTTTGGACAGCTTCGGGCGGTCATTGACCGGCGTTCCGATCTGCCCCTGGACGGTATTGGAACACTCGGCGTAAACGATGCAGGGGCTGTTCAGCGCAACAAACTGTTCGACCTGTTCACGCACGACAGCGATTTCGGCGTCCAGGTCATTGACCAGAGTACTGCCCGAGCACCAGCCGCCACACAACGCGATGTCATTGGCCTCCAGATAGGCGCGCAACCCTTCGGTGTCGCCGGGCATCCGCTGGCCCCGTTCAACACCGGTATAGCCGATCTCGCGCGCTTCTTTCAGCGCCTGCTCCATCGTGTAAGCTGCGGTCAGGTCCGGCAGATCGTCATTCTGCCAGGCAATCGGAGAGATACCGATCTTCACGCTCATTTCGTGTTTCTTTCCTTGATGGCGACCTCATAGGCCGCACGTTTTTCGTTTACTTCCGGACGGATGCTGACCTCGGGCACCGCCACTTCCCACCACGTTCCGCCATATTCGGTCGATGGGTAGGGATCGGTGTCGATCACCACCACATAGGGGCCTTTGATGTCACTTCGCTTGGCCAGTGCCTCCTCAAGCTCGGTGATCGAGCTGACCTTGAGCGCGGTCGCCCCCATGGCTTCGGCATGTTTGGCAAAGTCGATCACCGAATTTTCGCCGCCGACCGCGTGATCCAGCAGGTTGTTAAACTCGGCCCCGCCGGTTCCCATCTGCAAACGGTTGATGCAGCCAAAGCCGCGATTGTCGGTGACCACAACGGTGAACGAAATCCCCATCATCGCCGCCGTCGCCATTTCCGAGTTCGCCATCATGTAAGTACCGTCGCCGGTAAAGCAGATCACGTCGCGGTCGGGCTGGGCCAACTTGATGCCCATGGCACCGGCGATCTCATACCCCATGCAGCTGAAGCCATATTCCATGTGATAGGCACCGGGGCGCGGTGCCTTCCACAGCTTGTGCAGCTCACCCGGCATCGTGCCTGCGGCACACATGGCAACGGTGTTTTCATTGGCCGCCCGCTGCACGGCACCAATCACCTGCATGTCCGTGGGCAGCGCATTGCTGTCCACCGGCGCGTCGGTCAATGCGTCGACCTTGGCAAACCACTCGGGTTTCAGCGTTGCAGGCATATCAGGCGCGCGGTAACCGCCCAACGCGTGGCTCAGTTCACCCAGTCCAACGTGGGCGTCAGCCTGCAGCGGCATCGCGCCGTGCTTTGCCGCGTCATAGGCGGCGGTGTTCAGGCTGATCAACTCCCGCTCGGGGTTTGCGAACAATCCCCAAGACCCGGTGGTGAAATCCTGAAACCGGGTGCCGACGCCCAGCACCAGATCCGCCTCGGCGCAGATATCGTTGGCAGGCTCACCGCCGGTGACGCCAATCGGACCAAGGTTCAGCGGGTGATCCCAGGCCAGCGCGGATTTACCGGCCTGCGTCTCGGCCACCGGCACATTGTGCGCTTCAGCAAAGCGCTGCAACGCGGCGGTCGCATCCGAATAATGCACACCGCCCCCGGCCACGATCACAGGGCGCCTGGCTGCCTTGATTGCGGCCACGGCCCGTGCCAATTCACCTTCATCCGGACGAATGCGGCGCTGATACCAGACGCGCGGCTCAAAAAAGCTTTCGGGATAATCATAAGCCTCGGCCTGCACATCCTGACAAAAGGCCAGCGTCACGGGACCGCAATCCGCCGGGTCCGTCATGGTGCGGAAGGCACGCGGCAGCGCCGTCAACAGATGCTCCGGCCGGGTGATGCGGTCGAAATAGCGGCTGACCGGTCTGAAACAGTCATTCGCACTAATAGTTCCGTCCGAGAACACTTCGGGTTGCTGCAAAACCGGGTCGGGACCACGCGTGGCGAACACGTCACCGGGCAGCAACAAAACCGGCAGGCGGTTCACATGGGCCAGCGCAGCAGCGGTAACCATGTTGGTGGCCCCCGGCCCGATGGACGAAGTGACCGCCATCGCCCGCTTGCGCCCCAACTGCTTGGCATAGGCAATCGCGCAATGCGCCATGGTCTGCTCATTATGACCGCGATAGGTGGGCAGGCTGTCTTTCACACTGTGCAACGCCTCGCCCAGACCGGCCACATTGCCATGGCCGAAAATGGCCCAGACACCTGCGATAAAGGGCTCTCCGGTCTCGTTCATCTGCGCGCCCAGATAGCGCACCAGAGCCTGCGCCGCGGTCAGTCGGACTTTCTTGCTCATCATGATCCCTTTCAACTCAGCTCCGCCTTTGGCGGCCTGCGGGTTTTCTCATTTGCGAAGATGCCAGCTTTTGTATCAAAGCCTGAATACAGAGTGGCGTCACGTGCCACCGCCCGATGGATGCCCCATTGGGGCATCCAAGTTCTGAACTTTAAACCGTACCGCCCAGCGATCCTTCAAGCTCGGCCATTTCCTGACCGCCTGCCATCAGGTCCTGCAACTGCTCTGGCGTGATCTCGCCACGCGTTGCTGTGCCCAGCGTCTTGCCCCGGTTCAAAACGGTGAACCTGTCACCCACCGCCAACGCGTGACGCACGTTGTGGCTGATGAAAACCACGCCGACGCCCTGACTTCGCACCTTGTCGATGGTGGCCAGAACGTTCGAGGTCTGGCGCACACCAAGGGCCGAGGTCGGTTCGTCCAAGATCAGGATCTTGGCCCCGAAATACACGGCGCGGGCAATGGCGACGGTCTGCCGTTCCCCCCCAGACAGGGTGCCAACGGCCTGATCCGGCCCACGCAGGTTGATGCCCATCTTGCGCATCTCTTCCATGCAGACCTCATTCGCGTGTTCAACATCGAACCGTTTCAGCAGACCCTTACCCTTGGTCGGCTCGCGCCCCATGAAAAAGTTGCGTGTGACGCTCATCAGCGGGATCATCGCCAGATCCTGGAACACGGTCGCGATGCCTGCCTCCATCGCATCCCGAGGGGTGTCGAAATGCAGCGGCCTGCCCTCGAAAAAGATCTCGCCCTTGGTGGGTTTATGTACCCCGGACATGGTCTTGATGAAGGTTGATTTACCCGCGCCGTTATCGCCCAGCAGGCAGTGGCATTCACCCGGCTTGACGTCAAAACTGACGCCCGCCAATGCGATGATGTTGCCAAAGTGCTTTTCGATATCCTTCATTTCCACGATGGGGGCCTGATCGCCCGCCGCATCGCCGTGGTGGAACTTGGTATCTTCGGTCATATCAGCGCTCCCCGGTTACGCGTTTGCGGATCGCGTTGTTGAACAGAACGGCAATCAGCAGCATCGCGCCCAGGAACACCTGGAACCAGTCCTGATCGAAATCCGTATAGGTCAGTCCGATGACAACCATGCCAAAGATGATCGACCCAAAGAACGCCCCGATGGCCGAGCCATATCCGCCCGTCAGCAGACAGCCCCCGATCACGGCGGCGATGATCGCCTCGAATTCTTTCTGGAAACCGCGCCGCGCGTCGGTCGAGCCCGCGTCGATCACCGTAATGATAGCCACCAGTGCAGCGCAGCAGGCGGTCAGCATGAACAGGGACACTTTGATCTTGCTCACGGGAACACCTGAATTCGATGCCGCAGTGCTGTCACCGCCCGCCGCGAAAATCCAGTTTCCGGCCGGGGTCCGCAGCAACACGTAGGTGGCTGCCAATGCCAGCACGATGAACCACAGGATTTCGACCGGAACGCCGGGTACCTTGGGTGCTCCGCTTTTGAAGGTGTCAATCATGCCGTTGGCCGCCAGCCAGGCAAACAGACTGCCAAAGGCTTCGCCCGAAAAGAACGGCGCCAGCCAGTCGTTTTCAACCACGTCACGCACACCGCGCAACTGGGTCGACCCTCCGGTCGCCGCCTTGAGGCCAACCAACGACAGACCGCGCAGAATAAACAGGAAAGCCAGCGTCACGATAAAGGACGGCAGGCCGGATCTTATGACGATATTGCCGTTCACTGCCCCGACAAATGCCGCGAATACAAATGTCATGGGGATCGCAATGATCAGTGGCAACTGCCATGTCACCACACAGACGCCGAAAAACAGGCCCGCAAACGCCACCATAGAACCGATGGACAAATCAAACTCGCCGCCGATCATCAGAAGGGCCGCACCGATTGCCAGAATGCCCAGCTGTGCCGCAGGTGTCATGAAGTTCATGACCCCGGCCAGGGTAAACATCGAATCGTCTGCTGTGATGGCAAAGAAGATGACCACCAGAACGACGCCCGCCATTGCACCGAGTTCGGGCCGTTTCATGAGCTTGGTCATGAAAGGTTCTTTCTTGACCCTTTCGTCCCCGGCGATTTGCGCTGAGTCACTCATCGTTTCCTCCCACTTGGGTGGGAACGGCGCCACCGCGCCGCCCCGTTTTGTTCAGGTTGCGGTATGGATCAGCGGATGCCCTGCGCGGACAGCTCGATCACCTGCGTGGCCTTATCCTGAGTGATCAGGTTCGGACCCGAAGGAACGTTACCACCGGGCATCAGGCCGTATTTGGCGTGCAGGCCCATGAAGTTCACCGACAGGTACCCTTGCAGATACTGCTGCTGGTCGATGGCAAAGGCCGCGTCGCCATCCGCAATCGATTGCAGGAAGTTGGCCGACAGGTCGAAGGACGCAACATTCACGTCACGGCCCGATGCTTTGACAGCGGCAACAGTCGGCTCTCCGGCCGAGCTTGCACCCAGCGCCATAACCGTATCGACGGCTTCGTTAGCGGCCAGAGCAGCCGAGACTTTCGACTCGATTTCCGACGGATCGTTCGAGGTCGGCAGAACTTCGACATTACCGCCAAAGCCTTCCGCGAAACCTGCACAACGCAGGTCCAGCGCAACGTTGCCCACTTCGTGGTTCACACAGATCGCGGTTTTGCCCCCCATCGAAGCCAGTTGTTCGCCCGCAGCTTTCCCGGCGTCAAACTCGTCCTGACCCACGTGCAGCAACGCACCCAGCTGTTTCGACACATCCGACCCCGAGTTGATCGAGATCACCGGGATGCCTGCGGCAACGGCGCGTTCGATTGACGGGCCAAGCGCATCCGCATCCGGGATCGAAACGATCAGGCCATCGGGCTCCTGGTTCACGGCAGCGTCGATCAGCTGCGACATGGCCACCATGTCGAAGGTTTCCGGCGCGCGGTATTCCACATTCACACCGACATCCTTGCCAGCCTGCTCAACACCGTTCTTCACGACGTTCCAGAATGCGTCATTGGCCTGGCCATGCGATACGACCACGATGTCCTGCGCAAGAGCGGGCGTCGCCAGGGCCAGTGCCCCTGCGGCAAGTGCACCTTTAACGAATTTCTTCATTTCAGTTTCCTCCCATTGGTTCAGTCTGATCTTCTGTTGGGGTACCGGCCCCAATCATCCGGCTGTGCCGAATCTCAGTGGCTGCGGCTCAGGGCCGAGCTGTCGTTAGTTTGAAGAATTTTGGTCATTTTGCAACCGGTTTCAAAATTTCCTCCATCCGGACGGGCATTCCCGTCTGCGCTGACAGGGTCGCGGCCTCGGCCATCGCCAGCGCTGCCACACCATCCTGCAACGTGACGGGAACGTCGGAACCGCCGCCGACAGCATCAACAAATGCGGCCCATTCCACGCGGTAGGCCGGCATGTAGCGTTCCAGAAAGAAATAAGTCGGCTTCGCGCCCACAACGCCATCCGCCGTCGATTTCACGACGGTGTTTTCCAGCATGTTATGCGCCTGCAACAACCCTTCCGAGCCCAGCAACTCGACCCGCTGGTCATACCCATAGGCCGCCCGGCGCGAGTTCTTGATGACCGCAATCCGGCCGTCTGCGTAAGTCATTGTGACCACGGCCGTGTCCACATCGCCTGCTGCGCCGATCTCTGCATCCACAAGCGACGATCCCACCGCTGTGACGGTCTGGGGCACATCCCCCATCAGAAAGTTCGCCATGTCGAAATCGTGGATCATCATGTCCCGAAACAGTCCTCCGGACACTTTTACGTAGCTGACCGGTGGCGGGGCCGGGTCAAATGACGTGATCGACAACAGTTCGGCCTTGCCGATTTCACCTGCGTCCAAACCGGCCTTTAAAGCCGCAAAATTAGGATCGAACCGCCGGTTAAACCCGATCATGACAGGTTTGCCGCGCCCCGCGACGGCTGTCAGACAGTCCTGTGCCCTCTGAAGGCTCAGATCGACGGGCTTTTCGCACAGAACGGCTTTGCCAGCGCCCGTGGCCGCCTCGATCAGGTCGGAATGCGTATCCGTCGGCGTTGCAATCAGAACCGCGTCAATTTCGGGATCAGCGATAATTTCTTCTGAACTGCGTGCCTCGGCCCCATATTCATCCGCGAGGCTGTTCGCCGCCTCGGGCAGCGCATCGGATACCGCACACAGCCTGCTTCCCGGATGGGAAGATATGGCCTGCGCATGAACGCGCCCAATACGCCCGGCACCCAGCAATCCGACCCTCAACATGCAGCTCTCCCGAATCTTGTTGTTGTGCGTAACAATGATTTTCTTTGCAACCGGTTGCAATATATTTTTTGCATCACCCCCGGATTTGCCAGCGGCTTCTACAGCCTCAACACGAATACCGCGCAAAAACCCGGTCTGATCTCAACAGGATTGCACTGCCTGACACGCATATTTCCGCGCAAATGCCAACCTACGGGAATCCCCCAATATCGCCGCACGGTGAATCACGTTAGATTGTACGTAAGGAACACATACTACCACTCTGTGACCCCCTTAGAGGGGCTGGCATGACCCCCTCGTCCAGCCCCTCATACCACACCAAACAGCCACAAGATCACGACGCGCCGACCAAAGCAGGCGCATGTCCGGTATAGATCTGGTTTGCAAATGGCGATCCCTGAAGGACTCGAACCCTCAACCTGCTGATTAGAAGTCAGCTGCTCTATCCAGTTGAGCTAAGGGACCGCTGCGCCCTTCTTGCGGTTTTTACCCGCGGGGTTCAAGAGGCAAGCGCATGAATGCGCTGTTGGGATCATCAACATATCCAAAGATAGGCCCGCAATAGGAATATCCCAGCGACTCATACAGCTTGCGGGCGGCATCATATTCGCGAAGATGGCTCGCCCCGGTCTCAAGAACCAAAGCCTCGCACCCCTCTGCGCCAGCCTGTTCAGCCAGATGCACCATCAGCACGCGCGCCAGCCCGCGCCCTCTTGCCTGCGCCAGAATATGCACCGATTTCACTTCGGCGGTTCCATCGGGCAGCGCTTTCAGCGCACCGCATCCCAATGGCTGCTGTCCGTCAAAAATGGCCCAGAACCGCACCCCCGGGGCAGCCAGTGCTTTGGCGTCCATCGTGTGGTTGCTTTCCGCAGGTCCCGCCGTTTCGCCATGGGCAAAATGCGCCTCGACAATCGGGCGCAATACGTCCGATGTCGGGTCAGCCTCGCGGATTTCGATCATTCAGTGCGTCCAGGGGCCACGCCGGTCGGTTGCGAAATTCTCGCCATAGCCCCGCGCGCGCAGATTGGGCTTGCGCTTGTGCGGCTCGCTGACCTGCGCATCGATACCGTGGGCCTTGGCATAATCCAGCGCCTCTTCCCGCGTGTCGAACTTCAGGCGTACCTGAGCCTGCGTGTCACTGGACGACGTCCAGCCCATCAGCGGATCAACCTCGCGCGCCGAGGCCGGGGCGTATTCCAGAACCCATTTGCGGGTCTTGGCCATCCCCGAGGTCATCGCATTTCTTGCGGGCTGGTAGATCCGTGCGCGCATGTCGCCTCTCCGTACTCACTTGGCTGAGCCCGTTTATGCGTCAGAGCGCGCCCGGGGGCAAGATTGCAATTGTCGCGGCCCTCGCCTGCGAACTCATGCCAGAATCTGTCATCAGGCTGGGATAGGGTCGCGCCAAACGTACGCAAGAACATCACGCCATCTCACCCGTCGCACGGCCTCAGACCGCATAGCGGGCAATGAATCCGGATCGGCCCTTGCAGTTGGACAAAATAAGAACAAATGTAAGGGCCTGACGCCCGGAGCCTGCCAATGCCTTACGCCCATTCCGACAAGACCCAACTGACCGCCGAAGACGTGCGCGCGCGCCTGAAACTGGAAGGCGGCCGACAATTCGTGATGCATACCGAATTCAACCCGGCGGGCGATCAGCCCACGGCGATCAAGGAACTGGCAGGCGGCGTGCTGGACGGGGAACGCGATCAGGTGCTGCTGGGCGCGACCGGAACGGGCAAGACCTTCACCATGGCCAAGGTGATCGAGGAAACCCAGCGCCCCGCCATCATCCTGGCCCCCAACAAGACGCTGGCGGCGCAGTTATACGGTGAATTCAAGGGCTTCTTCCCCGAAAACTCGGTGGAATATTTCGTGTCCTATTACGACTATTACCAGCCCGAGGCCTATGTGCCGCGCTCTGACACCTACATAGAAAAAGAATCCCAGATCAACGAACAGATCGACCGGATGCGCCACTCGGCCACGCGGGCGTTGCTGGAACGCGATGACGTGATCATCGTCGCCTCGGTCAGCTGCATCTACGGTATCGGCTCGGTCGAAACCTACGGGGCGATGACGCAGGATCTGAAGGTCGGTCACGAATACGACCAGCGGCAGGTGATGGCCGATCTGGTGGCCCAGCAATACCGCCGTAACGATCAGGGGTTTCAGCGCGGCTCGTTCCGGGTGCGGGGCGACAGTTTGGAAATCTGGCCCGCCCACCTCGAAGACCGCGCCTGGAAACTGTCCTTCTTCGGCGAGGAACTGGAACAGGTCACCGAATTCGACCCGTTGACCGGCGAAAAAACCGACACGATGGACCATATCCGGGTCTATGCGAACTCCCACTACGTGACGCCGAAACCGACGATGCAGCAGGCCATCATCGGGATCAAAAAAGAACTGCGGACGCGCCTCGACCAGCTGGTCGGCGAAGGCAAACTGCTCGAGGCGCAGCGGCTGGAACAGCGCACCAATTTCGATCTGGAAATGCTCGAGGCCACCGGCGTCTGCAACGGGATCGAGAACTATTCGCGCTATCTGACCGGCCGCGCGCCGGGCGAGCCGCCCCCGACCCTGTTCGAATTCATCCCCGACAACGCCATTGTCTTTGCCGACGAATCCCATGTCAGCGTGCCGCAGATCGGCGGCATGTACCGGGGCGACTACCGGCGCAAGTTCACGCTGGCCGAACACGGGTTCCGCCTGCCGTCCTGCATGGACAACCGGCCCCTGAAGTTCGAGGAATGGGATGCCATGCGCCCGCAATCCGTCTTCGTCTCGGCCACCCCCGCCGCGTGGGAGCTGGACCAGACCGGCGGCGTCTTCACCGAACAGGTGATCCGCCCCACCGGCCTGCTGGACCCGCAGGTCGAAATCCGCCCCGTGTCGATGCAGGTCGACGACCTGCTGGACGAGGTGCGCAAGGTCGCCGCCGATGGCTATCGCACATTGGTCACGACGCTGACCAAACGCATGGCCGAGGATCTGACCGAATACCTGCACGAACAGGGTATCAAGGTGCGCTACATGCATTCCGATATCGACACGCTGGAACGGATCGAGATTTTGCGCGACCTGCGTCTGGGCGCGTTCGACGTGCTGGTCGGCATCAACCTGCTGCGTGAAGGGCTCGACATTCCCGAATGCGGGCTGGTCGCCATTCTGGACGCCGACAAGGAAGGCTTTCTGCGGTCCGAGACCTCGCTGGTCCAGACCATCGGCCGCGCCGCGCGCAACGCCGATGGCCGGGTGATCATGTATGCCGACAAGATCACCGGTTCGATGGAACGCGCGCTGGCCGAAACCGACCGCCGCCGCGCCAAGCAGATGGCCTATAACGAGGAACACGGCATCACGCCCGCGACCGTGAAAAAGAATGTCGAGGATGTTCTGGCCGGGCTTTATGAGGGCGACGTGGACATGAACCGCGTCACCGCCGCCATCGACAAACCGATGCACGGTGCCAATCTCGAGGCGCACCTGAACGGGCTGCGCGACCAGATGCGCAAAGCCGCCGAGAACCTGGAATTCGAAGAGGCCGCTAACATCCGCGATGAAATCAAACGCCTGGAAGCGGTCGATCTGGCCATCGCCGACGACCCCATGGCCCGCCAATGGGCGGTCGAGAAAGCCTCGGAAGATGCCGTGAAATCGCGTGGGCGGTCTACGGCTGGACGGCCGGGGCAAAGGGGTGGGAATGTTAAGCGGCGGAAGAGGTAGGTTAAAACGCAACTGACGGTTGCAATTTGCCTCAAAGCAGGAAATCTATCTTCTTAGACAATCGGTTTAGGAAAGTTTTTTGATCACGCTTCTTATTGTAGTTGGACTGCTCGGAACAATTTCACTCCTAGCAATGGTTTGGGTATGGGTAAGTGTGCTCGCAGGATGGCGCGAAGCGTCGCCCGGCAGAAGTATATCAATGCTATGGTTCGTGCTCCTTTTGATGATCATCTGGGGACTTGGAGTAGATTCGAGCTTTAGCGGCTTACGAATGCTGGCGCTCGCTGTATGGCCCGCCTCAATCCTATTTTTACTGGGAGATGCTTTAACCGCGAGACTTTTTGTTTTTTTCTTTGCGGCGTTGATTTTACTGTTTTTGGTGGCCGCAGCCGCTGCGATCATGCCGGGCAAGGCAAAAATACCGACTATTATTGTTGGCGCAATGCTTACAGTGATAGGTCCGGTCGCGTTGCAAAACCTGCAAGTGCAATGGCAAATGAAAAGATACGCGAAAGCATCCGAGTTACGCATCATAGAACGTTCGTCTTTGTTCAAGTCCATTCGAGAACGCTCCGACGGTTACCAGTCCCCACATGGCGTCGCGTGTAACAGCGAGAATTGGCCGTTTCTTTGGAGTTATCGGCACAGAGACTGGATCGCACTGCCGTCCAACACCCGTTACGGCGGTGATACTAAGGAAAGAGTTATGAGCGTTTGCCTGAGTAGGTAAGTCACATCCCACACTCCACCCTTGCAGCCCAGCGCGCACTCCTCCACGTTTGAATTCACAAATTGTGTTTCCAAGCGGTTGCCATGACGAACCCGAACACCCTGGCCAGACCACATGAGGTCCAAATCGCTGTTCTCTCCAAATAAAAGAAAGGGCGGGTCTATCCCCGCCCTAACCGCTACCCCTTATCCCAATGGGCAATCACGTCGTACCCAACCGGCGTCGGTGGGCCTTCCATGAATTCGGCGAAATGGCCCCACAGCTCGGCCACTTTAGGCGCGTTTGCGTTCGAGGTCGCCTCGCTTTCGACCACCGAGATCACATAGCCTGAACCATCCTCGTTCATCACGTTGGTAAAGCTGTGCATGCCGGGCATACCCATGATGTCGGATTTCAATTCATTCATCTTCGCCGTTGCCGCCTCGCGCGTACCGGGCTTCATTTTGTATTGGGTAATTCGTGCAAACATCACTTTCCTCCCTCGTCTGGCGAAATTGCCATGTAACACGGCCGGAACGGCCCCGCCGCGCGTACCCTAGCACGACGGCCCGAAATCTCGCATTGATACCGGCGATTTGCGCCGATTTTCAACCATACACCGCACTGCATCCGGGCGGCTGTCCCTTCAGGGTTGCAGCCTCGCCCCCAGTGCGGTTGTTTTTGCACCGATGGATGCTTGATCCCAATCAATGTCGAAACGCGAATGCGTCGGCAAAGTGGGTCCCATGCAAACACAGAACCCAACCGGCATAGACGCCTACAAACCCGCCCAGATCGCCGAGCTGGTTGAAACCGCTGGCGTTGCCAAGGCACATCTCACGGTCGGTCAGACGCTGACTCTGGCGATACTCGCGGGCGTGTTCATCGGTTTCGGCGCGGCCGCCTTCACCATGGTCATGACCGGCGTTGACCCCGGATTCGGACCGGCCCGGTTTCTGGGTGGTGTCGTGTTCTCGCTGGGCCTGATCCTTGTGATCGTCGGCGGGGCCGAGCTGTTCACTGGAAATGCCCTGATGACTATCGCGGCGGTGGACCGGAAAATCTCGCCGCGCGCCCTGCTGCGCAACTGGGGCCTCGTGTACCTTGGGAACTTGGTCGGGTCTATCGCGCTGGCTCTGGCCTTCGCTGCAACCGGCTTGTTTGACGGGCCCATGGGGGCCACCGCATCAGCAATCGCAAATGGCAAGGCCGACCTCTCTGCCACCCAGGCGTTTGCGCGCGGCGTTCTGTGCAACGCGTTGGTCTGCCTTGCCGTCTGGCTGAGCTTCGCGGCCAGAACAGCGGCGGGCAAGATCATGGCGGTACTCTGGCCCATAGCGGCGTTTGTCCTCTTGGGGCTCGAACATTCGGTCGCCAATATGTACCTGCTGCCGCAGGGCGCGCTTGCCGGTGCCGATTTCGGTTTGGGCGCGGCCATGGGCAACCTGTTCTGGGTCACGATCGGCAATATTGTCGGCGGCGCAGGCGGCGTCGCGCTTGCCTATCGCTTTGCCTATCTGCGCAATACGCCCGGCTGAGCACGCGGTTTATCAGGTTTAGGGCAAGGAGATCCCCACACTCCACCCTTGCACCCCGCCCCACCCTCCTCCACGTTTGAAATCACAAATTGTGATTCCAAACGGCTGCCATGACGAACCCGAAAAACCTGCCCAGCACGCATGAGGTGCAAAGTGCGATTCACAGGGTGCGCGGCACCCGTGTGGTGCTGGCCGAGGATCTGGCGCAGTTCTACGGAAAATCCGTCAGCGCCTTCAATCAGGCCGTCTCGCGAAACACCGACCTGTTCGAAGGCTACCGCTTTCAGCTGACCGATGCCGAGGTTGCCGATTTGCAATCACAGAATGTGATATCAAAACCCAAAGGCCGCGGCGGGCGGCGGGTCAATCCGTGGGTCTATACCGATTACGGCGTGGCCATCGCCTCGGCCCTGTTCAAGGACCCGCGCGCGATCAAGATCACGCGGATGATCACCGAAGCCTTTGTCGATGGCGCGAACGCCCTGGCCGAGGTTCCACGCAACCTGCCGGAAATCCTGCCCCCCGAACAGGCCCCCGCCCCGCTGCTGCCCAATGGCGACCAACTGCGTGAACTGGCCGAAAACATCCTCGATTCCGGCCAGCAGAGCCTTGTCGATTACATCGCCAACCCCACCACCAAGCGCCAACAGGCCGTGGCGGTGATCATGAAGACACTGGCCGAAACCGCCGGGGAAGAGGTCCGCACTCAACAGGAACGCCTGCGCCTGCGTATCGCCGAACGGCTGGCCACCGGCGATTATGCCAGTGACGACGACCGCAAAGGGTTGTTGGAACTGCTACAGGCGATGAAAGGCTAGACCCTTCCCCCGAATTCAGGGGCGCACGAATTTGGCGCTTCCCACCGACCGTTCGCGCGGCTTCGGCTGGTCCTGTGCCTGCACGGTGGTCGCGCGTGGCAGCTCCAGCTCGGCATACCCGCAGGCCACCCCGTCACCATCCGGGTCGTTGCGCTCATGATATCCCGGCTGCCCAGCGCGGAACGGACCGATCCCCATGGCCTGTGTCGCATCACACCCCGCCAGCGCGATCAGGTGGATCACCGCCTCGTCCCGCTCATAGCCCGAGGTGCGCAGAAAGACGCCCGTGGCAATCAGCACGGTCGTCAGCGGCAGCAGCAGAACCATGATCAGGATTCGCAGCGGGGACAGCGCCTGCCGCCGCGCCGCCTCGGCGCGCTGGTGTCGTCTGGCCGAGCGCGGGTTCAGGTCAGGTGCTTCCTGCGAGGGTTTCTTGAACAACATGCCCCGACCCATAAGGGCAATATGTGGCAAAGCCGAGGCAACACAGTTCCACCGGGTTCAAAAAATCTGGCCCGGCCCAAAACCACCGCCCGCACAGGCACAATTTTGCTTACTGCCGGTGATGTCCGACCGTTACCGGACCACATGTACCGCGCAAGGGGCGTGGCGTACGATATGGGACGCGGTTGACCCCAGCAGCAGATCCTGCATCCCCGGCCGGTGCGAGGCCACGATGATCAGGTCCGGGTGATGCGCCTCGGCCCAATCCAGAATGGTCCGGCCGGAGTGCCCTTCGACCACCACGCCCGTGGCATTCGGCAATTGCGACGCCAGCGTATCAAGCTCTGACTGAATCGCCTTTCGGGCCTCGGACAGATATTCCGCCGGCATGTACGAGATTGCATAATTCGGAATATGCTCAACCACATGCAGCAATGTGACCTGCGCGTCCGGCGTGGCCAGAACCCGGGCCAGTTTCAACGGCCCGGACGTATCTCTTTCAGCATCGAAAGAGATCGGAACGAGAATGTTGTGATACATAGCATGCGCCTCCGTTTTGCAGACTTACTTTGAAACAGACATGCACCGCAGGCTTTGATTCAGGTCAGGTAGAGCCAAATGTCTCTGCAACGTCATACATGACCGGCTCAAAGCTCTTGCATAGCTCGTTGATCTTGCGGTTGCGGTCTCGCATCTCGGGCGTCCGCAGCATGGCCAGGAAATCCTCGCGGCGTTGCCATTGCGAATAGTTGGCGATCCGGGTTTGCGCATCATTCACATGAAGCCCCGCGGAAACAAAGCCGGGCTGCTTCGAGATGAACTCGGAATAGGCGTCGGTCAGCGCTTCCAAAAGGTCCTGACAGGTGCCGGGCGTCATTTCAAACGTGGTGATAACTGTCTGAACACTGGCGTTTTTGGCGATTTTCGGCATCGGGATTCTCCATTTCTTTCCCCAAGCCTAGCACATCAGATTGAAACGTCGCCTATTTCCTTGCCGATGCGCCAATCAGCGCTTTTCTGCGCCCGTTTGTCAGGCGGCTGCCCACCCCGGAATGGGCGGCCAGCCGCTGTTTCAACGCTCCATTCGCATCGTGACCGAGACTTCGCCTTTCAGGTGATCCGGCCAGCGCAGAATAAGACTGTCGCCACTGACCCCCTGTTCGGTCAGAACATGAGGGGCCGAATAGACAAGGTTGTTGAACACCCCGGTCAGCGACCCGATGGCAGTGACCCCGTCGCAGCCGCGCGCCTTGCCGCCAAATGGCAATTCGCCGTTTGCCGAAACAGTCCAGACATTCGCGACCGAGTTCTGTTGGCTGCGGATGCGCAGCGGGTTCGAGGATCTCTTGCCAATCCCGTGATAGGTATTGTTCTCGTAGGTCACGTTCGAATGCCTGTTATTGTCCAGATCGGCAAAAGACGTATCGACCCGTTCCGCCCGCTCAATCGAACCGCTGGTGGCGCGGAACTTGTTGCCGGTCACCGTCACGCCATTCAGGTAATGGCCAGCGCCATAGGGGCGGATGATGATATAACTGAACCAGGCCGGTGCATCGCTTGAGAAAAAGATATTGTCCGTGATGCTCATCGAACTGAACGAGAAACCACTGGTATAATTCGGCGCCGCATCGCGTTCGTTGGTCCATTCGATAAAGCAGTTGTCGACATAGTTCTCGGCAATGGTCGAAGTGTTGTAGGTGCCGATCATGATCAGCCCCGCGGTACGGACCCCCTGCGGGATGCCGTCGCCCTGAAAGAAATGGTTGCCCAGAACCAAATTAGTACCGCCGCCCAGAACGGCAAAATGCTTGAACCGCACCGCCTGATTGTGACGCAGCTTCACATCGTTCGAGTTGGTGTTCAGCCCGATGGAATTCCGGTCCGTCACGTCAAGCGCTTCTTCTGAGGACAGGAACTGGCAATTGTCGATCAGCAGCCCCTTGCACCCCGTCGCGGTCGAGGTCAGGCCCCGATCCTTCGGGCGACTGATAAAACAGTCTTTCAACGAAAACGTACTGCCCGAGGCCGCCAGACGAATACCGCTGCACCGGCTGTTGCACTGAAACTCGATCTGTTCCATGCCGAATTTCCGCAACGTATCGAAACCGCTGAAATCCAGCAGGTATTTGAACGACTGAAAGGTAAAGGTCTGGGTACCGGCGGCGTCATAGATGGGTGCACTCAGGGTTATCTCACCGGCACCTATGTTTTTCGAGCGCACGTAAACCTCACGCCCGACACCACTGCCTTCAACCAGCGATCCTACCGGAATATTGGCCACATTGGCGACATTGGTCAGGCGTGTCTTGTCCAAGGGGTCATAAGTAGCGACAGAGGTGAAGGTTTCGGTGTCCCAGGCGGTACCGCTTTTGACATCGAACTGCCCGTTGCGGATCACGCGGCGCGTGGAAAAGCCGCTTTGCTTGTTGGGAACCGCAGCGGCCATGTCGATTGGCGCGGAAACGGAAATCTTGCGCCCGCCCAGATCCAGCGAGTCGTGGTCCGAGTTGTTCAGCAGCGCCTGAAACGCCTTCTTGAAGGCCAGCTCCTCATCTCCGAACGCCTCAATATATGCGGGCAGATGGAAATCCTTGGTCAGCAACAGCATCTTGTCATCCGGCATGGTAACGGTGCCTTCGAATTCAATCTCCGCATCGATGCTGGTGTTTTCCGCAAGGTGATAGATGCCTTGCGGAACAAAGACCCGGCGGCCACCGGCCGCCTGATCCGCCGCCTCAAACGCAACCGAGTCATCCGTCACACCATCACCAACGGCACCAAAGTCGCGCACATCGACCAGGCTGATCATCTCGCGCAGAAAGAACCCGGTGACATCGGTGATCTCAAGATCATCGACACGCACCAGCGCGCCGTTGGCCCCTTCGATATCCAGGCCGAAATGCCCGTAAAGGGCGGCAAGCCCCCAGGGCATGTCCACGCCCGGGCGCTGGCCGGTGCCGACAATCGCGGTGATCTCGTGAACCGTGCCATAGCCCGACAGCTGGGTGGCAGGCCCCTGTTCCACAACACCGGCCACATGCACATCACCCGCGCCACCGGCCCAGGCTGCAATGCGCACCGACGGCAACGGGCCACTGATCGCCTTGACCCGGGCTTTGATCTGCAAATAGCAACCGGGCAGGATCGGCGTCTGCCCCATGTAACGCAGTTGCTGCGTTGTGTTGACCTTCAGGATTTCAAGGCAACCGGCAAAATCCGCATCCGCCGGAACAAACACCCCGGTGCCGGACCCGCCATATGTGGGCGACCCGGGCGTTCCGTCCCCCGCAGACCAGACCGTCAGACCATTCGCGAATTGAGGCGGCATGAACACGATGCCGTCGGTGATTGCCTTGTTCATTGAAAACCCTTTCCCAATCGCGCCGCGCAAATCCGGCGACGCGTTCAAACCCCGTGTTCAGGTCCGCCCCGAACGCGACAGTCTGGATATCGAAAAGGAATTAACCACGGCTCATCTCACCGTGACGGTGGTGTTGCCTCAGGCCGCAGGGTCAGCGGCACCCAACAGTTGCACCCCGTTGATCTTCCAGCCTTCCGTCAGCGGGATCATCTGATAGTCCAGAAGATGCACCCGCCCGTTACCGTCCGTAATCATCACCTTCTGCCACAGCGCGCCGTCAACCTCGCGCAGTTCCAGAAAACGCACATCGGCGGGGCGCCAGACCATGGGATAGCCATTGCGCACCATCGCGCCGAAATTGTCGGGGTTTCGGAACAGACGCTGGATGCTGGGGCTGGCAAAGGTGAAGGCGGTCGCAAAGTCATCCGCCCGGAAGGCCTGTATCTGTGCCGCGATATTGGCCTCGATCTCGGCACTCTGCGCAAATGCGCCCGACGCCAGCCCGGCGCTCAGGGATAATGCAAGCAGTAGTCGACGCATGGGGCCACCTCCTGTTCCAAGGATAGCCCCATGCCGGTTCAGGTCAAATCAGACCAGCTCTCCGGCCAGTGCCTTGTCGATCAGCGCGATGGTCTCGGGCACGCCGTAAAGCGCGATAAAGCCCCCGAAACGCGGCCCTTGCGAGGCCCCCAGCAGCACCTCATAAAGCGCCGAGAACCACCCTTTCATTGGATCAAACCGCTCGCGGCCGATGGCATAGACCACCGATTGCAACGCTTCATCCTCGGTCGGGCCATCATATGCCTCAAGCGCCGCCTTCAGCGCTTCCAGCGCCTCGCGCTCCTGATCCGTCGGCGCGCGATGCTTACGCGTCGGTTTGACGAAATCGTTGAAGTACCGCACGGCGAAACCGGCTGCCTTGTCCAGATCGGGATGGCTCTCTGCCGTTGCCTCGGGCGCATAGCGGCGAATAAAGCCCCACAGCGCCTCCTTGTCTTCGGCACCGGAAACCGATGCCAGATTCAGCAGCATCGCAAAGGGAACGATCAGGGTCGATTCCGGCACGTCGCCGCCGTGGATATGCCAGACCGGGTTGTTCAACTGCGCCTTCAGGTCCTGCCCCGGATAGGCGCGCAGCTGCTGATGATACTCATCATAGGCTTTCGGGATCACGTCGAAATGCATCCGCTTGGCCGTCTTGGGCTTTTGGTACATGAAATAAGCCAGCGACTCGGTCGGCGCATAGGTCAGCCATTCGTCAATCGAGACACCATTGCCCGACGATTTCGAAATCTTCTGTCCGTTCTCGTCCAGAAACAGCTCATAGCTGAAATGCTCGGGCGCGCGGCCACCCAAGGCCCGGCAGATCCCGTCATAGATCTTTTCGTTGGTCGCGTGTTCCTTGCCGTACATCTCGAAATCAACGCCCAGTGCCGCCCAGCGCGCCCCGAAATCCGGCTTCCATTGCAGCTTCACGTTGCCGCCGGTGACGGGAACCGTCCATTCCTTGCCGTCTTCATCATCGAAGGTGACGGTGTAGGTCTCGGCGCAGACCTTTTTCATCGGCACATACAGAACCCGCCCGGTTTCCGGGTGGATCGGCAGGAAGATCGAATAGGTCTGCTGGCGTTCTTCCCGCAGGCTTTTCAACATGATGGCCATCACGTCGTCATAGCGTTCAACCGCACGCTTCAGGATCTCGTCGAACTGGCCCGAGCGATAAAAGTCGCGCGCCGAATAGAACTCGTATTCGAACCCGAAGGTATCAAGGAACCGGCGCAGCATCGCGTTGTTGTGCTCGCCAAAGCTGTCATACTCGCCAAACGGATCAGGAACCGAGGTCAGCGGGCGCTGCAAATGCTCTTCCAACGCCTCGGGGTTCGGCACGTTGCTGGGCACCTTCCGCATCCCGTCCAGATCGTCCGAGAAACAGATCAGCTTGGTCGGGATGTCCGACAGCGCCTCAAAGGCACGCTTGACCATCGTGGTCCGCGCCACCTCGCCGAACGTGCCGATATGCGGCAGGCCCGACGGGCCATATCCGGTTTCAAACAGCACATACCCCTTTTCCGGAGCACCTTTCTGATAGCGTTTAAGCAACCGGCGCGCCTCTTCAAAGGGCCAGGCCTTGGACGACATCGCGGTTTCGCGCAGTTCAGACATTTCAATGTGCTCCATTGGGGAAACGGTCGCGGCTGCACCACGCAACCCGACCGGCCCCTCCTATTGTGCCAGTGCAGCATGAGTCAATGACAGGCAACACTTTTCGCGATCCTGCGGCACCAGATCACTGGCGCCACCCCGCAAGGACTGTCAGTTTTCCCAATAGGCACACGACCCTTCTTCCTCCACGTCCAGGCGCGAAAGCAACTCATGTACAGAATGAAACCCGGTGTTAAGAAAGACCCCGAGCGCAGGTGGGCGCTTCCGGACCGTATATTCTTCGGCAATGGCGCCTGCCACATACTCGCTGGCGTCTATCTGAAGATGTCGCCCCTGCCCGGTTTTTATGCAGAAAGAATTGTCCCTGCCGAAGGGTTTGCCGGAAGCCACATCTACGTCACCAATGGCTTGCTCGCGTTCGATTGCCACGGGTATACGATCCGGAACCGGCTTGTCAGGTATTACACGAACAATTGGGCCGGCGAATATGATGAAGGGTGGAATTGCTGGCTGGAACTGGTGAATTTCGACCTTCTGAGTACCGCAGATCTGAATGCACGCAAGTTTCTTGGCCCCGACCAGTACAGATATGACCCGGTTGAGCGGGCACAGAACTATCTCGCACGGATTGACCACAAAAATGCTTCAGAGAAAACCATGCTCCGGCACCTCCGGGTTATGCCCGACCGGGGTTAAACAGAATTCCTAACCCCCAGAACCTGCTTTTCCGCCTCAAATCACGAGCTAGGTGTTGAACCTCACCGCCCCCCCTCATATCGTGCGCGATCAGAAACACCCAAGCAGGATGCCCCGAATGACCGAGCAAGTTCCCCACCCGATGTCCCCACAGGATTGCCTTGTGGCGATCATGGTTGCGATCTCGGCCTCCGACGAAACCATCCGAACCGCCGAGCTGGTCAAGATCGAGGTCGCCGTGAACATGTTGCCGGTTTTCGCCGGGTACGACATCGACCGGATGCGCCACGTGTCGCAGGTCGTGTTTGACCTGTTCGAACAGGAAGACGGGCTGGATGCGCTGTTCGGCCTGATCCGGGACAACCTGCCCGAACGCCTGAACGAAACCGCCTATGCCCTGGCCTGTGACGTCGCTGCCGCTGACGGAACGCTGGCCGAATCCGAACTGCGCCTGCTGGAAGAAATCCGGTACGAGCTGGACATCGACCGCCTGCACGCGGCCGCGATCGAGCGCGGGGCCCGGGCGCGCCACACCGTCTGACACCCGCTTCAGGCCGGTTTCAGGTTTCAGCTTCCGTAAAGTGATCCCCAGCGCTCCAGCAAGGCGCGCTGCAATTTCCGTGATCTGCTGTTCCAGCTGCGTGCGCCATCCGGGCGCTCACGCTGCGCGCGTGGGATCGTTGCGCGATGGTCCACGTCGGCGGTGAATATCGCGAATGCCAGATCAACCCCGTCCGCAGTTGTCAGGAAACCACCCAACCCGGATACAAAGTTCAATGTCCCTGTCTTGGCATCAACCTTGATTGGGTGGTTCTTGACGGGCCGCCCGTCCCGGTCGGTCAGTGCAAAAGGTTTCATCAGGGGTCGCAACATCCCCGACTTCTGTGTTGCAACAAGGGCCGCAACCAAATCCGCCGGTACCATGCGCGAGGCATCGCTCAGTCCCGAATGATCGACCATGGCGATCCCGGTCACGCCGAAACGACTGGCGGCCCACCGGTTCATCTCGGCTGCCGATTCCGCCAGGGTGTGCGGGTCAACACCGCGCGCCCTGGTCGCGGCCAGCCCGACCATCTCGGCCGTCAGGTTGGTCGAGTATTTCAGCATCCCGCGCAGGACATGGTCCAAACTGTCGCTGCGATGCACCACAAGATCAACACCCCGCACGCTCTGGCGTGTCACCTGAACACGCTTCAAAACGATCCCGTTCGACCGCGCCAAGGTGCGAAACACATCACCCGCGTACAAAGCGGGCTTGCGCACCGGCAACCAGCGGGCCCCGCCATTGCCCAGCGCGCCCTTGGCCACGGTCCAGCGATCCTGCCGCGCGCTTGCCTGATAGGTATAGATCGGCAGGCTGCGATCCTCGACCCGCATGGCCGAGACATCCACCGCAGGCACATAACGCGCGCTGCGGGCATCCATGGTTATGTCATAGCCACTCCCTGCGCGTTTCCATTCGAAATGGACACGATTGAAGTTCAGGGAAATGCCGCTGACGGCCGGGCTATAGCCCACATGATCCGGCTGCCCGGGATCGATGCTGAACACATAAGGCAACGCCCCGTCATAAACCTTGAACGCGCCGCGCACTTCGATAATCCCGGCCTCGCGCAGATTGGCCGCCATCGAGGCTAGCGCATCCGTATCCAGCAGCGGGTCGCCGCCCCCAACCAGAATCAAATCGCCGTGCAGAACGCCCTTCTCGATCCGGCCATCCGCCACCAGGCGAGTTTCGAACCGGTGTTCCGGCCCCAGAACATCCAGCGCATAAAGCGCGGTCATTGCCTTTCCAACGCTGGCCGGGGGCAGACTTGCGCCGTCACCAAACACTTCCAGTTGCGCCCCGGTCGCCACATCCGCAACCGCAAACACAACTTCGCCTTTCAGGCCTGCTGCGGCCACCAATCGCTCGGCACCGCTTAATATGACCCCACGCGCCTGCGGCCTCAGCGATACAAGCGGCGCCTGCGCAAGGCCCGCTGCCGGGATCAGGGACGCCCCTAATCCCCCCAGAAACAAACGACGTGAAAAACGACCAGCCATAGCCGAATTAAAATCCTACAGATCAAAAGCACACAACCACTGTGTTTGATTATGCGCCCGTTGGGGCTATTCCGGCAACACTTCTGCGCCCCATTCGCCGCGCGTCCGGAGTTCGGTCGAACTGACATCGATCATCGGCACGTTCACGAAACACCACGCCGGGGCCTGTGCCTGCCCCAAAAGATGCCGTGCCTGCCCGTCGATCCGGTACTTCGCATAAACCCGCGCCGCAGGCGACATCCGGGCCGAGATCCGCTCGCCCGGCCGCGCCACCACGCCCACCGGCACTGTGTCCATGATCAGCCGCCAGTCTTTCCAGCGATGAAACTGCGCCAGATTATCCGCGCCCATCAGCCAGACAAACCGCACCTGCGGGTAAAGCCGCCTGAGCGCTGTCAGAGTGTCCGCCGTCGCCCGCGTTCCGACCAGCGCCTCGATATCTGTCACATCCACTTTCGGATGCCGCATCACCTGCCGCGCCGCCGCCATTCGCCGCGCAATCGGCGCAGGCCCCCGCTCTTTCAACGGATTGCCGGGTGACACCAGCCACCACACCCGATCCAGACCAAAGGCCTTCATCGCCTCACGCGTTACATGCACATGGCCCCGATGCGGCGGATCGAATGACCCGCCGAACAGCCCAACGACCTGCCCGGGCCGCGCGTATGGGATGTCGTATCGCTCCATACCCTGCTGATGTTCAGAACCGGGCCGCGTTGTCAATCAATCGGTTGCACGGCGTCGCCCAGCGCAACCCGCCCCGGCCTGACAACTTCGGCACACCATCCCCCATGCCCCCGCACGGCAGAATAGCCGCCCTTGCCCAGCGCCTCTTCCATCCGGCTGCACGGCGCACAGATCACGGTAAAGCGCAAAACAGCCTCGCCCACCTGCACCTCGCGCCCCTTGAGCGCGGCAAGATTGATCCCCGAAACCACCAGATTGCGCCGCAGGGTTTCCGGGGCCACGGGTCCCTGCCCCAGATAAGACCCAATCGCCGCTAGATGCTCCTGTTGGATCAAAGAAACCGCCCGCTTGCCCGCACGGCCCCGGTCGCCGTCGAGGCCATCAGCCGAGACCACCGCCTCCCTCACCACCTCCACCCCAACCCGCCGCTCGGGCCTGACGCCTATCCATTCGACACGTCCTGGCTTCGCCCAACCAGCAATGAGATCTTTCAAAGACATCGAAGGCTCCGAGAATTTAGCACTTCCCTCATCTAGCAGTCTGGCCGTTCCCGAGGCAGCCGCTAAAAGTAATGCTGATTGATTTGTGAATTGGAGCCAAACATGCGCCTGACCATCCCTGAACCCAAAATCAAACTCTACGAAGACGGGTTTGACGAACACGACAAACTCTCACGCAAACCAACCGGAGACAAACTGTCAGAACTAGTCGAACGGATCGACGACCCACTCGTGATCGCTTTGGACGGAGCGTGGGGCTCTGGTAAGTCTTTCTTCCTGAAATGTTGGGTCGGCCAGCATCTGAAACGAAAGGGGAATACGACTCAAACCGTTTATTTCGATGCCTTCAAACATGATTTCTTGGATGATCCTTTGATTGCCTTGACCGGGGCCATTGCCGATCGATTCCAAGAAGCAGATGACAAAACGGCTCAGAAAGCTTGGAAACAGGCCAAGCAGGTCGCTCCGGCACTTGGCCGCGCGCTTGTGCGCACTGGGGTTTCGGTGGCCACAGCAGGCCTAGTCGCCAAAGCGGATGATTTGGCAGAGGCCGCTATCAACACCGTTTCCGGCGAGTTGGACGGAGCTGTGGCCGATTTCTGGAAACGAGAAAACGGAAAACGCGCTGCGATGAACGCATTTCGACGCGCGCTCATTGATCTGACTGAACCCAAATCATCAAACGGAGCTGAAGCAGTACCCACTAAAAAACTAGTGATTGTTGTGGACGAGTTGGACCGCTGTCGTCCCGACTATGCGTTATCTCTTCTAGAGACAATAAAACACTTCTTCGATGTCACCGGCGTGCATTTCATACTTGGTGTGAATTTGACCGAACTGCAGAACTGTGTTCGGGCCCGTTATGGCGAACAGACAAACTCTAACGGGTACCTGCAAAAGTTTTTTAATCTTCAGTTTGAACTACCAATTGAAACGCGAATGTCGTCAAATTCCACACTACAAAAATATCTACAAAACATATCGGACAGTATAGACTGTAAAAACACTCAAGGCATTGAATTGCTTAATATCTACACTAAGAAAGAGAGAGTTGTGCGCAGCCTGAGCCTTCGTGACTTGGAACGGCTTTCAACCTTGGCCATAGTTACTCCTCGGCTGGATACTGAATGGGGTGGTAAATATGCGAAGTGGCTTATTCCCGGTCTCCTCATACTGAAAGTTAAAAATCCAAAGGTGTATTCCGAGCTTAGGGTTGGGAAATTCTCAAAAGATGAGGTTTTGGAGTGGTTCGGGCTGACAGACGACGCGTTCGATGGGCAAGCCATTAACATCAAAACCCAACAGGACCTTTTAACAGTGGTTTGGCAGTACTACTTGGACGCTGAATTTGGAATCCAATCTGACTTTGGTGAAACTGCATTTAATTTTGAGCAAGATCTTGTTCCAGATGACTTACACGGCGTGCCGCGCACTGAGCTTCTTCCCACTTTAATCAACCAGTACTTGGAGCATTTCCAACCAAGCTACAATCGTTGAACCACATCATTGCCCCCACCCACCGCATCCGCTATCACACCGCCCAACCCAATTTCCCGACCCAGAGGACGCGACATGGCCGCCTATCAATATGTCTACCACATGCAGGGTGTCTCCAAGACCTATCCCGGTGGCAAGAAGTGCTTTGAAAACATCCACCTCAGCTTTCTGCCCGGCGTGAAAATCGGTGTTGTCGGCGTCAACGGCGCGGGTAAATCGACGCTGATGAAGATCATGGCCGGCCTCGACACCGACTTCACTGGCGAGGCTTGGGCGGCCGAGGGTGCCAAGGTCGGTTACCTACCGCAGGAACCGCAATTGGATGAATCGCTCACCGTCCGCGAAAACGTGATGCTGGGCGTGGCTGCGAAAAAGGCCAAGGTCGACCGCTTCAACGAGATCGCCATGGAGATCGCCGAGAATTACTCGGACGAGCTGATGGAGGAAATGACCACCCTGCAGGACGCGATCGACGCGGAAAACCTCTGGGACCTCGACAGCCAGATCGACGTCAGCATGGAAGCGCTGCGCTGCCCGCCGGACGATGCCAACATCGCCAACCTCTCGGGGGGTGAGAAACGCCGCGTGGCGCTGTGCAAGCTGTTGTTGGAAGCGCCCGACATGCTGCTCCTGGATGAACCGACCAACCACCTGGACGCCGAGACCATTGCATGGCTGCAACAGCACCTGATCGACTACAAGGGCACCATCCTGATCGTCACCCACGACCGTTACTTCCTGGATGACATCACCGGCTGGATCCTCGAACTCGACCGCGGCCGCGGCATTCCGTACGAAGGCAACTATTCCGCATGGCTGGAACAAAAGGCCAAACGGCTGGAGCAGGAAGCCCGCGAGGACAAGTCCAAGCAGAAAACCCTGCAGCGCGAATTGGAATGGATGCGTCAGGGTCAGAAGGCCCGTCAGGCCAAATCCAAGGCCCGGATCAACGCCTATAACGAGCTGGCCGAACAGTCCGAGCGCGAAAAACTCACCCGCGCCCAGATCGTCATCCCCAACGGCCAGCGCCTTGGCGGCAAGGTGATCGAGGTTGAGGGCCTGTCGAAACACATGGGCGACAAGCAACTGATCGAAGGGCTGGACTTTGCCCTGCCCCCCGGCGGCATCGTCGGCGTCATCGGCCCCAACGGGGCCGGTAAATCGACGCTGTTCAAGATGCTCACCGGTCAGGAACAGCCCGACAGCGGCACCATCACGCTGGGCGACACGGTCGAGCTGTCTTATGTCGACCAGTCCCGCGACGACCTGAAAGACAACGACACCGTGTGGGAGGCGATCACCGGCGGCGCCGAGATCATCCAACTGGGCGACGCGCAGGTCAACTCCCGCGCCTATTGCTCGTCCTTCAACTTCAAGGGCGGCGACCAGCAGAAAAAGGTCTCGCTGCTCTCTGGCGGTGAGCGTAACCGCGTCCACATGGCCCGCCTGCTGAAAGAGGGCGGCAACGTCCTGCTGCTGGACGAACCCACCAACGACCTCGACGTCGAAACCCTGCGCGCACTGGAAGACGCGCTGGTCGATTTCGCCGGTTGCGCCGTCGTCATCTCACACGACCGCTTCTTCCTCGACCGGATTTGTACGCATATTCTGGCGTTCGAAGGCGACGCGCATGTGGAATGGTTCGAGGGCAACTTCGAGGATTACGAAGAGGACAAAAAGCGGAGGCTCGGGCCGGACGCGCTGGAGCCCAAGCGGTTGAAGCATAAGAAGTTCGTTCGATAAATCGCAAAGCGATTTTCGAACGGGCGCGAGGCAGCGTCCGCATAACGGGCGCGTTCGCGCAAATATGAGAAAGGGCGCAAATGGATTGGCTTGCATTGCTTGGCGCATTTGGCCTTGGCTCTGTGTTAACGACTCTAGTTCAAAGTTGGCTTGCAAATAGAACCCGGAATGAGGAGCGTCGTTTTCAGGAAAGGAAAGAGGCATACATCGGCCTTCTTGAAGCTTGGAGAGACGATGATAACAGCGGTAACCTTACTGAAAACGCGTTCAATATTGGGCACTGGGTATTGCGCTGCGAGCTTGTTGGCTCGAGTCAAATACGCAAAGCGCTCACCGAATGGCAGACTTCAGAGCCGGGCTCCGAGCAACGGGTACTAGCAACTCAAAAAGTCAAGCGCGCTATGCAATCCGACTTATGCTAAATACCAATAGCAAACGTAAGATGAGCACTCGCACCCCTGACGCCAACTGGTAGGCCGGGCTTCAGCCCGGCACCCCTCGAAACACCCACACCTTTACCAACATCCACCGATGAATGTCCTCAAAACCCTTCAATCGATCTGAGGGGAATGGTGGATGCCGGGCTGAAGCCCGGCCTACGGGGGTGTTCTTTGTATCACGGCTCTCCGAATGCGCCGTCTGTCACACCGCCGCTCCATTCCGGATCAACCCGGCCTGCGCGGATATCACGATGAATCGACGAATACGGCCAATCGGTTGGATGCTCCACCAACCCGTGCTTGACCGGGTTCCCCCAACAATACGCCATATGATTACGATAATCCCGTTCGTCCCGAATGGTATGCTCCCAAAACCGACGCTGCCAAACCGCCCCTTCGCGTTTGTTGGCCCGTAGGCCGGGCTTCAGCCCGGCATATCTGCCGGATGTCACAACGGGCAAAACTGTCGGTACCGGTGCCGGGCTGAAGCCCGGCCTACGGTTTGTCTTGTTCACGCGCATGGTGAACCGCGCTTTGATCGCACCCCACCGCGTGGAATAATCCGCATCGCCCGGCGGCAAGGTCCACACCGCGTGCAGATGATCGGGCAACACCACAAGCGCATCGCACCAAAACGGACGCTCCCGCTGCGCTTCGGCAAAAGCCGCGCGCAGATGTGCAACCTCGCGGATCAACAGGTCTGACGACCGGTCGGCCAGCGAAACCGTAAAGAAATATCTGGCTCCGGGAATGCGGACGCGGCGATAATCACTCATGCGCGCAAGGTGGCGCAGGTATGACTACCAAGTGGTTAACACGCGCCTTTGCAGGCAACTGCCGCAGGTCGCATGCTCCACCGACCCCCGGTGTCCCATATCACAGCATTCAAGGATGGTTGCAGACGCGGCGCTTACCCGAACCGGTTGCCACGCAGCCGTCCGACACCGAACAGCCCCGTCAGCGCACCAAGCAGCAGCAGCCAACTGGCCGGAAGCGGCACGGCCGAGACGTTCACGTCCACCGGCGTTTCTTCGGACCCGGGCTCATTGCACCACAGCTCGCAGAACTCAGGCCCGGATTCCTCCACGACCTCTGTCCGTTCAGTCAGTATCTCGGGCAAATGCTTGGGTCCTCCAAGCTCGACAAGACGACGACGTCTTTCATTACGGCGCGGGTTCTCTTTCGCGAAGACCGGAGCCTTCAGCTCGTGTTCAAATTCGAACATGTTGTAGAATTTGAGCCCGCCTTCACGCGCGCCCGGCATCGAACCCTCTGTCCCATTTGGAACAGTCAGGGCCTGCGCGGCTCCGGCCCAGCACAACAAGGTTATCGTACAGACAACTTTCATATCCGCCCCCACAGCTGCCAAATAGTATAGCACCGGATAGCGAAATTTCCAAACATAGTGATTAATGAATAAAAACCGTCGGTTGTGAGAAGACGCCCCGCGCAACCGGCCAGAATGACACTGGTCCTGACCACGTGCCTGCAACCAAGAAAAGTGTCACTCTCCCGCGCAGGTATGGCACGCGGTGACCGCTCCGCATGGCCGACCGGAAAAGTGTGGGTCCGGGTTTTTCACTACCGTCGCGTATCAACAGACAGGGTGATCAGAGCACCCGGGATGCCATCAAACGGCGTCAAACCCGTCAGCGGATTCTTGTACAAATTGGGCTTTCTGCCCTCTGACCCCTGTACAATCCGTACAAACCACTCTTGCCACAGGCTTACCTCAATGCCATATGCAAGGTGCTAACGTTTTTCTATTTCGACCTACTGTCTCCTTCTACGGCGCTCAGTCTATCGATCCAGACCTACGACGCCAGGCTGCCGCAACTCCGTGGGCAGCACCAAACAGGAGACACGGATATGCCAGCAGGCACCGTAAAATGGTTCAACACCACCAAAGGCTACGGCTTTATCGCGCCCGAAGATGGCGGCAAGGACATCTTCGTCCACATCTCGTCCGTCGAACGCTCGGGCCTCACCGGTCTGGCCGACAACCAGAAAGTCACGTACGAACTGCGTTCGGGTCGTGACGGCCGCGAAAGCGCAGACAACATCCAGCTTGCATAAGCTCTTGAAAGGGTGAGGGAAATCCCTCACCCTTTTGTTCAACCGCTACCGTTTTGGTGGCTGTTTGATCACATCACGGATACGTGATGCTTGCCCCAGAATTGACCAAATAACATATCATGATGAAACTGGCTCTTAGGTTTCATTGGTCAATTGATGAGGGTTTCGATGTTTACACGCCGAGTTTTTCTGGCCGGAACAGCGGCCACGCTGCTGCCGGGCATTGCCAGCGCCAAGAAAGCGGTCGAGTATGATCCGACACCGCAATTCGTGCGCATCAAAAAGCAGTTTCTGCCCGGGCAGCTGCTGGTCGCCCCCCGTTCATTCTATCTTTACTATGTCACCGAACCACGCAAAGCGATCCGCTATGGCTGCGGCGTCGGCAAGGCAGGTCTGGAATTCACCGGCACCGCTACCATCGATGTGAAGAAGGAATGGCCGACCTGGCGCCCGACCCAAGAGATGATCCAACGCGATCCGGTGGCCTACGCAAAATTCAAGGACAATGACTATGTCCAGCCGGGAGGTGGGGATAACCCTCTCGGCGCGCGCGCGATGTATTTGTTCCAGAACGGTGTCGATACCTATTTCCGAATCCACGGCACGACACAGCCACAAACCATAGGCAGGGCGGTGTCAAACGGGTGTATTCGGATGCTGAATGAACATGTCATCGATCTGTATAACCGGGTCCCCATCGGAACGGTTGTTACGGTCGTCTGATCGCTATCACGGGGATGGCTAACCTTCCCCGCCCGCCTGCGTCACGAGTTGCAGCACGGACGGACCCATTGCGTCGACGATCTTCGCCACCCCTGCCGCATTTGGATGAATGCCGTCCGATTGCATGAAGTGCGATACGGCCGCGGGGTCGCCCTCCGCTGCAAGCCCCTCGAAGAAACTGCTGAAAAACAGGACTTCAAACTCCTGCGCCAGCGCAGGGTACATGCCATCGAATGCCCGCTTGTATTCAGCACCGTAGTTGCCCGGCGCCTGCATTCCGATCAACAAGACAGGAACCTTCGCATCGCGTGCAACCTCAAGGATCTTGCGCAGATTGGCTTGCGAAACAGCAGGATCGATCCCGCGCAACACGTCATTCCCGCCTAAGGCAACGATCATTCCGTCCACATCCGGTGTCAGGGTCCATTGCACCCGTGCGGCACCACCCGCCGTTGTATCGCCCGAGACACCGGCGTTGATAACCCGGACATCTGCGCCCTGCGCCTGCAACCAACGGTCAAGCTGGGGAACAAACCCATTCTCTTCCACCAGCCCGTAGCCTTGCGTCAGCGAATCCCCAAGGGCTGCAATCGCCACCTGTTCGGCTGTGGCCGCAAAACCGCAGAACACAAATAGGCTTGCCATCAAAACCTTGCGCAATACGGTGATCACTCCATATCCCAAAAACCGCTCCTTTATCGGGAAGACCCATGACGCCTGCTGTTCTCGCTCTTCAGAATGCCGCTTTATCACTGGATGGCAATGCCGGGCGGGTCGATATTTTGCATGACATTACGTTGACCGTGAACAGGGGGGAAACGCTGGGGCTGATCGGGCCATCGGGGTCGGGAAAATCGTCGCTGTTGATGCTGATGGGTGGGTTAGAACAGGCAACAAGCGGTCAAATCTTGGCCTTGGATCAGAATTTGACAAGCATGGACGAGGACGCCCTGGCGCGGTTTCGGCGCGACAACATGGGCGTGGTGTTTCAGAATTTCCACCTGATCCCAACGATGACCGCGTTGGAAAACGTGGCGACACCGCTGGAACTGGCAGGGCACAAAGATGCGTTTCACCGGGCCGAAACTGAACTGAATGCCGTGGGGTTATCGCATCGCCGCGATCATTACCCAGCACAGTTGTCGGGTGGCGAGCAGCAACGAGTTGCCCTGGCGCGCGCATCGGCATCACGCCCCAAGATCTTGCTGGCGGACGAACCGACCGGGAATCTGGACGAAACAAACGGTGCCGCGATTGTCGATCTGCTGTTCGGGCTTCGGCGTAAATATGATGCGACGCTGGTTCTTGTAACGCACAGCCGTTCGCTGGCTGAACGATGTGACCGTGTGATCCGGCTGCGCGACGGCAGGATTGCCGACGAGACCCGGCAGGAGGCCGCAGAATGAGCCTTCGGCTCGCCGCGCGGCTGGCCCGTCGAGAGCTGCGCGGGGGCCTGCGCGGATTTCGCATCTTTCTGGCCTGTCTGGCCTTGGGCGTCGCAGCCATCGCAGCTGTCGGATCGGTGCGTCAAGCGATTCAGACCGGGCTGACCCGCGAAGGGGCATCCCTGCTGGGCGGCGATGCCGAGCTTGAGTTCACTTATCGTTTTGCCACTGAGGCCGAGCGCCTCTGGATGCAACAGGCATCCGAGCAGGTGTCCGAGATTGTCGATTTCCGCTCGATGGCGGTTGTACCCCGCGACACCGGGCCGGAACGTGCGCTGACCCAGGTCAAATCTGTGGATAAGGCTTACCCGCTGGTCGGATCGGTTAAGCTGGAGCCGGATATCACGCTGAGCGACGCCCTGAAAGGCAGGGCCGGATTACCCGGTGCCGTTATGGAACCCGTTCTGATCGACCGGCTTGGTTTGTCGGTCGGTGATCACTTCGCGCTAGGCACGCAAGAGTTCATTCTGATGGCCGCACTTCGGAATGAACCCGACAGCGCCGCGGCTGGTTTTGCCTTGGGGCCACGTACAATGGTGCGTACCCAAGCGTTGCAGGCATCTGGCCTGCTGGAACCCGGAACGCTTTTTTCGACCAGGTACCGGCTGACCTTGCCCCAAAACGCGAACCTGTCGGAGGTGTCCGCACGTGCCAGCGCCGCGCTTGAGGGCTCGGGGATGCGCTGGAGCGATGCACGCAACGGCGCGCCGGGCATATCGGAATTCGTCAACCGCCTGAGTGCCTTTCTGGTCCTTGTCGGGTTGTCGGGGCTTGCCGTCGGTGGCATCGGTGTGTCCGCCGCCGTGCGGGCCTATCTGGGCCAGAAAACGGAAACCATTGCGACATTGCGGACATTAGGGGCGGATCGCGCTACCATTTTTCAAACTTACCTGATTCAGATCGGAATGCTGTCCCTGACCGGCATTTTAATTGGGCTGGTGCTGGGCGGGGTGGCTCCGCTTTCGCTGGCGCCGCTGCTGGAATACCGGTTGCCGGTTCCGGCGGTGTTCTCGCTCTATCCGCAACCGCTGATCGAGGCCGCACTCTATGGCCTTTTGACAGCGTTTCTGTTCACGCTCTGGCCGCTGGCCAGAACCGAAGATGTGCGCGCCGCAACCCTGTTTCGCGATGCGCTGAGCGCAGCTCGTCCCATCCCACGCGCGGTTTACGTCGTGGCAACCGGGATTGGATTGGCGTCCCTGATCGCGATTGCGTCCTGGTTCAGCGGATCAACTCGCCTAACCCTGTGGACCAGTGGCGGACTAGCGGGCGCACTGATCCTGCTGGCGCTCGCAGCCTATGCCATTCGCAAACTGGCACGGGCCGGAACACCTTTGGCGCGGGGCCGCCCTGCCCTGCGATGGGCCTTGTCCGCCATCTCTGATCCGCGTGAAGGCGCGGGGTCGGTGGTTTTGTCGCTTGGCCTGGGTTTGTCAGTGCTGGCGGCGGTTGGGCAGATTGACGGAACGCTGCGCAATGCGATCTCCGGCAATCTGCCGGAAGTGGCGCCTTCATACTTCTTTGTCGATATTCAAAAAGACCAGATGCCCGGTTTTACCGAACGGCTGCAAACCGATCCTGCTGTCAGCCGCATTGAAAGCGCACCAATGCTGCGAGGGATCATCACTCAGATAAACGGCCGCCCCGCGCGCGAGGCAGCCGGAGATCATTGGGTACTGGAGGGAGATCGCGGCGTCACCTATTCAGCCCGACCCCCGGCAAATGCACGGGTGACAGCGGGGGAATGGTGGGCCGAGGATTATTCTGGCGCACCACAGATCAGCTTTGCAGCCGAAGAAGCCGAAGAGATGGGTCTGAAACTCGGCGATCAGATAACTGTCAACATCCTGGGGCGGGATATCACCGCAGAGCTGACCTCAACCCGAGAGGTGGATTTTTCCACAGCGGGTATGGGTTTTGTCATGTCGATGAACCCGTCGGCGCTGGCGGGCGCACCACATAGCTTTATTGCGACGGTATATGCAGAAGAACAGGCCGAGGCCGCTATTCTGCGAGATCTTGCGGGCCAGTTCCCCAACATCACGGCCATCCGTGTGCGCGACGCCATTGACCGTGTTTCGGGCCTATTGGCAGGGATCGCCGCTGCTACCTCGTATGGCGCGGGCGTGTCTTTGTTGACCGGATTTCTGGTTCTGATCGGTGCGGCAGCCGCCGGTGAACCCGCTCGCAGATACGAGGCGGCAATCCTCAAGACGCTGGGGGCTGACCGTGGCCGCATCCTGCGCAGTTTTGGACTGCGCTCGGTCCTGCTGGGTGCCGCGGCGGGTTGCGTCGCCTTGCTGGTTGGCATCCTGGGCGGCTGGGCTGTGGCCACCTATATCTTCGACACAGGTTTTACCGTGATCTGGTCTTCGGCCATTGGCATTGTTCTGGCCGGTGTCGGCGTCACGCTCTGCGCAGGATTTGCCTTCGCACTGCGCCCTCTCTCTGCCCGGCCAGCCCGAATTTTGCGGGCCAGCGACTAAGATCAGCGTATGCAGGCCACGGGCTGCAACAGCTTCAGCAACGGGTCGTTGTCACAAACCAGCGCATCCAACGACACTTCGTCCAGAGATGCATAAAAAACTTCCGCCGCATCCTGCAACGCCAGCCGCAGCCTACAGGCATCGGTCAAAGGACAGGTGTTATCCGCATCCGCAAAACACTCGGCGATGGGCAAGGCCCCTTCTACGTGCCTGAACACCGCGCCGATCCGGATTTGGCTTGCTGGACGTGCCAACGACATACCGCCGTTGCGGCCGCGCTGAGTGCTCAGGTAATTCAACTGGCTTAACTGGTTGATCACCTGAGCCAGATGGTTTTCCGAGATGTTGCAGACTTCGGCGATCTCGGCTTTGGTGACCAGCCGGTCCGGGTGTGCGGCGCAATACATCAACAGGCGCACAGCGATATTCGTCCGTTTGGTAATCCGCATGAGGGCCTCCCTGAATAAAAGATGAAGCCTTATTGCATGTCGCGGAAAAAAGCGGTTTGACATACATCAATCGACCCAAAGGACACCTCTCGCATGGCCGACCCCTATTTCTTTGGTTATGGAAGCCTTGTGAACCTCGCCACCCATGATTTTCCCGACCCCCGCCCGGCAAAGCTTAAGGGTTGGAAACGTGCATGGCGACACACTGATCTGCGCCCGGTCGCGTTCCTGACGGCTGTCCCGGACCCGGAGTCTGAGATCGAAGGCATGATCGCGCATGTCCCCAAGAACGACTGGGCTGCGCTGGATGAACGGGAATGGGCCTATGACCGAATTCCGGCAACCCGGTCGGTTTCACATCCGCTGACACATGAAGTTGAAATTGCGGTCTACGCCGTCCCGCAAGGTCGGCACAACAAGCCCAGCAACCGCCATCCCTTGTTGCTCAGTTATATCGACGTTGTCGTGCAAGGCTATCTACGGGCATTTGGAGAGGAAGGGGCAGACCGGTTCTTTGCAACAACCAGCGGCTGGGATGCCCCGATCCTGAACGACCGGGCCGAGCCCCGTTACCCACGACATCAACAACTGAAACCAGCCGAACATGACTTCGTTGATGATCGACTGATCAGATTGTCGGCCCGGATTGAACAGCCGGAATAAATATGGGCCGCGCCTGTGCACGACCCTTTTTGCTGGAACAGTATCGATTTACCCGCGCGCGCGGATCACCTGCAACAGTGGCAGCAACGCAGCCATTTCAGGGCCACGCTCGGCACCGGTCAACGCCTTGCGCAGCGGCATGAACAGACCTTTCCCCTTGCGCCCTGTTGCCTCTTTCACGGCATTGGTCCAGGCTCCCCAGGTGTCGCCATCAAACGGGCCTTCGGGCAGCAGCGACATGGCTTTAGCGATGAATTCGCGATCTTCATCCGCAACCAACGGCTCGGCACCATCGCGGCACAGATCCCACCACCTTTTGAGGTCGGCCAAAGTAGTGATGTTTTCCCGCGCCATGGCCCAGAACGGTTCAGCCAGTTCGGCTGGCACTCCGGCATCCGCGACAGCACCGGCCACATTCGCCAGCGGCAGAGATTGCAGGTATTTGGCGGTCAGCGGGAACAGGTCCTGCACGTCGAACTTGGTCGGCGCGGCACCAAACCGGCTCACGTCAAAGCCGTCGATCAACTCGGCCATATCCGAGCGCAGCTCGACCGGATCGGACGAACCCAGACGCGCCATCAGGCTCAGCAGTGCCATCGGCTGCACACCCTGTTCACGCAGATCGCGCAGGGCCAGCGTACCAAGGCGTTTCGACAGTGCTTCGCCCTGCGGGCCGGTCAGCAGCGAGTGATGCGCAAAGCGCGGGCAATCCCCACCCAGTGCCTTGATGATCTGAATCTGGGTCGCAGTGTTTGTCACGTGGTCCGAGCCGCGCACGACATCAGTCACGCCCATTTCGGTGTCATCCACCACCGACGCAATCGTATAAAGTACCTGTCCATCACCACGGATCAGCACCGGATCAGAGACCGAGGCCGCATCGATCGAAATGTCGCCCAGAATTCCGTCGGTCCACTCGATCCGTTCGTGATCCAGCTTGAAACGCCAGACACCGTTGCCACGTTCCGCGCGCAAGGCATCCTTCTCGGCATCCGACAGGTTCAGCGCGGCGCGGTCATAAACCGGCGGCTTGCCCATGTTCAGCTGTTTCTTGCGCTTCAGGTCCAGCTCGGTCGGCGTCTCAAACGCTTCATAGAACCGCCCCATCGCGCGCAACTTGTCAGCCGCTTCGGCGTAGCGGTCCAAACGCTCGGATTGACGCTCGACACGATCCCAGTGCAAACCCAGCCATTCAAGATCCTGTTTGATGGCATCGACATATTCCTCTTTCGAGCGTTCGGGGTCGGTGTCATCGATGCGCAGGATGAACGTACCGCCCGCCTTGCGGGCGATCAGATAGTTCATCAGGGCGGTGCGCAGGTTGCCCACATGGATGTAACCGGTGGGCGACGGGGCGAAACGGGTGGTTGTCATGGGTGTCTCCTGTTGGCGCGGCTCTTGTCACATGGGCGCGTTTTTGTCCAGCCGCCGCTTGATCCCTCAGGTGATTCAACGCGGTTCCACGGGCCATATCCTGCCAAGGTCGTCCAACCCGGCGCGGATGAGTTCCGACAGAACCTGCATGTCGATATCCGCCAGCGTGTTCACATACAGGCAGGACTTTCCCAGCTTGTGCTTGCCCAACCGGGCAAGAATGCCGCCAAAATCCGCGTAACCCGGCATGATATAAATCACCAGCGCCGACTTGCGCGGGGAAAATCCGGTTGCCAGAAATTCGCCCTCTCGGCCCGAGGCGTAGCGATAGTGATAACGGCCATACCCTATCATCGACGGACCCCACATGACCGGATCAAACCCGGTGGTGGCCCGAAACAGTTCATCCAGAGCGCGCGCCTCCTCGGCCCGACGTTCTGATTGGACCGAATTAAGGAAATCTTCTACGCTTTGATCCGTTGGAACGGTTTTGTTCTGCGATCGCGACATGAACAAAAATTAACACGTATTGTTCATCCATGCACCCTACGTGGATGTCGTAACATCTGGTCAGAATCTCACAACGTTCTAGTTTTTCTAAAGGTGTTCTGACAGGGAGAACGATAATGACAATCAAACTTACGCGCCGTGCCGCCTTGGGAACTGCTGCCGCCTTGCCGTTTGCCACGGCAGCAGCGCCGGTTTTGGCCGCAGGCTCTGACGCCAAGGCCAACTCGACCATCGCCAAATCCTTCAAGGTCGGCGACTTTACCGTCACGACCCTGCTGGATGGCAGCCTGCCGCGCGACGGCGCCAAGGATATCTTTGGCGGTGGCGCGTCTGATGAAGACTTCGCAAAGGTTTCGGCAGAGAACTTTATTCCCGCCGACACCGCCCAGTTCTTCTTCACCCCCTCACTGGTCAACACCGGATCGGAACTGGTGTTGTTCGACACCGGTCTGGGGCAGGGTGGCATTCAGGCCGCTTTGGCCGATGCAGGTGTCAGCCCGGATCAGATCGACGTTGTCGTGCTGACCCATATGCATCCAGACCATATTGGCGGCATGACAACGGATGGCGCACCGACCTTTTCCAACGCACGCTATGTGACCTCGGCAACGGAATACGATTTCTGGTCCGCGCAAGAGGCCGGAAACAATGTCGGTGATCTTGTGGCCGCAAAAGTCACGCCGCTGGCCGAGAAGATGAGCTTTATCGGTGATGGAGAGCAAGTGGCGTCGGGCATAACTGCGGTTGCGGCCCACGGCCATACTCCGGGCCATACGGTCTATCATCTGGAGAGCAACGGACAGCGCCTTCTGCTGACAGCGGATTTGGCCAACCATTACGTGTGGTCCTTTGCCCATCCGGAATGGGAGGTTCGGTTTGACATGGACAAGGCCGCCGCGACAGCCGCGCGCCGTAATGTTCTTGGCATGCTGGCAGCCGACAAGGTGCCGATGGTCGGCTATCACATGCCCTTCCCTGCCGCGGGCTTTGTCGAGACACGAGGCGAGGGCTTCCGCTTTGTTCCGGTCAGCTATCAGATGATGGGCTAAGCCCCTAGTAACCCGGATCCGGTCGCACCTTTGAGCCGTCGGTGAACCGAGACAGGCGGAACGCGGTCGGATCCACACAAGGGGTTGAATCAGTGACAAGGTCAGCCGTCAGGCGGCCGGCGCCGGGCCCGATGCCAAAGCCGTGGCCGGAAAAGCCCGTGGCGATATACATACCCGGCATGTCATCCACGCCCGAGATTACGGGAATGGCGTCGGGGGTAACATCAATCATACCCGCCCAACTTTGGACGATTTCACTGTCCTGCAAGGCAGGGAACCCTTTTCGTGCACTGGCCCAGGCTTGTCGCAAAAACTTCTGCGAAGGTTCAGGATCCAAAACCCGGCACAGCTCGAACGGGGTCACGTCGGTCGGCAACCATTTTCTGTTCTGACGGGCCTCGATAGCCCACTGTTTTGACCAGCGAAAACGCAGGGATTTCCATTCCTGCGCAAAGGCAAAACGAAACTGCAACCCCAGCCGGAAACTGTCTGGCACGATATCGACCGTGTTCTGATGTCCCGACGCGATGGTGTGCCCGCCATCTGCGCGCTTTCGGATCGCAAAATCATCCGACCATAGCGCAGTTTCGGGCCCATCTTTCACCGGAGAGGTCCGCAGAACTGTGTTCAGAACCTTAAGCTGCGGCAGGTTGATACCTGCATTACCCGCAAACAGACGCGACCACGCACCCCCCGCCAAAACCACGCGCCCGCAGGCGACCTTGCCGCGTTCGGTGAATACACCAGCAATACGCCCATCCTGAATGTCCACACTTCGCACAGCGCAGCCTGTCATGATCACAGCACCTAGACGACGTGCGGCTTCGGCAATGGCCGGAGCGGCCCATTGCGGTTCAGCCCGCCCGTCCTGCGGCATGTACAGAGCAGATGTCAGGCCGGTTTCGTGCCCGTGCAACAACTCTGCCAACTCGCGTCCCGACACCATTTTTGCCCCGGTCTGCAATCCTTCCACATGGCACATCCAACGCTTCAGGTTGACTTCTCCCCGCTTGCCGGACGCGCCGAAAAGAATGCCGGATTGCGCATAGCCGGTATTGCCATCCAGGCGGGCATCAAGGGTCTGCCAGATCCGCAACGCCTCTTGCATCAGGGGAATTTCGCGGGGGTCACGCATGCCCAAACGCACCCACCCCCAATTGCGCGAGCTTTGTTCAGCTGCAATCTGCCCCTTTTCGCACAAAAGGACGGAAGCGCCGCGTTCAGCCAGTTCCAGCGCGGTTGAAACGCCGATTATGCCGCCGCCAACAACGACAACATCAACAGATTTGGGAAGGGCAAGATCGGATTCTACGGGGTTCGGTTTTGGTGCCGTCATAAATACGCAATACTCTGTCGCCTGAACCCGTATGGGGACCAAGACCCAGAAGTTTGGCAACACGAATTGTCACAACGTCGGCACTATTTTTACGCCTGTGGCCCAGACGCCAATGGCAACGAAAATCCTCAGCACATCACGCTGCGCCGGACAGTTCCGCCCATTTCTGACGCAGCTTCGCGGTCAATCCGGTGTCTTTTTGCACGGTCTGCGCGGTTACGTCCTTCTGCGGCAACAAGCTTGGAAACTCAGCCCGAAGCGACGCCGCTGCCTGTTCGTCGGACAGCCGCTGTTCATTCAGGACACCGGCAATCGCCGCTTCCAGCTTTTCCTCATCCAGCTCCTGCGGCGGAGATTCCATCGTCCGCCGTTTCAAAAGAGCATGATGCGATCCTTGATATTCCTCATACATGTCAAAACCAAACCATTTACTCAGACATCCAACCCCGGATGCGTCACACTTCATCAAAATCAACTCGCGACTTTGAGAATTGCGTCGCACCCGCCCCACATAGGGCAATTTTCAAGCTAAAATGTGGCAGAAAGTTGTCACTGCGACAAGTCAGAGGCCGGTTTTCGCGCCCGTGGCAGGCCCATAACGAGAAATCGGAAAACAATCAAAGGGAGGGAAACTTTACTGTTTCCAAGTCAGCGCACGAATTGCGGCAATCAGGGGCGATCACGCCAGCGATTCACAATCGGATACCGCCGGTCCAGCCAGAACGCGCGGTTGCTCAGGCGCGTACCGGGGGCGGACTGAAACCGTTTATACTCGCTGATATAGACCAGATGTTCGACCCGCTGCGCATCTGCTTCGTTGTACCCGGCGGCGACGCAATCCGCGATCGATCCGTCCTGATCGACCAGGATCTCAAGTATTCCGTCCAGCACCGGGTAATCCGGCAGGCTGTCGCTGTCTTTCTGATCTTCGCGCAGTTCCGCACTGGGCGGTTTGTCGATGACAGAGGGACGGATCACTTCGCCTGCAGGGCCCATCATCCAGTCTCGGTGATTGGCATTGCGCCAGCGGCAGGTTTCGAACACACGGGTCTTGTACAGATCCTTGATTGGATTATAGCCGCCGTTCATGTCGCCATAGATCGTGGCATAGCCCACGGCGACCTCGGATTTGTTGCCGGTGGTCAACAGCATTTCGCCGAACTTGTTCGAGATCGCCATCAACAGCAACCCGCGCAGGCGGGATTGAATGTTTTCTTCGGTCAACCCTTCATCCAGCCCTGCAAACAGCGGTGCCAAAGTGCTGGTGACGGCTGCGCGGCTGTCCGAGATCGGCACGTAGTCATAATGCACGCCCAGCGCTTTGGCGACCGCCTCGGCATCGTCAAGCGAGGCCTGGCTGGTGTATTCCGACGGCAGCATCACGCAGCGGACATTTTCGGCCCCGATGGCATCGACCGCAATGGTCGCAACCAGCGCGGAATCGACCCCGCCGGACAAGCCCAGCAGCGCCTTCTTGAAACCGGTTTTTCCCATATAGTCGCGAAGGGACTGCACCATTGCGCGATAATCCTGCTCCCACTCATCCGGTTGAGGCACGATTTCACCTGATGCGATCCGCCAGCCGTCTTCGCCGCGCTCAAGATCGACTTGCGAGAGCAGTTCGTCAAAAACAGGCATCCGGAACGCCAGTTCCCCGCCCGGGTTCAGGCCAAAGCTGGCACCGTCAAAGACCTGATCATCCTGCCCGCCAACCATATTCAAGTAGATCAGCGGCAAGCCGGTTTCGACCACGCGCGCGACCATATGGTTCAGTCGCACATCGTATTTATCCCGGAAATAAGGCGACCCGTTGGGGATCAACAAAAACTCGGCCCCGGTTTCCTCCAGCGTTTCTGCCACGTCCGGGTGCCAGCTGTCTTCGCAGATCGGGCTGCCAATCCGGAAATTCCCTACCGAATACGGCCCACCCAATGGACCCGCATCATACAAGCGCACTTCGTCGAACACCGTCTCATTCGGCAAGTGGTGCTTCAGAACCTTGCTGGTGATCCGGCCACCCTTCAGGATCAGGTAGGCGTTGTACAGCTTTCCATCGTCGACCCAGGGACCACCAATGGCGATTGCAGGACCTTCAGCGCATTTTGCGGCCAGCGCTTCGACCGCAGCCATGGCTGCGCGGTGGAATACCGGTTTGAGAACCAGATCCTGCGTGTTGTAGCCGGTGATGAACATCTCGGGGAAGGCCACCAGATCCGCGCCCGCTGCCTTGCCTTGCTCCCATGCCGCAACGGCCTTGGCCGCGTTGCCTTCGATATCGCCAACGGTCGGGTTCAGTTGCGCCAGAGTGATGCGGAAACGGTCGGCCATGCTGCCCTCTTGCCTCGTAAGTCCTATTGCCATTTAGCAGATCACCGCGCGAGTAAAAGACCAATGCGGCAAAAGCCGTTGCTCTGCCCGCAACGGTACCTTAGTTTTGCGAAAGAGATATCACCAGCGACGACCGGGCAGACAGGACCAGAAATGAACGTGATCCGAAACTCAATTTTGGCGGCGGGGATGAGCCTGACAGCGGCCACTGCTTTCGCGCAGGACGGGACCGTCATCGTCAAGGATGATGAAGTTGGCGGTGTCTATGAAGGCACTTATGAGAACGGGTTGCGGCACGGGACAGGAACGTATCGGCTGCCGAACGGATTTGAATACACCGGGCAATGGGTAGAAGGCGAAATTCAGGGTCAGGGTACCACACACTACCCCGACGGGTCAGTCTACGAAGGCATGTTCGCCAAGGGTCAACCCGAAGGGCGCGGCAAGATCATCTATGCCAATGGCAGCAGCTACGATGGCGATTGGTCGAACGGATCAATCAACGGCACCGGCATTGCTGAATTCGCGAACGGCACGCGCTATGAGGGTGAATTCAGGAACGCCCAGCGACATGGCAAAGGCGTGCTGAGTTTTCCCGACGGATACATCTATGATGGCGACTGGGTCGACGGTGAACGGCAGGGCAAAGCAAAGATCACATATGCCGACGGCAGCGTTTACGACGGCGACGTTAACGCAGGTTTGCGCGATGGCACCGGCACACAGACAATGCCAGACGGGATGGTGTATTCAGGGGATTGGTCCGGGGACCAGATCACCGGGATGGGTAACCTGACCTACTCCAACGGTGACGTATACGAAGGCGAGCTTCTAGAAGGGCGCCGTCACGGCAAGGGCAAAGTGACCCACGCCCAAGGGGATGTGTACGAAGGCGATTTTGTCGACGACCGCCGCCACGGCAAAGGAACGTTCACCGGAACAGACGGCTTTGTGTATACCGGCGACTGGAACGCCGGGCAGATTGAAGGCCTTGGCGAAGTGACCTATCCGGATGGCTCTGTCTATGTCGGCGATTTCGTTGCCGATCTGGCCGAAGGAAACGGCAGCATCACCTATCCGGACGGATCGACCTATGAAGGCGAATGGATCGCGGGTGTTATCGAGGGTCAGGGCACGGCCACCTATACCAATGGTATGATCTACAAAGGCCAGTTCAAGAACGCGCAAAGCCACGGCAAGGGTGTGGTTACGCGCGCAGATGGCTCGGTATATGACGGCGACTGGGTTGAAGGCGTGCGTCAGGGCAAAGGCAAGGCGACCTATTCCGATGGCACGGTCTACACCGGTGATTTCCTGAACGGAAAACGGCACGGCAAAGGGGAAATCATAACCCCTGCCGGGTTCAAGTATACGGGCGACTGGTCGGACGGAAAAATCAACGGCGTGGGTACCGCCACCTACTCGAACGGGGATGTGTATGAGGGCAGCTTTGTCGACAACAAACGGCAGGGCAGTGGGACGATGCGCTATGCCAACGGCCAGGAGGAAAGCGGTGTCTGGGAAAACGGCGTGTTGCCAGATCAGACCTCGGACCAGCAGAGCGACGCTGACACCCCTGCCCCGCAACCCAACCCTGATGCAAATACAGAGGCAACCGGAACCTCGGACGGGTGAAGGCTCACCACGGGACCGGCTTACCGGCCCAATCATAGAACCCGCCGGTACCAGCGAGCGTTAACCCGCGTATCACGTTCAACAGGTTATCGGCGGCTGCTTCAGGTTCGACGGCAGGATGACGACCCAGGTATTTGTTCGTGAACTCTGTTTTTACTGTGCCGGGGTGAAGGGCGACGCAAATCGCCTGTTTATGTGTTCGGGCCAATTCAATCGCGGCAGTACGGACGACCTGATTGACCGCTGCCTTGGCCGCACGGTAGCTGATCCAGCCGCCTGTTCGATTATCCCCGATTGATCCCAACCGCGCCGACAGCACCGCGAATACAGATCGTCTATGTCGCGGCAACAGATGATACGCGCGGCTTAGCACCAATGCCGGACCAACGGCATTCAACGCAAACTGATCCATCATGGCACTGGCTGAAATCGCCCGAAGGGTTTTTTCCGGCACAGCGCCGTTTATCTCCAAGGCGCCCGAAGCCACCAGAATCAGATCAAACTGACCTGGTAGGTTATCAAGCTTCAGCATCACCCCGTCCGGATCGGTCATGTCAAAGCCTTCTTCCGACCGGGACAAACGCGTGACCGAAACGCCCTGCTCAACCAGCCGTCTGGTAACGGCTGCGCCAATCCCGCCAGAAGCGCCAATTATCAATGCAGTTTCCATCCGTGATCAGCTAGCGGCGCAGTGCGAACAATCAAGGTGGTCTAAACACGGGCAGTTGCCAGAAGTTCGCGTATTGCAAATTGGTTCTTTTCATTCCCGGCGGGCTCTGTATAACCTCAATCCCATGATCAACCGCGCAGATATCCCTTGTGTCGACACCGCCCTTCGCGGTGCGTCGCTGCGTGGCCTACTGATCCTAATCCGCCTCTGAGCGTGCCATCCGGCGCGCCCGCTCAGAGGAGGACGCCCGCGCGCCATAGGCTTTAGGACAGAAGAAGAAAGAGAACCCCATGACCAACGTGACCGACCAAGACCGCGTCTTGATCTTCGATACCACTTTGCGCGACGGCGAGCAGAGCCCTGGCGCCACCATGACCCATGATGAAAAGCTGGAAATTGCCGAGCTGTTGGACGACATGGGCGTCGACATCATCGAAGCCGGTTTTCCGATCGCATCCGAAGGTGACTTCAAAGCGGTATCCGAGATCGCGCAGCGGTCAAAGAACAGCCGTATCTGCGGTCTGGCCCGCGCAAATTTTGCCGATATCGACCGCTGCTGGGAGGCGGTAAAACACGCCGAGAATAACCGCATTCACACGTTCATCGGCACTTCACCCCTGCATCGCGCCATTCCGAACCTGACGATGGACGAGATGGCCGACAAGATCCACGAAACGGTCAGCCACGCGCGCAACCTGTGCGAAAACGTGCAGTGGTCTCCGATGGACGCGACCCGAACCGAATGGGATTACCTGTGCCAGGTGATCGAGATCGCAATTAAGGCCGGGGCAACCACGATCAACATCCCGGATACGGTGGGCTATACCGCTCCGGTGGAAAGCGCGGACCTGATCAAGCGTCTGATCGAAACGGTGCCGGGGGCGGATGACGTGGTCTTTGCCACCCATTGCCACAATGACCTTGGCATGGCGACCGCGAACTCGCTGGCCGCTGTGGCAGGTGGTGCCCGTCAGATTGAATGCACCATCAACGGCCTGGGCGAACGCGCTGGCAATACGGCGCTGGAAGAAGTGGTCATGGCACTGCGCACGCGCAACGATATCATGCCGTGGCACACTGGCATCGACACCACTAAGATCATGCACATCTCGCGTCGGGTTGCGACGGTCTCGGGCTTTCCGGTGCAGTTCAATAAGGCAATTGTCGGCAAGAACGCTTTTGCCCATGAAAGTGGCATCCATCAGGACGGGATGCTGAAAAACCGCGAAAACTTTGAAATCATGCGTCCTGAGGACATTGGTCTTTCGGGAACATCCTTGCCGCTTGGCAAACATTCGGGCCGCGCAGCCTTGCGCGACAAGCTCGAAACGCTGGGGTTTGAGGTGGGCGACAACCAGCTCAAGGATATCTTTGTCCGGTTCAAGGATCTGGCAGATCGCAAGAAAGAGGTGTTCGACGACGATCTCATTGCACTGATGACGCTGGACGAGGCTGACGACCACCTGCAACTGGTTTCGATGAAGGTGACTTGCGGCACGGGTGGTCAGGCGGAATCGACGGTCGAGCTGGAGGTTGAAGGCGTGGACAAAACCGCCACTGAACATGGCGACGGCCCGGTGGATGCGACCTTTAAGGCGATCCGTGCGATTTATCCCAACACGGCACGCCTTCAGCTTTATCAGGTTCATGCCGTAACCGAGGGCACGGACGCACAGGCGACGGTTTCCGTGCGCCTGGAAGAGGATGGAATGATCGCAACCGGCCAGTCGGCAAACACCGACACCGTCGTGGCGTCAGCTAAGGCTTATATCCACGCTCTCAACCGCCTGATTGTGCGCCGTGAAAAAGCTGGACCAGGCGCGGATGCGCGCGAGATCAGCTATAAAGACCTGACGTGATTGCATAAATCATCCGGGCAACCGCAAGTTTGGTTGCCCGGAAAATCCAACACGACCCACGGTGATGGATTGGGTGCTTTATCCCGACCAGCGTCTCGTCTGCTGCTAAAGCTGCGCGAAAAGCTTGGAAAGGCGGTTCATTTCGTCGCCGATACAGAACGGCGCGTTCACAACAAACATACCTGACCCAATCATCCGGTGCCCCTCACGCGCAGGCGGGAATGTCACTTCGTGGCAAATTGCTTTGGGGTAGTTTCGCGATTTGAGAGCCGCAGTCATCCCAGCATGTCGATTGTCCGTCAGGATCGGGTACCAAAGGGCAATCACGCCCACATTCCACTTGCGGTGCAGCTTGGCGATAATGCCGGGCAAGCGGTCATAATCGGCTTTCACCTCGTAACTGGGGTCAATCAGCATCATGCCCCGGCGCGGAGCTGGAGGCAGCAAGGACTGCGCCAGATCGAACCCATCCTGCTGATAGACTTTCGCCCCAAACGGCGACATCGCCAACGACAGGGCCGCAAATTCCTGTGGGTGCAGTTCCGCGAGGTGCAAACTGTCCTGTTCCCGCAACATAGTCGCAGCAATCATCGGCGATCCTGGATAGGCCATGTCGCCGTACCGGGCCTCTACCTGCTTCAGGACCTGCGCCATCGGGTGGTCGGGCCCGAACCACCCTTCCCGCTGTGCGCGACCGATCCCTGCCTCTGCCTCTCCTGTCCGAATGGATTCGTCTGCATCCAACCGATACAACCCACGCCCGGAATGCGTTTCGATATAGCTGAGCGGCTTGTCCTTGCGTGTCAGATAATCCAGCACCCACGCCAGTAAAGCGTGCTTTTGGACATCCGCCAGATTCCCGGCGTGGTAAATGTGTTGATAAGAGAGCATTTTGCCTTCTAAAGTCCCATTCAATAAGGCGGAAAGGTGCTGATTGTCGCGGAATCAGCCCTTTTACCGGGCGTGATGGCACCCTATAAGTCATCCGTCCCGGAACCGTCGAGTCGCGGGCAGTAGAAAACCGACATTACAGGATCAGGGAAAACATGGGGATCTTTGGCAATCTGGGCGGCCTGTTCACAGCGGACATGGCTATCGACCTTGGAACAGCAAACACGCTGGTTTACGTCAAGGGGCGCGGTGTCATCCTGTCTGAACCTTCGGTTGTGGCCTACCACGTCAAGGACGGTGTGAAGAAAGTTCTGGCAGTTGGCGAAGATGCCAAGCTGATGCTGGGTCGGACGCCCGGTTCGATCGAAGCCATCCGCCCCATGCGCGAAGGTGTGATCGCGGATTTTGATACTGCCGAAGAAATGATCAAGCACTTCATCCGCAAGGTGCACAAACGCTCGACCTTCTCGAAACCCAAGATCATTGTCTGCGTTCCTCATGGCGCAACCCCGGTCGAAAAACGTGCAATTCGGCAGTCGGTCCTGTCAGCAGGTGCCCGTCGCGCGGGCCTGATTGCCGAACCGATTGCGGCCGCAATCGGGGCCGGCATGCCGATCACCGACCCGACCGGCAACATGGTTGTTGATATTGGCGGGGGCACTACCGAGGTTGCTGTTCTGTCGTTGGGAGACATTGTCTATGCCCGTTCGGTCCGCGTTGGTGGTGACCGGATGGACGAGGCCATCATTTCCTACCTGCGTCGCCAGCAGAACCTGCTGGTAGGTGAATCCACGGCTGAACGCATCAAGACAACCATTGGTACCGCCCGCATGCCCGACGACGGGCGCGGTCAGTCGATGCATATCCGGGGGCGTGATCTGTTGAACGGCGTGCCCAAGGAAATCGAGATCAGCCAGGCCCAGGTGGCCGAAGCGCTGTCAGAGCCCGTGCAACAGATCTGCGAGGCGGTTATGACCGCGCTTGAGACAACGCCCCCCGATTTGGCTGCGGACATTGTCGACCGTGGTGTGATGCTGACCGGCGGCGGCGCGCTGCTGGGCGATTTGGACCTGGCCCTACGCGAACAGACCGGCCTGGCGGTATCCATTGCGGACGAAAGCCTGAATTGTGTGGCTTTGGGCACCGGCAAAGCACTGGAATATGAAAAACAGCTGCGCCACGCGATTGACTACGAAAGCTAAGGCGCGCACCCTCGGAAGATAGGGTTATATCGGCGCGAGCAGCACGGGAAGGTAACCTGTGGCAAAAGACCGATCACAGCGCGATGAGTACACGACCCCCCTGCGACGTTTGTTGCTGGGGATTGTTGTGCTGTGCCTGCTTGGTATCTTCCTTCTGTGGCGCATCGACAGCCCGCGCGTAGAACGGTTCCGCGCGCGAATCGTGGATACGGTTGTACCATCTATGGAATGGGCCATGGTCCCGGTGACTGCCGCCGTCAATCTGGTGCGTGACTTCCAAAGCTATCAGCGCCTGAGCGAACAGAACAGGGAACTGCGTAGCGAACTGCGCCTGATGCGCGCCTGGAAAGAGGCTGCTTTGCAGCTTGAACAGGAAAACGCACGACTGCTGGATCTGAACAATGTCCGCCTTGACCCTCGTCTGACCTACATCACCGGCGTTGTCATGGCCGACAGCGGGTCGCCATTCCGGCAATCCGTTCTGCTGAATGTCGGAGAGCGTGACGGGATCGTGGATGGATGGGCCACGATGGACGGCATTGGCCTGGTCGGCAGGATATCAGGTGTTGGCCCTGACACGGCACGCGTGATCCTTGTGACGGACGCCACCAGCGCCATTCCCGCAACCATTCAGCCTTCTGGCCAAACCGCTTTGATCAAAGGCGACAACAACCCCGCACCCGCGGTGGAGTTTCTTGAAAACCGCGAGTTGGTTCGCCCCGGCGACCGGGTGATCACTTCGGGTGATGGCGGCGTTTTTCCTGCGGGCCTGCTGATCGGTCAAATCGCGGCAGATCCCGGGGGGCGCCTGAGGGTCCGCTTGTCGGCAGATTTCGAAAGGCTCGAATTTCTTAGGGTTCTGCGGTTTCACTCGGCTCCGCCCATTCAGGATCCGGGCAGTATCGTCGGGCCTACCCGCCCAGAGGCAGCGCTGACCCCGGATGAGGTCAGCGATGGATAGACCGGCCTCGCAAATCTGGGCCATGCGCAGCCTTTATGCCTTGCTGGCATTTGCTGTACTGTTTCTGCATCTGTTGCCGTTGGACGCTCAACCCGATCGCTGGCCTTTTCCCGACGTCCTGATTGCCCTGACTTTTGCCTGGGTGCTGCGGCGGCCCGATTACGTCCCGACTGTATTGGTTGCGCTTGTCATGCTGATGGCCGACTTTCTACTGCAACGTCCACCGGGCCTTTTGGCCGCGCTGACCGTAGTCGGGTCGGCCTATTTGCGGTCAGCGGCGTTGGGTATGAGGGATGCGGGATTTGCCGGAGAATGGATGTCTGTCGGCATTGTGATCACGGCGGTCATTTTGATGAACAGGGTCGTACTATCGGTGATGTCCGTGCAACAGGCCGCATTGGGGCCGGTCGTGATTCAGCTTGTGCTGACGGTCGCTGTCTACCCGTTGGTCGTGCTGCTTAGCCAAAGCGCGTTGGGGGTTCGCCGCATATCCGCTGCTGATGTCAGCGCTGTGGGAAGCCGGGCATGAAACAGCGTAAACCCAAATCCCAGGGCCTTGCCTATAAGCGCCTGCCACGCAGAGCGCTGTTGCTGGGTGGTCTACAGGCGGTGTTCATAGGCGGTCTGGCGGCACGAATGCGGTTCATGCAGGTCGAACAGGCCGACGAATACCGCCTGTTGGCCGAAGAAAACCGTATCAACATCCGGCTTATCCCGCCGACCCGTGGGCGTATCTATGACCGGAACGGCCAGATCATCGGCCAGAACTCACCTTCCTATCGCATCGTCATCGTGCGTGAAGACGCCGATGACGTGGAAAAAGTCATCGCCAAACTGTCGGAACTGATCCCTCTGAACGAAGATGAGATCGAGCGCGCCAGGACTGAAATGCGCCGCTCGGCCCCGTTTCTGCCGGTGACGCTGGCGGATCAGGTTACGTGGGAGGATATCTCGAAGGTTGCGGTCAATGCTCCGGCGCTGCCGGGCGTAACGCCCGAGGTCGGCCTGACACGGCAATACCCACGATACGAGGATTTCGCACATATCGTGGGCTATGTCGGCCCGGTCAGCGACTATGACCTCAGCAAGATAGAAGACCCTGAGCCGGTATTGCGCATTCCAAGGTTCCAGATTGGAAAGGTTGGCCTTGAGGCCAAGCAGGAAATCGAACTGCGCGGCAAGGCCGGTGCAAAGCGGGTCGAGGTCAACGCGACGGGCCGCGTCATGCGCGAGCTTGACCGGCAGGAAGGACAACCCGGCGCAGACCTGCAACTGTCCATCGACGCTGATCTGCAACAATATGCACAGGCGCGACTGGCGGGTGAAAGTGCGGCCGCAGTTGTCATAGACTGCGAAACCGGTGACTTGCGTGCGGTCGCCTCTGCACCCAGTTTCGATCCGAACCTTTTTGTTCGTGGCATTTCGGTCGCAGATTACCGGGCACTGACAGAGGACAAGTACCGACCGCTGGCGAATAAATCCGTGCAAGGCACATATCCTCCGGGATCGACCTTTAAGATGGTCACCGCGCTGGCCGCGTTGGAAGCTGGCGTAGTTTCCCCCGGCAATACCGTGTACTGCCCCGGACACCTGAAGGTCGGCAGCCGTCGTTTCCATTGCTGGAAGCGTGGCGGGCACGGGACGGTCGACCTAAACCTTTCGCTGAAACGCAGCTGCGATGTCTATTACTATGACGTGGCTCTGCGGGTTGGCATCGACAAGATCTCTGACATGGCCCGCACATTGGGACTGGGGGTCAAGCATGACATCCCGATGTCGGCGGTGGCAGATGGGCTGGCTCCCAATCAGGAATGGAAGCGGCGCACGCACGGTCAGGAGTGGCTTGTGGGCGATACGGCCAACGCGTCCATCGGTCAGGGCTTCATGCTGGCTTCCCCGTTGCAACTGGCTGTAATGGCAGCCCGCATCGCCACCGGTCGCGCAGTCACGCCGCGCCTGGTACGCTCGATCGACGGTGTTGAACAACCCTCGGGCGCCGGAGAACCACTGGGCCTTAATTCTTACAATCTGGAACAGGTCCGCAAGGCCATGTTCTCGGTCTCGAATGACAGGCGGGGAACGGCATATCGAAGCCGCATCATCGCGGATGAGTTCCGGATGGCGGGGAAAACCGGAACCAGCCAGGTTCGAAACATCACCAAAGCAGAACGGGCCGCAGGCGTGATCCGAAACGAGGACTTGCCGTGGGAGCGTCGCGACCACGCGCTGTTCGTTTGCTTTGCACCGTATGACAACCCAAAATACGCCGTGGCCGTGGTTGTTGAGCATGGCGGCGGCGGGTCCACAGCCGCAGCCCCGGTTGCACGCGACATCATGCTGCAAGCTCTTTATGACGGCACACCGCCGCTTGAAGCCTACCCCGTCGCCGACCGCGAACGCATCAAGGAACAGCAAAAACGGCTGGAGGGTGACAAGCGCCCCAAGGCGCGACCGGATGGAAAGGACCGTGCATGAGCTATCTTGAATATGCCGTCAAATCCACGCCGTCGGGGTTTCGCAAGTTCCTGTATATGAACTGGCCGCTGACGTTGCTGCTGATCAGCACCGCCAGCGCGGGCTTTCTGATGCTGTATTCTGTTGCGGGCGGTTCGTGGACGCCCTGGGCCGAGCCGCAAATGGAACGTTTCGGGCTTGGCCTGACAGTGATGTTCATCATCGCACTGGTTCCGATCTGGTTCTGGCGCAACATGTCGGTGCTGGCCTATCTCGGCTCGGTGGCTTTGCTGGTATTTGTTGAACTGTTCGGCACCATCGGCATGGGTGCGCAGCGCTGGATCGACCTTGGGTTTATGCGCCTGCAACCCTCAGAGGTCATGAAAGTCACGCTGGTCATGTTGCTTGCAGCTTATTACGACTGGCTTCCCTCGCACAAAACGTCTCGTCCGCTTTGGGTTCTTATCCCGGTTGTCCTGATCATCCTGCCTACTTTGCTGGTTCTGAAACAGCCCGATCTTGGCACATCCATCCTGCTTCTGGCCGCAGGAGGTGGGTTGATGTTTCTGGCAGGGGTTCACTGGGCCTATTTTGCCGCCGTTATTGCTGCTGTCGTGGGCCTGATCGCCGCTGTGTTCAACAGCCGTGGGACCGACTGGCAATTATTGAAGGACTATCAGTTTCGGCGCATCGACACCTTTCTGGACCCGTCCACCGACCCATTGGGGGCCGGATACCACATTACCCAGTCCAAGATTGCCTTGGGGTCCGGGGGATGGAACGGGCGTGGTTTCATGCAAGGCACGCAGTCCCGCCTGAACTTCCTGCCCGAGAAGCATACCGATTTCATTTTCACGACGTTGGCCGAAGAGTTCGGGTTTGTCGGGGGAACGACCCTGTTGACCCTTTATGCCTTGATTCTGGTTTTCTGCATGGTCACGGCCCTGGCAACCAAGGACCGGTTTTCATCTCTGGTCACGCTGGGTATCGCGTTGAACTTCTTCCTGTTTTTCGCCGTCAACATGTCGATGGTAATGGGTATGGCCCCTGTCGTGGGTGTACCACTGCCAATGGTCAGCTATGGTGGCTCGGCCATGCTGGTTCTGATGGCAGCCTTTGGCATCGTCCAAAGCGCCCATATTCACCGCCCCCGTTGATCTGAAAGGGCTCTGATGTCTGTGAACGTCCTGTTTTCCGCGCGGCCTGCCCTTTGGCCGGTGTATCAGCCGCTGCTGACACAATATCTTGATGAGGCGGGTCTGGACGTCCAGCTAGGAACCGAGTTCGAACCGGATCAGGTCGATTACGTTGTTTACGCCCCAAACGGAGGGGTACAGGATTTCAGACCTTTCACGCGCCTGAAAGCGGTGCTGAGCCTTTGGGCCGGTGTCGAAAAAATCGTGGGTAACGAAACACTGATCGTTCCATTGGCGCGGATGGTGGATCACGGTCTGACGCAAGGCATGATCGAGTGGGTGGTTGGCCACGTGTTGCGCTACCATCTGGGGATGGACCGGCACATCACGGTACAGGACGGTGTCTGGACCCCAGACGTCCCACCGCTGGCGCAAGAGCGCAACGTTTGTATTCTGGGGCTTGGAGCATTGGGCGAAGCCGTGGCCCGCGCGCTGACCGCGCTTGAGTTTCGGGTCTTAGGCTGGAGCCGTACAGCCAAGGACATCCCCGGTGTAACCTGCCTGAATGGTGCCGAAGGGCTGCGCCAGGCGCTTTCTCATGCCGAAATCGTAGTCTTGTTGCTGCCCGATACACCTGCCACTGAAAACGCGCTGAATGCGGAAACGCTGGCCCTGCTGCCCAAAGGTGCGCGTATCATCAACCCGGGACGCGGGCCGCTGATTGATGATGATGCGCTATTGGATGCCCTGACCTCGGGCCAGGTGGGCCACGCAACGCTGGATGTGTTCCGTGTCGAGCCCTTGCCCACCAATCACCCCTATTGGGCGCATCCGAATGTCACCGTGACCCCGCATATCGCGTCCGAGACCCGCCCGGTCACTGCCGCACAGGTCATTTGCGAAAACATCCGGCGCGGGGAATCCGGCGAGCCCTTTGTGCACCTGGTCGACCGCACGCTGGGCTACTGACGTCACGCCGCAATCAGACCGCGGCCTTTCAACAGGGCATCCACTCCCGGCAATCGCCCCCGGAACGCCAGATACAGATCCTCTGCCTCGCGCGAACCGCCGGTGGACAAGATATTGTCTTCCAGCGCTTTGGCCCGTTCAGGATCAAAGGCACCACCTGCTTCTTCGAAGGCGGCAAAGGCGTCAGCATCCATCACCTCGGACCACATATAGCTGTAGTAGCCCGAGCTATAGCCATCGCCTGCAAATACATGCGCAAAGTGGGGCGTGGCATGGCGCATTCCAATGGCTTGCGGCATCCCCAACCCGGCAAGAACCTCGGCCTGTTTTGCCATCGGGTCTGCCGGGGCGTCGCCATCGTGGAAGGCCAGATCAACAAGGGCCGAGGCGACATATTCAACCGTCTGGAACCCCTGGTCGAAATTGGCGGCATTCAGCACTTTTTCAAGCATCTCCTGCGGCATCGGTTCGCCCGTTTCGGCATGGGTGGCAAACTCGGCCAGAACTTCGGGCACTTCCAACCAGTGTTCATAAAGCTGGCTGGGCAGTTCGACAAAATCGCGCGCAACCGAAGTCCCCGAGATGCTTTCATAGGTCACGTTGGACAGCATCTGGTGCAAGGCGTGGCCAAACTCGTGGAACAGGGTGCGTGCATCGTCATAAGACAGCAGCGCCGGATCACCCTTGGCGAAGTTGCAGACATTGATGACAATCGGTGCCTGTTCTTTCGGGAATCTGGCCTGTGCCCGCATCGCGCTGCACCAGGCACCTGATCGCTTTGACCCCCGTGCAAAGTAGTCACCGATGAACACGGCGACATGCCGACCGTTGCGCGTAACCTCCCACGCGCGGCAATCAGGGTGATAAAGCGGCACGTTCAAAGGCTTGAATTCCAGCCCGAACAGGCGGTTTGCACAAGCAAACGATGCCTCGATCATCCGGTCCAGTTGCAGGTAGGGTTTCAGTTCCGCCTCATCCAGATCATGTTCCGCCTTGCGCCGCTTTTCAGCGTAATAGCGCCAGTCCCATGCTTCCAGCGGGCCGTTGACACCGTCGTCCTGCATCATCCGGGTCAGGAATTCCGCGTCCGCATCGGCACGGGCCTTGGCAGGTTCCCACACCTGCATCAACAACTCACGTACCCGGTCCGGAGTACGAGCCATTTCAGTTTCCAGCTTGTAATCGGCGAAGTTGTCATAGCCCAACAGCTTGGCGCGTTCCTCACGCAAACCCAGAATCTCAGCCGCGATGTCGCGATTGTCGGTCTCGCCACCATTCGCCCCGCGGGCAGCCCAGGCGCGATAGGCTTTTTCGCGCAGATCCCTACGGGGTGAAAACTGAAGAAACGGCACGATCAGCGACCGGGAGAGGGTAACAACCGGCCCCAAGGCGCCCTTTTCCGCACCAGCAGCCCGTGCCGCATTCACAACGAAATCCGGCAGGCCCTGCAGATCTTGTTCGGTCAGATCCATGAACCAATCCCGCTCATCCGCCAGCAGGTTCTGGGTAAAGGACGTCCCCAACGAGGCGAGGCGCGACTTGATTTCTTGCATACGAGCGTCTTCGTCCCCGTCCAACGCCGCGCCTGCACGAACAAAACCCCGATGGGTCAGCATCAGAACGCGTGCCTGCTCCTCGGTCAGGTTCAGGTTTTCGCGCCGCGCCCAAAGGTTTGCAACGCGTTCAAACAGCGCCTTGTTCGAAGAAATTCCCGAGAAATGCGCCGACAGCTTGGGGGAAAACGTGCGCTGCAACTCTTCCCGCTTGGGGTTGCTGTCTGCGCCTGCAACAGTGAAGAAGACCGACAGAACCTTGTCCAGCTGCTCGCCCGCAGCCTCAAGGGCTTCGACCGTGTTAGCGAAAGTAGGGGCCTCTGCATTTGCTGCAATCGCGTCGATCTGCGCGTTATGCGCAGTCATCGCCTGATCCAAAGCCGGTGCAAAATCTTCGTCCGAAATATCGGCGAAAGGGGCTATTTCGAATGGGGTGGTCCAGTTGGACAGGATCGGGTTGGTCATGCGGATCTCCTTTGACCCAATAGCTAGTTCGCCATGGCCGGGTGTTCCAGAACCCCCAGCCCACGTTAAGAAAGGTTAATTGCTTGCGGCACCGCAAATGGGGCAATCGGCACGGCGGGTCAGCGTGATCTTGCGGCTTTCACCGTATAGGGCGTCGTAGATCAGCATCTCGCCCCGCAGCGCCATGCCAGCGCCCGTTATCACCTTGATCGCCTCGACCGCCATCATCGATCCGACGACGCCCGGCAATGGGCCAATCACACCAGCCTCGGAACAGGACGGGGCCAGACCGGGGGCCGGGGCTTCGGGAAAGATACACTGATAGCACGGGCTGCCATTGGCTGGGTCAAACACGCTGAGCTGCCCTTCCCACTGCGACAAGGCCCCCGAAATCAGTGGCTTGCCCAACGCGGCGGCGGTTCGGTTTGCCAGGTACCGGGTCTCAAAATTATCCGTACCGTCAAGGATCAGATCGAAGTCGGCAAAAAGATCTGCTGCGATTTCATCGCTTAATCTGCGATGAAAGGGCAGAACCTCCACATTCGGGTTCTGCGCCTCCATAGCTTGCTGGGCGGAAAAGACCTTGGGCATATCGATATCTGCATCGCGGTGGATCACCTGCCGCTGCAGGTTCGCATTCTCGACTATGTCGTCGTCAATGACCCCGATTGTACCCACACCTGCGGCCGCCAGATATTGCAGCGCCGGGGCGCCTAAACCTCCCGCGCCGATCACCAGAACACGGGCCTGTTTCAACTTTTTCTGACCCGGCCCGCCCAATTCGCGCAGCACAATGTGACGGGCATACCGGTTCAGTTCGGTTTCGGTGAAACGGTCAGAGGGCATGGTGGTTTCCGGCTTGGATGCTTGTACTGCGCGGTTACGCAGGGCCTTCAGCACACGGCCATATAACAAAACGATGGCCGCGAAACCTGCAAGGATCAGCCACAGCGCCGCAGACCCACCGGTTGCTTCGCGCAGAGGATGCCCATCCGGCAAGATCAGATGAGACAGGATCACCCCGACCAACAACACACTCACCGACACCACGCGCGCGGTTTTTGACGTGCCGGCGATATAGCCAACGCCCCATAGCCCCGCTGCCAGAACAAGAACCAGCAACATCAGCCGCGCCCGGTCGAGCCGAAACCGCCAGCCCCGCGATCTGTTTCACCCAATGCCTCAGCCAGTTCGAATGCCGCCTGCACGACAGGGGCAACTACCAGCTGCGCGATACGATCGCCATGGACAATCTCGAACGGTTCCTGACCGGCATTCATCACGATTACCCCCAGAGGTCCGCGATAGTCACTGTCGATAGTGCCCGGTGTATTGGGCAGCGTGATCCCGTATTTCAGTGCAAGGCCCGAGCGGGGACGAACCTGAACCTCGTATCCCTGCGGGATTTCAATGCGCAGACCGGTCGGAACAAGCGCCCGCTGTCCGGGCTCCAGCATGATCGAAGCCCCCTGGGGCAAGTTGGCCCGCACGTCCGCGCCAGCAGCACCCGCAGTTTCGTAAGACGGAAGCGCCACGGCGGGGTCTGCCCCGTCTTCGCGGATCACTCGAATTGCAACCATGGTTTTGCCTTTCCTTCAGCCCGCCAACGCGTCCGCGATCCTGCTTGCCAACCGCCGCGCAACCTCGGCCTTGCCCATACGCGGCCATTCCTCGGCTCCGCTGTCCGAAATCAGGATAACCGCATTCTCGGACCCGCCCATGATCCCGGTGGCAGAGCTGACATCGTTGGCAACAATCCAGTCACAGCCTTTGCGCAGCCGCTTGGCGGTAGCATGTTCGATCACGTCATCGGTCTCGGCCGCAAAGCCGACAACCAAAGGTGGGCGCCCATTTTCCATCCGCGAGACACGTTTGAGAATGTCGGGGTTCTCGGCAAACTCCAGAACCGGAAGCCCGTCTCGGCTTTTCTTCAGCTTCTTGTCCGACGCACTGGCCACGCGCCAATCTGCCACCGCAGCCGCAAACACGCCCGCGTCGACGGGAAGCGCCGCATCAACCGCGTCCGACATCTGTTGCGCGGTCTCGACCGGCACGACCTGCACACCCGCCGGAGGCGGTACGTCTGCGGGGCCTGTGACAAAGATCACCTCGGCCCCCAAATCCGCAAGCGCCTGTGCCACGGCCGAGCCCTGCGCCCCGGAAGAGCGGTTCGCGATATACCGGACCGGATCAATCGGCTCATGCGTCGGGCCCGAAGTTACCAGCACGCGCTTTCCCACCAAGGGTCCTGCCGCAAGCTGCGCCTCAACCGCCGCGACGATTTCCAGCGGTTCCGACATGCGTCCCGGCCCATATTCACCGCAGGCCATATCACCTTCGTTTGGGCCAACAAAGCGCACGCCATCCGCTTGAAGCTGCTTCAGGTTGCGTCGAGTCGCCGGGTGTTCCCACATGCGTACATTCATCGCGGGCGCACACAGAACAGGCGTGTCTGTCGCCATCAGAAGGGTCGATGCCAGGTCATTTGCCAACCCCCCGGCCATCTTGCCCATCAGGTCCGCCGTTGCGGGGGCCACGACGATCAGATCGGCAGAGCGTGACAGCTGGATATGACCCATCTCGGCCTCGGCGGTCAGATCGAACAGATCGCCATAGACCTTTTCTGAGGCAAGGGCAGACACGGACAGAGGTGTTACAAATTCCTCTGCCGCACGCGTCAGCACAGGCGTTACGGCCGCGCCACGTTCACGCAGCCTGCGGATCAGGTCCAGCGATTTGTAGGCCGCGATGCCGCCGCCGATGATCAGCAGAATGCGTTTGGATGACAGCATGTTCAGCCCTTCCTGTCCCGGTCGGCCCCGACATTAGGCAAGCCCAGCAGGTTGTTCCAGCGATTAATTCTGAACCTGAAACGCCGCACAGGGATCTTCACGCTCGACTGTGGGGCTGTCGATTACGATATCAAAGTCACCGTCGATGATGTCGTCCTCGGACTGTCCGACCGAGACCACCTTCCATCCGGGTTGAAGGCGTTCAAGAAATGTCGGGATACCTCGGTCTTTGCGCGCATGCCCGTTCCCAGTGATCACGGCAACCGGGCCGCCGGTTTCTTCCATCGCGCGCATCACCGCGCGCGCAAGAACCGCATCGCGCAAACGCTGGATCGCGACCATCTGGGGTAACATTTCGGGTGGGAGAGCATCGCAATGCGCGGCCATTTGATCTGCCTCACGCGCCTCCTGCTCCTCGGGCGTCAGCGGTACAGTCAAACCATAGCGCGCCGCGTCTGCACCCAGCGCCGTGGCGGCCCCGCGTTCCATCGCAGCCCGCGCGGCAGCACGCGGCACCATGGCCCCGTAAACCGGCGCACCGGAGGCCTTGAACACCGGATAATACAGCCTGAGCGGTGGCCAACCACTTTCTGCCCATTGCAGAATACGGCTCAATTCTTCCGGGTTGGAGACGGCTTTTTGCGCCAGCCGTTGCGCGCCTTCTTCGGTGACCATCTCCCAGACAACGGCCGAGGGTGAGATTTCCACTATCGCTTCGGCTTGAATGAGGTGGTGGCGGGGATTGTCGTGAACCTCTCCCAGAATTACTACATCTGCATCCCGCATCGCGAGAGCCGCATCATCGGAAATAAGATCTTCCGCCAGTCCGGGTCGCGCCGCTGTAACCGTAAGGCCCAGAACACACGCAAGAATCGCAAGCTGTTTCATGCGATGAAGTGTTGCACCTCGTTCGACTGGGCTTCAAGGTTCTTGCGCATTTTTGCGAACGCTGCGGCCTCAAGCTGTCGCACCCGCTCCTTGGACAGTCCCAACTCGACGCCGAGACTCTCCAGTGTCCGCGCAGGCTCGCGCAGTTTGCGTTCGCGCACAATGAACCGCTCGCGGTCATTCAGTGCGTTCATCGCGATCAGCAACCACTGGCGCAACTGTTCGGTGTCGTGGGTGTGTTCAACTGCTTCGGCGGCCTGTTCGCGTTCATCTTCCAGCGCATCGATCCATTCACGCCCGTCTTCGTCGGCGGATTGCACCGCGTTCAGGGAAAAATCCGACCCTGACAGCCGACCTTCCATCAGTTCAACGTCGCGCAGAGGAACCCCGATTTCCGTGGCGATCATCTGATGCAGCTGGTGGCGATCCAGTTCAAGACCTTCGGTTGCGGCCTCGCGTTCAAGGCGGGCCTGAACCCGACGCATGTTGAAAAACAGCGATTTCTGCGCCGAGGTGGACCCCGTTCGCACCATGGACCAGTTCCGCATCACATAATCCTGAATACTCGCCTTGATCCACCACACCGCATAAGTCGAAAACCGCACCCCACGATCAGGGTCGAACTTGTCTGCGGCCTTCATCAATCCCAGACCGGCCTCCTGGATAAGGTCATTCATCGGCGCGCCATAGCGTTTGAACTTGGCCGCCATCGAAATTGCCAGCCGCATATACGCTGTGATCAGGCGGTGCAGTGCCTGTTCGTCACGCTGGTCACGCCAGGCATAGGCCAGCTTCAGTTCCGTTTCCGCATCCAGCAACTCGGCCTTCATCGCTTGCCGGGACATCGAAAAATCTGTCGCGTTGTCCAGTGCCATAAACCTCTCCCCCTGATTTGCAGGCGTTGGCCGGGCTTGCCATGCCGACCTATGACCGATACGCAAAACAGCACTAATTGGATCATCTTTAGGTAAGTACTGTGGCGTCAGATTTAACCTTAATTCTGGGCGGAGCTGCTTCAGGCAAGTCGGCATTTGCCGAGAACCTCGTTGTTTCCACTGGGAAAAATCGAGTTTACCTAGCGACATCACAAGTGTTTGATGACGAGATGCGGCAGAAGGTTGATCGCCATCTGGTACAGCGGGGCGGCGGTTGGACCACGATTGAAGAGCCTCTTGACCTGGGACCGGTGCTGTCCAGCCTATCCTCGGATCAGGTGTGTCTGGTAGATTGCGCCACTTTATGGGTCAGCAATCATTTGCTGGCCGAAACCGATCTGGGGGCAGTCCAAACTGACCTGCTAAAGGCCCTGCGCGCATGTACAGCGCAGGTAGTGATCGTGTCGAACGAGGTCGGGCACGGTATTGTTCCCGATAACCCGCTTGCCCGTCGCTTTCGCGAAGCGCAGGGTCGGCTGAACATCGCGCTTGCGGCACAGGCTGATCTGGTGGTGCAAGTGACCGCCGGGTTGCCGTTGGTCCTGAAAGGGCAGCTGCCGTGACGCGACTGCATCTTGTTCGCCATGGGCCTACGCATGCAAAGACGATGGTTGGCTGGTCCGATCTGCCTGCTGATCTAAGCGATACAGCAGCGCTGAAGCGCCTGCACGATCATTTGCCACCCGATGCATTTGTGATTTCGTCCGACCTGTCGCGTGCAATTGACACTGCTTCGGCCATTCAGGGCCAGCGTCACCGTCTGCCACATCACCCGAACCTGCGGGAAATCCATTTCGGTCAGTGGGAGCTTCGCGGGTTTGCCGATATTGAAGCCGAAGACCCCGAGCTGGCTTTTGCCTATTGGGACAACCCCGGTGATGTCCGCCCACCGCAAGGTGAAAGCTGGAATGAGGTCCGCGACCGGGTCGATTCCGCGATCGACGCGCTTATGTCCGCGCATACGGGCCGCGATCTGGTGATCGTCGCGCATTTCGGCGTAATCCTAACGCAAGTACAACGCGCCCTTGGTCTGGACGGGCAGCAGACCTTTGCGCATCGGATCGACAACCTTTCCGTTACGGATATTGCTGTCAACGGCGGCGTGTGGACTGTCGGATCGATCAATCACCTTCCGTGAACAGGTCCAACACAAATCACTGATTTACCGGTCCGCAAAGCTGAGGCATCGTCCGCGCATGACTTATGACCTTTATATCGGCGATCGCCTCTTCTCCAGCTGGTCAATGCGCGGCTGGTTGATGCTTGAGAAATTCAACCTGCCCTATCGCAGCCACATGATCGGCCTCTATTCCGGCACCATGGCGCAAGACATGGAACCGCTGGCCCCTGCCCGCCTTGTCCCTGCCCTGCGCATGCCGGATGGAACGGTTGTGGGGGAAAGCCTGGCGATGGCCGAAACCCTGGCCGAACGCCACCCCGATGCCGGGTTGTGGCCTTCGGATGCCGCAGCCCGGGCAACAGCCCGCTGGCTATGCGCCGAAATGGTAGCCGGTTTCAGCGCCCTGCGTGGAGAATGCGCCATGCAGCTGCGCAACGTGTGGCAAGGCTTTACGCCGTCTGGGGCGACTTTGTCAGACCTGGAGAGGATTGAAACACTCTGGGCACATGCGAGGAGCGTGTCAGGGGCAGACCAAGGCCCGTTATTTGGTGCCTATTCACTGGCAGACGTCTTCTACACACCCGTTGCTGCGCGGATTATAGGATATGGGCTGCCGGTGTCAGAGGCGAACCGGGCTTATTGCATGGAACTGCTCTCTGATCCCATCGTCAGACAGTGGCGCGCCATGGGATTGACCGTAGAGTATGACACCTTCCCATACGCGCAGGACTTGCCGTCCGGCCCTTGGCCAGTCGGGGGTGTTTCTGCTGCGAAGCCGGTTTCAGGTGGTCCGTCAATCAACGCCGCCTGCCCGTATTCCGGCAAGCCTGTCACCGATTTCCTGGAGCTTGACGGGCAATGCTGGGGGTTCTGCAACCCATTCTGCCGGAACAAAACTGTGGCCGACCCCGGAGCATGGCCCAAATTCGCGGCCATGCGCGCAGCCGTTAACGACTCTTAAACCAGAACCGTGGCAGCAACGTCCTGTTAACCAAAACAGGACTGCCATGGTCGCCCGCGCCCACACCGTTGCTTTTCAAGGCGTTGATGCCCGCCCGGTCGAGGTGCAATGCGCAGTCTCACCCGGACTGCCAGCCTTTTCCATCGTGGGCCTGCCCGACAAAGCCGTGTCCGAGGCGCGTGACCGCGTCCGCAGCGCGCTGAACGCGATGGCCATTGCGCTGCCGTCCAAGCGGATCACCATCAACCTGTCCCCCGCCGACCTTCCTAAAGAAGGCAGCCATTTCGACCTGCCCATTGCGGTGGCGCTTTTGTCCGCGCTCGACATCATCCCTGCCGATGCCGCAGAAAGCACCGTTGCATTGGGGGAGTTGTCGCTCGACGGTTCTCTGGTTCCGGTTGTCGGTGCCTTGCCTGCCGCCATGACGGCAGCTTCAGAAGACCGCGCCTTGCTTTGTCCGCGCGCCTCCAGCGCCGAGGCGGCCTGGGTAGATGCCACTCAAGTGATCGGCGCCGGATCACTTGGAGAGGTCGTGCGCCATTTCTCGGGCCAATCCCCGTTGCCAGCAGCACAACCCGGCGAAGTGAACCTGACACCGTCCAACCGCGACCTGCGCGATGTGAAAGGGCAGGAGCGTGCCAAACGTGCCTTGGAAATCGCCGCGGCCGGACGTCACCACTTGATCATGATCGGCACGCCGGGATCGGGCAAATCCATGCTGGCGGCACGGCTTCCCGGAATTCTACCGCCGCTTACAGCCGTGGAAGCCCTGGAAACGTCGATGATCCAATCGCTATGCGGGTTATTGGATGAAGGTGGAATAAACCGCACCCGTCCATTTCGCGAACCGCACCACACGGCTTCGATGGCGGCCATAGTTGGTGGTGGAAAAGGGGCCAAACCGGGTGAAATCTCATTGGCCCATAATGGTGTGCTGTTCATGGATGAATTCCCTGAGTTTCCACGAACGGTTCTGGAAACCCTGCGACAACCCATTGAAACCGGCGAAGTCATGGTAGCGCGCGCGAACGCCCATGTGAAATACCCCTGTCGTTTCATGCTGGTCGCCGCCGCCAACCCTTGCAAATGCGGTTATCTGACAGATCCATCGCGCGCCTGTTCGCGAGCACCGGGATGTGGTGAAGATTACCTGCATCGAATCTCGGGCCCGTTAATGGACAGGTTCGATCTGCGGATCGAAGTTCCGCCTGTGGGCTTCACCGACCTCGATCTGCCCCCTTCGGGCGACAGTTCGGCGACGGTTGCAGCACGTGTCGAAAGGGCGCGAGCCATTCAGGCAGACCGGTTTTGTGACACGCCGGAGTTACGACAAAACGCTGATGCAGAAGGCAAAATACTGGAAGAGATCGCCACGCCCGATGCCGAAGGAAAAGAGCTGCTGTTGAAAGCCGCAGATCGTTTCGGCCTGTCAGCCCGGGCCTTCCATAGAATCCTGAGGGTGGCGCGCACCATCGCCGATCTGGACGGCGCGACCGATATCCGCCGCCAACACGTGGCCGAGGCACTTAGTTTTCGGATCTCTGCCCGGGTTATGGCCTAAAGCTTGGCCTCGATGGCCTGCCAGATCTTTTCAGCAATATTTATGCCGTCAAACCGTTCCAGCTCTTGAATGCCAGTCGGTGAAGTCACGTTAATCTCGGTCAAATAGTCGCCAATAACGTCAATTCCGACAAAGACCTGACCCTTTTCCTTCAGCAAAGGTCCAATCGCCGCGCAGATCTCAAGATCGCGTTCGGACAAGCCGATCTTTTCCGGACGTCCGCCAACATGCATGTTCGACCGCGTTTCGCCTTCGGCTGGTACACGGTTAATCGCGCCGACCGCTTCGCCATCCACCAGGATCACCCGTTTGTCGCCATTGCTGACATCCGGCAGGAATTTCTGCACGATCAAAGGTTCGCGCGAGAATCCGGTGAACAGCTCATGCAAGGAAGTCAAGTTGCGGTCATTGGCATCAAGCCGGAACACACCCGCGCCGCCGTTCCCGTAAAGCGGTTTGAGGATGATATCGCCGTGCTTTTCCTTGAACGCCTTGATCGTCTGCAAGTCGCGCGCAATCGTTGTTGGCGGGGTCAGTTCGGGGAAATCCAGCACCAGCAGCTTTTCCGGGTAATTGCGCACCCAGAACGGATCGTTGACGACAAGCGTCTGCCCCTTGAGACGATCCAGCAAATGCGTGGACGTGATGTAATGCATGTCAAAAGGCGGGTCCTGACGCAGCCAGACGACATCGAAATCGGCCAGATCCACCTCACGTTCGGGGCCCAGAACCGCAGGATCTCCGGCAACCCTTTGCACGGTCATGTCGTGACCTCGCGCGGTGATGCGACCCTGCTGATAGGCCAAGTGATCCGGACCGTAGAAAAACAAAGAATGCCCGCGCGCCTGTGCCTCTTCCGCCAGACGGAATGAACTGTCGGCGTTGATATCCACGGCCCCGATCGGGTCCATTTGAAAGGCGATTTTCATGGCATGTCCCTCAGTTTCCCGCCAGATACATGGACCAGCACGCCTGTGGGTTCAATGGGGCTTAGCCAAAACCAAAGGCGTTTTCGATGATTTGAACCGCGCCAGAACCATCCACAAGCGCCGCGTCAAAGCGCACGTTTGTCAGCTGCCCGTCCGGCTCGTTTTCCAAGAACTGCGCGGCAGAGGCGTAAATCCGTTCGATCTGCCTGCGGCTGATCCGGGCAGCGGCCTTTTCAAAGCTGGTGCTTTTTTTAACTTCGATGAACACAAGCCCGTCGTCGTCGCGCACAATCAGATCGATCTCTCCGCCAGCGCCCCGCCAGCGACGATGCGCTATGGCAAAGCCCCGACGCTCGTAATCTGCGGCGACCTGTGACTCTGCGGCCTGTCCGGCGTGGTAAGAGATCGAACCCTGTCGTTCACGCCGCCCCATGTCATCCCTTGCCCAATTTCAATGCTTTCTGATAAATCGGTCGGCGCGGCAGGTCGTACATTTCCGATACAAGATCCGCTGCATCCCGAACCGAGTGATTTTCCAAAGCCCGTTTCAAAGCTTCTTCTAGATCGGATTCGTTAACACTTTGCGAATGACCGCGGTCCACCAGCAGGACGATCTCGCCTTTGACCGTCTTGCCCCGATACTCCTCTGCCAGTTCGGACAGGCTGCCGCGACGGACCTCCTCAAACTTTTTCGTCAGCTCTCGACAAAGCGCAGCCTGCCGTTCAGGCCCCAGGCATTCAGCCAGGTCCGACAGACAGGCGGCAACGCGTTTCGGAGATTCGTAGAACACCAATGTGCCGGGGATGTCCTTCAACGCCTCGATACGGGTGCGGCGTGCTTTGGATGCGTTGGGAAGGAAGCCTGCAAAAAAGAAGGCGTCCGTGGGAAGCCCCGCCAACGTCAGGGCCGTTACAACGGCAGACGCGCCCGGGGCGCAGGTCACGGTATACCCGGCTTCGGCGGCCTGCTTGCCCAAATCATAGCCCGGATCGGCAATTAGCGGCATTCCTGCTTCGGACGCGTAGGCCACCGATTGCCCTTGCGCCAGCGCCTCCATGATCTTGCCGCGTGCGCCTGCGCCACTGTGGTCGTGATAGGCTTGGATTCGTCGGCCTTCCAGCGGGATGCCATGTATTTCCATCAAGCGACGTAAACTGCGGGTGTCTTCTGCCGCAATCACATCGGCTGAGGCCAAAACATCCAAGGCCCTGAGCGTAATGTCGCGTGCTGTTCCAATCGGAGTGGCAACAAAATACAGGCCCGCAGCCAACTTGATCTTTTGGAAATTCAAAGCTGGACCCTCACAGCGTGACGTTTATTATCGCGGCTCAACAGAACAGAAGCATTCGCAGCCGCCGGATCAGGGAGTTTTCATTTAGATGTTTACCGTTTGCAAGCCCGTAAGCAAGCTGGCGAAAGTCGCCGCTGCCCTGACGACCGCAGCGTTTCTTGCTGCCTGTGAACCAGGTGGTCTTGGCGGAGGTCCCTCGATCAATACCGCAAAGCCGGTTCCTGTCGCCTTGCTGGTTCCCAGAGGATCTGCGCAATCTGGTGATGCAGCGCTGGCGCAAAGCCTTGAGAATGCTGCGCGGCTTGCAATGTCGGATTTGCCAAATGTCCAGATCGACTTACGCGTTTATGACACGGCCGGAAACCCGAACACGGCGACAGCCGTTGCACAACAGGCTGTTGCGGACGGGGCAAAAATCATCATTGGTCCAGTATATGCCCAAGCAGCGAATGCTGCGGGATTGGCGGTGCTGAGCAAGAACGTCAACGTTCTTTCGTTTTCAAACAACGCCAGCATTGCAGGCGGCAACGTCTTTGTATTGGGCCCGACCTTTGACAACACGGCCAACCGGCTGGTGAATTATGCGGGCAGTCAGGGCAAGGTCAACACCGTGGTCGTGCACAGCAACGACGCCGCAGGACAGTTGGGCCGGTCCGCAATCGCCAATGCCATAGCGAACAGTCGGGTCAACAATGCAGGGACCGTCGCATACGACCGGTCGCAACAGGGTGTCATTAATGCGGTTCCCACGATCAAGGCCACTGTCGATTCGACGGGCGCGGATTCGATCTTTCTGACGGCGACCACGGCGGGGGCATTGCCGCTGTTCTCGCAATTGCTGCCAGAGGCCGGTGTTTCTCCGGCAACCACGCAATTCATTGGCCTGACACGTTGGGATATCCCTCCGCAAACTCTGGAGCTTCCGGGGGTTCAGGGGGGGTGGTTTGCGTTGCCTGACCCGTCCAAGGCACAAGCCTACCGTCAGCGTTACAACGCAACCTACGGCGAAGCACCGCACCCGATCAGCGGCTTGGCCTATGACGGCATCGCCGCAATTGGTGCCTTGGTCAGCCAGGGCAAATCAGACGCCCTGACCGCTTCGGCCCTGACGCAGAACGCCGGTTTCCAGGGTGTTGGCGGCATCTTCCGCCTACGCCCGGACGGCACCAACGAACGCGGTCTGGCCGTTGCCACGATCCAGAACAAACAGGTGGTTGTGATTGACCCTGCCCCACAAAGCTTCTCTGGTGCCGGTTTCTGATCTGACGGGCGCGATCAACGTGCCCGAAAGCGCGTTGATCTGCCCCGCCGGAGACATCTTCGACAGCACTGCCGTCAATGATGCACTGGCTCAGGCCTTTGAGGTCTGCCCGGACAACACCAAAATGCGGTCCGAGACGGTGCGCATTCTGCGCGAGGCTCAAAAGTCTGGCCGCGCGGCCATTGCAGAGGCATTTGGCGAACGTCCTTTCGACGCGCGCGCACTCACGCGCTCATATACATACCTGACGGATCAACTGGTTGGGACGGCGATGCTGGTCTCAAGCACACGCCTGCATCCGCTTGCAACGCCCACCCAAGGTGAAAAGATCGCCGTTCTGGCTGTTGGCGGTTATGGGCGCGGGGAAATGGCGCCGTTTTCCGACGTCGATCTGCTGTTTCTCACCCCCTACAAGATCACCGCATGGGCCGAGAGCGTTATCGAGTCGATGCTTTATATCCTTTGGGATTTGCGGCTGAAGGTCGGGCATTCCTCACGCACGATCAAGGATTGTCTGCGGCTGGGCGCCGAGGATTTCACGATCCGCACAGCGATGTTGGAGCAACGCTATCTGGCCGGTGACAAGGCGCTGGCGGACGGGTTGGACCGAAGGCTGAAAGACGAACTGTTCAAGGGAACTGAACGCGAGTTCATCGAAGCAAAGTTGCACGAACGTGATGAACGCCACCACAAACAAGGCGAGCGTTACATGGTCGAACCCAACGTGAAGGAAGGCAAAGGCGGCCTACGCGATTTGCAATCCCTCTACTGGATCGCGAAATATGTCTATGGCGTTCAGGACGTGGCCGAACTGGTGCCTTTGGGCTTGTTCACACCCGAAGAGTTCAAGACCTTCGTTCAGGCCGAAGAATTCCTTTGGGCTGTGCGTTCGCACCTGCATCTTGTCACCGGTCGTGCGACCGAGCAGCTTACCTTTGACATGCAGGTCGAGGTCGCCGCACGCATGGGGTACGAGGACCGCGCCGGGCGTCGCGCAGTCGAAGTGTTTATGCAGCGGTATTTCCGCGAAGCCACCCGCGTGGGTGAGTTGACGCGCATCTTCCTGACCAAACTCGAATCGTTGCACATGAAAGGTGCGCCGTTGCTGGAACGCATTTTCCGCAGGCGTCGACGGGTCAAGGCGGGATACAAGGTGGTTCACGGCCGTCTGGATCTGGTGGAACCTGAGAAATTTCTCTCCGACAAAGTGAACCTGCTGCGCCTGTTCGAAGAAGGTTTGCGGACAGGTATGCTGATCCATCCCGATGCCATGCGGCTGGTGAGCGCGAACCTGCATCTGATCGATGACGAGATGCGCGGCGACAAGGAAGCCCAGCGCATTTTCCTGGATCTGATGTTGAAACACGGCAACCCGGAACGCGCATTGCGACGGATGAACGAGCTGGGCGTGCTGTCCGCTTTCCTGCCCGAGTTCGAGCACATCGTGGCGATGATGCAGTTCAATATGTATCACAGCTATACGGTGGACGAGCATACGATCCAATGCATCGTCAATCTTGCCCAGATCGAACGCGGAGAGCTGGTCGAATCTCTGCCTCTGGCGTCATCGATTCTGAAAGGCGGGGTGAACCGAAAGGTGCTGTACGTCGCGCTTCTTCTGCATGACATTGCGAAAGGTCGCCCCGAAGATCACTCGATCCTTGGGGCACAGATCGCGCGCAAGGTGGCGCCTCGGCTCGGCCTGAACAAATCGGATTCCGAAACCGTTGAATGGCTGGTGCGTTATCACTTGCTGATGTCCGACATGGCGCAAAAACGCGATATCTCCGACCCTCGGACGGTGCGCGATTTTGCCAAAGCCGTTCAGACAACCAAACGGCTGGATTTGCTGACGGTTCTGACGGTTTGTGACATTCGCGGTGTTGGCCCGACCACCTGGAACAACTGGAAGGCCACCTTGCTGCGCGCCCTGCATGCTGAAACAAAGCGTGCACTGGAAACCGGTATGGAAGATCTGAACCGGGCGAACCGGGGGGCCGAGGCCAAAACAGCGCTACGCCGCGCCTTGGACAACTGGTCCAAGGCTGACCTCAAGGTCGAGACCGGGCGCCACTACGCCCCGTATTGGCAGGGCCTGAACCTTGCGACGCATATCGAGTTTGCCGAGATGCTGTACGCGCTGGAACAAAGCGGCGATCCCGGCGCGATGGAAATTCGCCTGCAACCTGATGAAGACCGTGATGCGACGCGGGCCTGTTTCGCCATGGGAGATCACCCCGGTATTTTTGCCCGCATCGCCGGGGCACTGGCTCTGGTCGGCGCGAATGTCGTGGATGCACGCAGCTATACCACCAAAGACGGCTACGTGACGGACGCGTTCTGGATTCAGGACGCCGAAGGGCACCCGTTCGAGGCATCGCGCCTTCCACGCCTGACGCAGATGATTCACAAGACCCTGCGCGGTGAAGTCGTCGCCAAGGAAGCACTGAAGTCACGTGACAAGATCAAGAAACGCGAACGCGCTTTCAACGTGCCAACACATATCACGTTCGACAATGAGGGCTCTGAAATCTACACGATCATCGAAGTAGACACACGCGACCGCCCCGGCCTGCTGTTTGACCTGACCCGGACCCTGGCCGCGGCGAACGTGTATATCGCCAATGCCGTGATTGCGACCTATGGCGAGCAGGTGGTCGATACGTTCTACGTCAAGGACATGTTCGGCTTGAAGTATTACTCGGAAAGCAAGCAGCGCGGACTTGAGGCGAAGCTGCGCACGGCAATCACCGAAGGCGCCGAGCGTGCGGCCTCATGAAGCAAATACGCTTGTTCTCGGGCTTGTTCACGGTCGGCTTCTGGACGCTCGCCAGCCGAATTCTGGGGTTTCTGCGGGAAATACTGCTGACGGCCTATATCGGACCGGGCCCAGTGATGGATGCCTTTGTTGCTGCCTTTCGCCTGCCCAACATGTTCCGCCGCTTTTTCGCCGAGGGGGCATTTAACGCGGCCTTTGTGCCGATGTTTTCCAAACGACTGGAAGCAGACGAAAACCCTCAGGGTTTTGCGCAGGACGCATTCAATCTTCTGGCAGTGGCTGTTCTTGCGCTGGTCGGGCTGGCCATGGTTTTCATGCCCGGTCTGGTGTGGCTGACCGCCGAAGGGTTTTACGGCGATGAACGGTTCGATCTGGCGGTGGACTATGGATATGTTGTGTTTCCATACATCCTGTTCATGTCTCTGGCTGCCTTGTTTTCAGGCGTTCTGAATGCAACCGGGCGGTTCGCGGCGGCGGCAGCCGCACCTGTTCTGCTGAACATCTTCGCTTGCACCGCCCTGATTGCCGGTGCCATGTCCGGCGGCGAGGTGATCCGGTGGTTGATCCCTGTCATTCCAGTGGCCGGTGTCGCGCAGCTGGCGCTGGTCTGGATCGCAACCGAACGCGCCGACATCCGCATCCGCCCCAGCATGCCGCGCCTGACGCCTGAAATGCGACGGATGGTACGTATCGCGGTCCCGGCCGCGCTGGCGATGGGGGTCACACAGGTTAATCTCGTTGTCGGGCAATTGGTTGCATCGAAAACCGAAAATGCCGTCAGCTGGCTTTTTGCCGCAGACAGGCTCTACCAGTTGCCTTTGGGTGTTGTAGGCATTGCTGTCGGCATAGTCTTGTTGCCGGACCTGTCCCGCCGTTTGCGTGCGGAGGACAAAGAGGGCGCACGCAATGCCTTTTCCCGGGCCGGTGAGTTCACACTGCTGCTGACGCTGCCTTCGACTGTGGCCTTCGTGGTTATGCCAACCCCCCTCGTATCGGTGCTGTTCGAACGTGGTCAGTTCGGCCCCGAGGATACGGCCGCCACGGCCCTTGCGGTTGCCATCTATGGGGTCGGGCTTCCGGCCTTCATGTTGCAAAAATTGCTGCAACCGCTGTTCTTTGCGCGCGAGGATACGCGTTCCCCGTTTCACTACGCAGTTGTTGCGATGATCGTGAACGCTGCTCTTGCGTTTGGTCTGTTTCCACTGGTGGGCTGGATCGCGCCAGCAATTGCCGCATCGACTGCGGGGTGGGCGATGGTGGTGCTACTGGCTTTCGGCGCACGACGTATGGGTGAAGAGGCGCGCTTTGATGTCCGGTTCAAAAAGCGCGCGGGCCGGATTGTGGCCGCTTCGCTTGGGATGGGCGCGATATTATACGCAGCGCTCTACCTGTTCGGGTGGGCATTGGATGTTCCCGGCTGGCGCTATCTGGCACTGCTGGTCCTGATCATGGTCGCGGCCGTCTCATATTTCCTTCTGGGCCATATCTTCGGCGCTTTCAAACTGTCGGAGTTCAAGCACGCCCTGCGCCGGTCCTGATCAATCCCGGCGAATGCGGCCGACGATCCGGGACCACGCGCCCGGTGCAACAAGAAAAGACATGCCAAAACCGGTGGCAAACCCACCCAGATCAGCAACCCATTCCCAGTTGCCACCAAAGATCAGGCCGAAAAGAAATTGTATGCCCATAAGGACGGCAATCAATTGAAATGCCCGTGCTTGGTTTGCACCTACAAGTGACAGTTTGCGCCACAACAACCACGTAAATGCGCCTATCAGACCGTACACCGGCGGGAACCCTCCGATCAGCGGATAGCGCGGGTCCAGTAACACGGCGTAGGCCAATGCGCCGCCAATGCCCGACACGACAAAAATCAGCAGCATTGGGAAACTGCCGAACACTTCGCCAACCATTTTGCCCATCGCCAGCACGAAAACACAGACGAAAATCGCCTGGGTGAAATTGGCGGATACAAAGGGGTAGGTCACGAAGCGGATGACATGTTCGAATGGCCAGCGCCCGTTCAGAACCATCCAGTCGAAAATATCCGCCGAGAACGCGTAATGCTGTATCGCATCCAGCCGCCAGCCCACCGCTGTTGGCCCTCCGACCAGCCCGCGTGATCCCAGCGTGAAGGCAATTTCTATCCCGATTATGAACAGAACCAACGCCACCACAGCAGGTGGCAGAGGGTTCACAGGCGGTGTGTAATGTCCACTGCTCATTGGGCTGGCCTTTCGCGGCTGTTGACGTCCCTTTGCCTCATGGGTAAGCGACGGGGGCTGATTTTTCCAGACAGGAGTTCCCTTTGATGACTGAGTCCCAATTCACGCCACGCGTGTTTTCCGGCATCCAGCCTTCGGGAAACCTGCACCTTGGGAACTACCTTGGTGCACTCAAGCGTTTTGTCGATATGCAGGGTCCCGAATTCGAAACCGTCTATTGCATGGTCGATTTGCACGCCATCACCGTATGGCAGGACCCAGATCGTCTGCGCGAAAAAACACGCGAGGTTTGCGCGGGCTTTATCGCGGCGGGTCTTGATCCAGAAAAATCAATCCTGTTCAACCAAAGCCAGGTGCCCGAACACACTCAGCTGGCCTGGATTTTCAACTGCGTCGCCCGAATGGGCTGGATGCAACGGATGACGCAGTTCAAGGACAAGGCGGGCAAAAATGCGCAAAATGCCTCGCTTGGCCTGTTTGCGTACCCTGCCCTGATGGCAGCCGATATTCTTGTCTACCACGCGACACATGTTCCTGTGGGTGAAGACCAGAAGCAGCACCTGGAATTGACCCGCGATATCGCGATCAAGTTCAACCACGACTACGGCGTCGACTTCTTTCCCGTGACTGAGCCCGTGATTGGAGGCCCTGCCCCGCGCGTGATGAACCTGCGGGACGGTTCGCGCAAAATGTCGTCCTCCGACCCCTCGGACATGAGCCGGATCAACCTGACCGATGATGCCGATGCGATCGCCAAGAAAATCCGCAAGGCCAAGACCGACCCTAACGCTTTGCCGTCGGATGTCGAAGGTCTGGAGGGCCGCCCCGAAGCGCGCAATCTGGTCAATATCTACGCAGCACTCAGCGAACAGAGCATAGCGCAGGTTCTGGCCGAAGTTGGGGGCAAGCAGTTCGGTGATTTCAAACCGATGTTGGCTGATCTGGCAGTCGCCAAGCTGGCCCCAATCTCGACTGAGATGTCGCGTCTTATGGGAGAACAGGCCGAGATTGACCGGATTCTGGCTCATGGGGCCGAGCGCGCCCGCCAGATCGCCGCTCCGATCCTGCAAAAGACCTATGAAATCGTCGGTATGGTCGGATCGGCATCACGCTGAATGCACTGGACCTTCGCCTGACGCCCTCCTAGGGTCTGCCTGAACCACAGGAGGGCGTCATGGCAACCGGCAAAAACATCCGGACCTATTTCCAGGGCCAATGGCATGACGGGGATACTCCCATCATGCGCGCAGCGGATCACGGGTCGTGGCTAGGGTCTTCGGTCTTTGACGGCGCCCGTTATTTCGACGGGTTGGCCCCTGATCTGCACGCGCATTGCGCCCGGGTGAACCGGTCCGCCGAAGCCCTGATGCTGACACCGACCATGACAACCGAGCAGATGGTCGAATTGGTACATGAAGGGTTGCAAGCCTACAGCCCTGACACGGCTGTCTATATCCGCCCGATGTATTGGGGCATTGACGGCGATAGCACGGCAATCGTTCCGCAGGAAAACAGCACAGGGTTTGCCATCTGTCTGGAAGAAATCCCAATGGCACCAGAAACGGCTTCGGCCACGCTGTCGACCACGCGATTCCGTCGCCCGGTACTGGAATCGGCTGTGGTCAATGCCAAGGCCGGGTGCCTTTACCCCAACAATGCGCGCATGTTGCAAGAGGCACGCTCCAAAGGATTCTCGAACGCTCTGGTCGCTGACGCGATGGGCAATGTGGCCGAAACGGCAACGGCCAACATCTTCATGGTCAAGGATGGCGAGGTCTTTACCCCGATCCCCAACGGCACATTTTTGGCAGGGATCACGCGGGCGCGACATATCAAGAATCTGCGCGAGGATGGTGTTACAGTTCATGAAACGGTCTTGGGTTTCGAGGATTTTCACCAGGCGGATGAGGTTTTCATGTCCGGCAATATGAGCAAGATCACATCGGTAACTGCGCTGGAAGACACACAGTTTCAGGTTGGTCCCATTGCCCGCCGTGCCCGCACACTTTACTGGGACTGGGCTGCAAGCGAACGCTAGTACATCGACATGAACGTGTCCGAGTTGCCAGCACGCAAACGCTCGGGCATGATCCCTTAAAATTGAAGAGGACACCCATGCGTAAGTTCTTAGTTGTTCTGGATGACAGCCGTGAATGCCTGAACGCAATGCGGTTCGCCGCGATGCGTGCCGCGCATACAGGTGGCGGAGTGACGATCTTGTCGGTTATTCCGCCGGACGAGTTCAATCACTGGATCGGTGTTGCCGAAACCATGCGCGAAGAAGCCCGGGAACGTATCCATGCCCATTTCGAAGTCTTCGCCAAATGGATGCGCGACAAACAGAACGTAGAACCTGAACTGGCCATTCGCGAAGGTGATCCGGTGCCGCAGATCATCGAACACGTTCAGTCTGACCCTGAGATCGGCGTTCTTGTTCTTGGGGCGGGGACTGACAAGAAAGGCCCCGGTCCGCTGGTAACCCAGCTCACAAAAAACTCTGGCAGCCTACCGATCCCGATCACGATTGTTCCAGGTGACCTGAGCAAGGAAAAGTTGGAAGAAATCACCTGAGGATCGAACATGGCGAAGACGTTGCAGTTCTGGTTCGACTTCGCCTCGACCTATTCCTATCTCAGCGCGATGCGGATCGAACAGGCTGCGCAGGACAAAGGCGTCCCGGTCGACTGGCAGCCTTTTCTGTTGGGTCCGATTTTCGCGGATCAGGGATGGCGCACGTCACCGTTCAACCTGTATCCGGCCAAAGGGCGCTATATGTGGCGCGACATGGAACGTCTTTGCGGCGCACGAGGGCTGCCGTTGGTTCGGCCTGACCCGTTCCCGCAAAACTCCCTCACCGCAGCGCGCCTGGCTCTGGCCCTTGCGCATCGCGAAGAACGGGCTTCCTTCGCAAAGGCTGTCTTCAGCGCTGAATTCGGGGGCGGGAGGGACATCTCTGACGAAGACGTGCTTGAGGATTGCCTGAAGATGGCGGGTCTGCCTGCGGCAGTGATAAATCGCGCAAAAGATCCGAGCATCAAGGCTGCGCTGTTCGAGCAATCCGCGCGCGCAAAAGCACTTGACCTGTTCGGCGCACCGACTTTCGTGGCAGGAACAGAGCTGTTTTGGGGGGATGACCGGCTGGATGACGCGATTCGTTACGCGGTCACAATTTAGAATCGTTCCAAATATTGACTTCTCCGACCCCTGAGCGCATATCAGAAACACCTCAGACGGAGCTGCCTCATGTTCATCCAGACCGAATCCACCCCAAACCCGGCCACGTTGAAATTTCTGCCCGGCCAAACGGTTCTTGAGGCTGGAACCGCGGATTTCCCGACAGCCGAGGCTGGTGACAAGTCCCCATTGGCCAAACGAATCTTTGCCGTAAACGGCGTGACCGGTGTGTTCTTTGGAAACGACTTTGTCACGGTGACCAAATCCGACGATGTTCAATGGGATCACATCAAACCTGCAATTCTTGGCGCAGTGATGGAGCATTATCAATCCGGCCAGCCCGTCATAGGTGCCGACGCGGCAGCGGCCTCGGGTCATGCCGAACATACCGGAGAAGATGCAGAAATCGTCAACCAGATCAAAGACCTGCTGGACAGCCGCGTGCGCCCGGCCGTGGCACAGGATGGTGGCGACATCACCTTTCATGGTTTTGATCGCGGCATCGTCTACCTGCACATGCAAGGTGCCTGCGCGGGGTGCCCGTCATCAACCCTGACACTGAAGATGGGTATCGAAAACCTGCTGCGCCATTACATCCCCGAAGTGACTGAGGTTCGCCCAGTTGCCGTCTGACCCGACGATCCTGGCATTTGATACATCGGCCGCGCATTGCGCGGCCGCTTTGTTGCGTGGCGGTGTGATCGCAGTATCCCGTGTCGAAGGCATGTCGCGGGGTCAAGCCGAACGATTGATGCCCTTGCTGCAAGAAGTGCTGACCGAGGCCGGTTGCGTATGGGCCGATCTGGACGCTATCGGTGTTGGGATTGGGCCCGGCAATTTCACGGGTATACGCATCTCGGTCTCTGCCGCCCGGGGCCTTGCCTTGGGCCTTGGCGTCCCGGCGGTGGGCGTTTCTGGATTCGATGCTCTGATTGAACTGGCAGAAGAGGGACAGCTACCAGCCATCCCTGCGCCGCGCGAACAGGTGTATGTACAACTTCCCGGAACCGGCCCTTGCCTTTTGCCCAGGGACGAGGCCGAACAGCATGGGCCTTTGTATGTCTGCTCCGATCCCGCATTGCAGGTACAAGCCGTTGCCAGACATGCCGCAAGACGATGGCGCAAGGTCAGTGCACCTCCGGCCCCGCTATATGTCAGACCTGCGGACGCAGCCCCGTCCCGAGATGTGCCGCCTGTGTTACTGGACCAATGACGCCTTACGAGATGGCAGCGACACATGCAGCGGCATTCACCCAGTCACGCCCCTGGACTGCCGATGAATTCGCCAGCCTTTTGGAGAACCGGTTCACTGACTGCGTTGGGGATGCCCGTTGCTTTGCCCTGTTTCAGGTGATCGCGGGTGAGGCAGAGTTGCTGACGATTGCGACTCACCCCGCGTTTCAAAGACAAGGTCTCGGGTTTCAGACCATGCGCAACTGGCACGACCGGGCAGTCACTTTGCAGGCAAACCGCGCTTTTCTGGACGTGGCTGCCGACAATGTTGCAGCAATCGCGCTGTATGGGCAATGCGGGTATCGCCAGTGCGGTCGGCGCAAGGGGTATTATTCCAGAAAAACAGGCCCAAATATCGATGCTCTTGTGATGGAACGCCGACTGCCCTAACGGCAACCAAAGATTTTTTAGACCATTTGGTCAGAAATCAATTGACCATCACGGTTGCAAACGTCCTTAATTCCCGCCATCACAACACTTATGCTCGCTAAAAGTGGGTAAACGGGGCTAATCTTACCTCGTGCCAACAAAAAAAATGGGAGACTTAAATGACCCTGATGAAATCCTTGATGGGTGCTGCCGCTGCTGTCGCTCTGACCGCAGGTGCAACTTTCGCCGAACCGGCGCTGATCTTTGACCTGGGCGGCAAGTTCGACAAATCTTTCAACGAAGCCGCGTATAATGGCGCGCAGCGTTGGGCCGATGAGACCGGCGGCGAGTACCGCGAGATCGAGATCCAGTCGGAAGCACAGCGCGAACAGGCTCTGCGCCGTTTCGCAGAATCAGGTGCTAATCCGATCATCACCATGGGCTTTGGTATGGCCGATCCGTTGTCGGCCGTTGCAGGCGATTATCCTGAAACCAAATTCGTGGCTGTCGACGTGAACTGGCTGGACATCCCCAACATCCGCCAGATCGGCTTTGCCGAGCATGAAGGATCGTACCTGGTTGGCATGATGGCAGCGATGGCATCGAAATCGGGAACCGTTGGCTTTATCGGCGGTATGGACATTCCGCTGATCCGCCACTTTGGTTGCGGATACGCACAAGGCGCCAAAGCCGTGAACCCGGACATCAATGTTGTCGCCAACATGACCGGCACCACCCCTGCGGCATGGAACGACCCGGTAAAAGGTTCGGAACTTACAAAAGCACAGATCAGCCAGGGTGCTGACGTGATCTATGCCGCGGCTGGCGGTACAGGTGTTGGCGTTCTGCAAACGGCAGCCGACGAAGGCATCCTGTCGATCGGCGTGGACAGCAACCAGAACCACCTGCATCCGGGCAAGGTCCTGACGTCGATGCTGAAACGTGTGGACGTCGCGGTGTATGACGCGATGAAAGCAGGTGACGCCGTAGAAACCGGCGTGTTCACCATGGGACTGGCCGAAGAAGGTGTAGGCGTCGCCATGGACGATAACAACAAAGAGCTTGTTTCGGTCCAAATGAACGATGCGGTGGAAGAAGCCCGCAAAGCCATCATCAACGGCGATATCACCGTTGTCAGCTATTACGAGAACGACAGCTGCCCCGCACTGCAGTTCTGATATCGCGCGGGGCGGAAGGAACCCTTCCGCCCCGCCATCCACTCTGCCATCCGTGCCACCTGCCGGATGGGCTTTTCGGCAGTTGAGGGTAAGACATGACCGTCCCCGCCATTGAGCTCAAAGGGATCTCCAAATCCTTTGGGCCGGTTCAGGCCAACAAAGACATCTCAATCAGCGTCGCCCCCGGTACGATCCATGGGATCATCGGTGAAAACGGTGCGGGCAAATCCACGCTGATGAGCATCCTCTACGGCTTTTACAAAGCCGACAAAGGTGAAATTTGGATCAACGGGACAAAGACCGAAATCCCTGACAGCCAGGCGGCTATCGCCTCGGGCATCGGGATGGTGTTTCAGCACTTCAAGCTGGTGGAGAATTTCACTGTTCTGGAAAACATCGTTCTGGGTGCCGAAGATGGCGGCCTTCTGGCTCCGTCTCTGGCCAAGGCCCGCAAAGAACTGAAAGAACTGGAAGAAGAATACGAACTGTTCGTTGACCCCGACAAACGCATTGATGAGATCGGTGTGGGGATGCAGCAGCGTGTCGAAATTTTGAAGGCATTGTATCGCAAGGCCGAGATTCTGATTCTGGATGAACCGACTGGCGTTCTGACCCCGGCAGAGGCTGACCAGCTGTTCCGTATCCTGGATCGTCTGCGAGCCGAAGGGAAAACGATCATCGTGATCACCCACAAGCTGCGCGAAATCATGGAAAACACCGATACCGTTTCGGTCATGCGCCGTGGGCAGATGACGGCTACGGTGAAAACTTCAGACACCAGCCCTGAAGAACTGGCCGAACTGATGGTAGGCCGTAAGGTTTTGCTGCAAGTCGACAAGGTGCCTGCGACGCCGGGCAAACCCATCCTTGAGATCGAAAAGCTGAGCGTTTTTGATTCCGCTGGTGTTGAACGGGTTAAAGGTATCGACCTGACCGTTCGTGCCGGTGAGATCGTTGGCATTGCCGGTGTGGCGGGCAATGGACAGTCGGAGTTGCTAGAGGTTCTGGGCGGGATGCGTCCGGGACAAGGCTCGATCAAGCTGAATGGCGAACCGCTGGCACTAAGCGGTGCCGGATCAGACGGTCAGGCGCGTCGTGCACAGCGCATCGCGCATGTGCCCGAAGACCGTCAGCGCGAAGGCCTGATTATGGATTTCCACGCGTGGGAGAACGTGGCCTTTGGCTATCACCGGGACCCCGCTTATCAGCGTGGCCTGTTCATGGACAATTCCGCGCTGCGCGCTGATACCGAAGCCAAGATCGAGAAATTCGATGTTCGGCCACCGGATCCTTGGCTTGCCGCCAAGAGCTTTTCGGGCGGGAACCAGCAGAAAATCGTCGTTGCCCGCGAAATCGAGCGAAACCCTGACCTGCTGCTGGTCGGCCAGCCGACACGTGGCGTTGATATTGGTGCGATCGAGTTCATTCACAAGCAGATCGTTGCCCTGCGCGACCAAGGCAAGGCGATCCTGCTGGTTTCGGTTGAGTTGGAAGAGATCTTCTCGCTGTCCGACCGGATCGCAGTGATGTTCGACGGGCATATCATGGGCGAACGCCTGCCCAGCGAAACAGATGAAAAAGAACTTGGCCTGCTGATGGCCGGTGTTGCAGGAGAGGCCGCGTAGGATGGAAAAAATGCCTAAATGGGCCGATGTCGTTCTGATCCCGCTGATCAGTTTGTTGCTGGCCGCTTTCCTGTCTGCGCTAGTCATCCTCGCCATCGGAGAAAACCCCGTCGAAGCTGTTAAGCTGATGGTTACAGGCGCGTTGGGGTCAACCTATGGCTGGGGCTATACGCTCTATTACGCGACAAACTTCATGTTTACCGGCCTTGCGGTCGCCGTCGCATTCCACGCCCGCTTGTTCAACATTGGTGGCGAAGGTCAGGCGATGTTGGGCGGTCTTGGGGTGGCCATGGTTTGCCTGTACGTCGACTGGCCGCATTGGAGCATTGCATTGCTTGCGGCCTGCGCGGCATCAATGCTGTTCGGTGCGTTTTGGGCCGCTATCCCAGCCTACCTTCAGGCCAAGCGCGGCAGCCATATCGTGATTACCACGATCATGTTCAATTTCATTGCCGCTGCCTTTCTGAACTACATGTTGGTCAACATCATGCGCCCGCAAGGGTCGCAGGACCCGGCAACCGCGCGATTCCCCGAAACCGTCCATCTGCCAACTTTCCAGTCAATGTTCTCGACCGCAGAAAACGTGGTGTTCCGGGGGGCTCCGGTAAACATTACATTCTTCATTGCGTTGCTGGCCTGTGTCGTCGTCTGGGCGCTGATCTGGCGGACCCGGCTGGGCTATGAAATCCGAGCTTATGGCCACTCTGAAACCGGCGCGGTCTATGCCGGTATCTCACCGGTTCGCATTACTATTGTTGCGATGCTGATCTCGGGTGCGCTGGCAGGTTTGATGGCCATCAATAACGTCATGGGCGAGGCGGAGCGCCTTGTCCTGAACTCGACCGAAGGCGCTGGGTTCATCGGGATTGCCGTGGCCCTTATGGGGCGCTCACATCCTTTCGGCGTATTGCTGGCCGCGCTTTTGTTCGGGTTCCTGTATCAGGGCGGGGCCGAGCTGGCACTGTGGGCATCGATCCCGCGCGAGCTGATCGTGGTCATTCAGGCGCTGGTGATCCTGTTCACCGGTGCGCTGGACAACATGGTACGGATGCCGCTTGAGAAACTGTTCCTTGGTATGCGGAAGAGGGCAGAGTAATGGACTTCTTTGTAACCCTCATCCAGGTTCTGGATTCGACCATCCGCCTATCTACGCCTCTTTTGCTGGCCTGTTTGGCCGGTCTGTATTCGGAACGGGCTGGCATTTTCGACATCGGGCTGGAAGGCAAAATGCTGGTGGCCGCGTTCTTTTCTGCGGCTGTCGCGGCGGTTACGGGTTCAGTCTGGCTGGGCTTGCTGGCAGGCATCGGATCCTCATTGGCGTTGTCAGGGCTGCACGGGTTGGCATCGATAACCTTCCGGGGCAACCAGCTGATTTCGGGTGTCGCAATAAACTTTCTCGCCTCGGGCCTGACAGTGCTTGTCGCCCAAAGCTGGTTCCAACAGGGCGGTCGAACGCCCTCGCTCTTTGGTGGCGGCCGGTTCGAGCCTATCAACTTTCCATTTGCCGATGCGCTTGGAGGGGTTCCGATTGTCGGCCCGATCTATTCCGAACTGCTCTCGGGCCATTCGATCCTTGTTTATGTGGCATTCCTGATGGTTCCAGCAACGTGGTGGGTGCTTTTCCGCACACGGTTCGGCCTGCGCCTGCGGGCTGTGGGTGAAAACCCGGCAGCCGTCGACACGGCAGGTGTATCCGTGGTTGGCCTGCGCTTCGCAGCCGTCGCGATCTGTGGCGTACTTTGTGGTATCGCGGGCGCTTATCTGGCGACGGCTTTGCAGGCGGGGTTCGTCAAGGAAATGACCGCTGGTCGTGGCTTTATTGCGCTGGCCGCCTTGATCTTTGCCAAATGGCGTCCGTGGCACGCCATGTGGGCCTGTTTGCTGTTTGGCCTGCTTCAGGCGGTAGCACTTCGGTTCCAAAACATCGATCTTGGTGGCGTAGTGATTCCGGTCCAGGTGATGGACGCCCTGCCCTATATCCTGACAGTTGTTATTCTGGCCGGTTTTGTCGGCAAGGCCGTGCCACCACGGGCAGGCGGAGAGCCCTACATCAAAGAGCGCTGATAAGGCCAGTTCCGAATGGAGTTTCAGTCCTGTTCGCTGCAAGGCGGCATGCAGAGTTGATTTTGCATGCCGCAACCGTTCTAAGAGGGTATGCACGTATACCTTCCCATAGCCGAAGTTTCTGTCAGCCCATTCCTGCTGTTGGGGATCGGTGGGGTCGTCGGTGTTTTATCTGGCATGTTCGGTGTCGGCGGAGGATTTTTGATCACTCCGCTGCTGTTTTTTATCGGCATTCCCCCGGCGGTTGCCGTTGCGACATCAGCCAATCAGGTTGTCGCTTCCTCCATTTCGGGATTGTTGGCCCATCTCAGGCGCAAGACCGTGGACCTGAAAATGGGAAGCGTTCTGCTGACCGGAGGGTTGTTTGGCGCGGCCCTGGGTATGGTGGTTTTCAATTTTCTCAAGCATCTCGGACAGGTCGATCTGGCTGTACAGATTTGTTATGTCGTGTTTCTGGGGGCCATCGGAACCCTGATGTTCATTGAAAGCCTTGCCGCCATCCGAAAAGCCAGAAAGTCCGGGTATCAACCTGCCCCCAAGCGACGCCAGCGTACATGGGTTCACGCACTGCCCTTCAAGATGCGGTTTCGGGCATCAAGCCTGTACATCTCGGTCATACCACCTGCACTGGTCGGGTTTGGTGTTGGCATCCTGTCGGCGATCATGGGTGTCGGCGGCGGGTTCATCATGGTACCCGCGATGATCTATGTTCTTGGCATTCCGACCAAAGTGGTTATCGGGACATCCCTGTTCCAGATCATTTTCGTCGCCGGTTTCACAACCATGATACATGCGTCGACAAATTTCAGCGTCGACATAGTGCTTGCCCTGTTCTTGTTGCTTGGCGGCGTTCTGGGCGCGCAATTGGGGACGCAGATCGGTGCACGTCTGAAAGCCGAACAGCTGCGCATTTTGTTGGCGTTGCTGGTCATGGGCGTTGCCGGAAAGATCGGATTTGACCTTCTATTGCCGCCGTTGGAGATCTTTTCTCTGGCAGAGCCTGGAGGGGTATGATGTTGTTTTCCCCGTACCACGCGACAATAACCGCTCTTGAATTCGAGTTTGATAGAAGGCAAGCCAAGACCCAGAGCAAAGTGACGGTATCATGCATATTTACCTGCCCATAGCCGAAGTCTCGGTAAATGCATTTCTACTCCTTGGTCTGGGTGGAATGGTTGGAATTCTGTCGGGGATGTTCGGGGTCGGCGGCGGGTTTCTCATGACGCCGCTGCTGTTTTTCATTGGCATACCACCGGCTGTTGCGGTTGCGACAGAGGCCAATCAGATTGTTGCATCGTCCTTTTCCGGGGTGCTGGCCCATTTTCGACGAAAGACCGTTGACCTCAAGATGGGTACGGTTTTGTTGACAGGCGGTCTAGTCGGGGCTGCATTGGGCGTTGTTGTCTTTAACTATCTAAAAAGCCTGGGCCAGGTCGACCTTCTGGTAACCCTTTGTTACGTGGTCTTCCTTGGTATCATTGGCAGCCTGATGTTCATCGAAAGCCTGAGGGCGCTGCGCAAAGCCAAGAAAGGCGGGGCAGCTCCAGCCAAGCGCCGCCAACGTGGCTGGGTTCATTCGATGCCCTTCAAGATGCGCTTTCGCACATCAGGTCTTTATATCTCGGTCATTCCACCGGTTGTAGTTGGTCTAAGCGTCGGGGTCTTGTCCGCGATTATGGGGGTCGGTGGCGGCTTCATCATGGTCCCGGCGATGATTTACCTGCTGGGAATGCCCACGAAAGTCGTTGTCGGCACATCGTTGTTTCAGATCATCTTCGTAACCGCATTTACCACGATGCTGCACGCGACCACCAACTATACAGTGGACATTGTCCTGGCGGTTTTGCTGCTGGTCGGGGGCGTCATTGGCGCCCAGATCGGAACCGTAATCGGTTCGCGCATGCCGGCAGAACAACTACGCGTTCTGTTGGCGGCGCTGGTTCTGGTCGTCTGCGGCAAGCTGGCCCTTGATTTGCTTCTTGAACCATCCGAGCTTTATTCGCTTGGCAACAGCGGGGGGCATTAAGAATGCTGCGCTATGTCTTTGCCGCTTTGTGCCTGTTCTGCCTGCCCGCCGCAGCCGATGAAGAGCAGGTCGTCCTGGGCCTCAGCCAGGATCGTGTTGCGATCACTGCCGACTTTGACGGGTCTGAGATCCTCATTTTCGGGGCCATCAAACGGGAATCACCCATTCCGCCAGGCCCACCAGTCGCGGTTATTGTAGCGGTTGCAGGCCCGTCCGAGCCCGTAACGGTTCGCCGCAAAGAGCGAAAGCTTGGGATTTGGGTAAACACCGATAGCGTTCTGGTCGACCTGGCACCAAGTTTCTACGCAGTTGCCACCAGCGAACCGTTGGATCAAATTCTGACCGATACCGAAGACCTGCGTCACCGCATTTCGATCGAACGCGCGATCCGGTCGGTCGGAGCGGCGATGCACATCCGTGGTGCTCAGGATTTTGCAGATGCCGTGATCCGTATCCGTGAATCTGAACAGCTGTATTCCATCCGCGAGAACACTGTGGCCGTGGACGAACAAACCTTGTTCCGGACGTCAATTGACATGCCTGCGGACCTGACCGAAGGGGATTACTCAGCTCGGATCTTCCTGACCCGCGGAGGAGAGGTTGTATCGCAATACGAAACCAAAATCGACGTCCGCAAAGTCGGGTTGGAGCGGTTTCTGTACAATATGTCCCGTCAGCAACCCGTTTGGTACGGGCTGATGTCATTGGTTATCGCAATTGCCGCGGGTTGGGGCGCGTCGACAGCGTTCCGACTGTTGCGGGAAAACTGACACTCACCCCCTGCCGATATAGGGCATGGTCGTGGCCATGACCGTCATGAACTGCACATTCGCCTCGGGCGGCAGGGTGGCCATATGCAGAACGGAACGCGCGGCATCTTCAACCGCCATGGTTGGGTCCGGCGTCTGGCCTGCCGCCTGCGCCGCATCCACCAGATCCTGAACCATCTGCGTGCGTGCATTGCCGATATCGATCTGACCACATGCAATTCCAAAGGATCGCCCATCCAGTGAAAGGCTGCGCGTCAGCCCGGTAATGGCATGTTTGGTCGCCGAATAATGTACAGAATTCGGGCGCGGAACATGCGCAGCAATCGAGCCGTTATTGATGATCCGCCCGCCCTGCGGGCTTTGATGACGCATGATCCCAAAGGCCTCGCGCGCGCATAGAAACATACCGTTCAGGTTGACGTTGACGGTTTGATACCAATCGTCCAGCGCGATTTCGTCGACTGTGCCGCCGCGGGCAAAAATACCAGCGTTGTTAAACAGAACATCAAGTCGCCCTGTCCGATCCATGAAGGCGTGGAACGCCTGTTTGACGGCGTCCGGGTCGGTCACATCTGCGGGTAATGCTATGGCCGCCGGGTATTCCTGCGCGAGGGCATTCAGCTTGTCCGCGCTGCGCGCCAGCAGCCCGACCGTCCAGCCCTGCACCAGAAAAAGCTCGGCGGTGGCCCGACCTATGCCAGAGCTTGCACCAGTTACGATGATGGAACCCATGTCTCTTCTGTCTCCAGTGTGAGTGAAACTGCGGGGACCGCGCGCAAATCATCAATCTGCAACGGGTGGGTGGGTTTCGACAGCCGGTTACGGACCACCCAGATCAAACGCTCTTGTGCGCGGGTAATCGCAACATAAGCCAAACGCTTCCACAAAGGTTGCCCGGCCTCGGAACGGCCCATACGGGCCGCGGCGTAAATGTCAGGGGCAAACACCTGAACCGTGTCCCACTGTGATCCTTGTGCCTTATGTATAGTCACCGCAGCCCCGTGCAAAAACGTCGCCCCCATGCGGGCAGCAAAAGGAATGAAGGGCTCTTCCTCATCCGGTTTTTCGATCTGGACAATCGATGCAGCACTGACCTGAGGGTCTTCGGCCCCCATCACATGCAAGCGCGAAAACCCAGGCTTACGACCGGGACCAAGATAAACAACCTGGGCCCCTTTGATCAGGCCGCGCGCCTCAAGATCCAACCGCTTCTTGCGGTGCTTCAACGGCAACTCGATCCCGTCGCAGATCAGCGGCTCGCCTTCCAAAAGCTCCGTATCCAGTGCGCCGTGAACTTGCCTGAACGCCTGTATCAAACGAATGCGCGTGGCGTTACGCCAGACCAGAACCGGGCTGCGCGCCATCAGATCAACTTCGACCCGCTGCCCCCAAACGACCCTGTCATCCCGCCGGGCAGTGTCTTCGACCAGACGTTCAAATTCTTCAAATCCCATCGACGGATCGGCAAGAGCGTGCGCCAGATCCAGGATCGGGTTATCTGCATCCTGCCGATGCACACGCTGAAGCGTCAGCTTTCGCGGTTCGGGCAAGGCTTCAAACACCATGCTGCCGGACTGATTGACCGGAGCCAGCTGTGCGGGATCACCGAACAGTAGAAGGGTCGGGAATATCTCTTTCAGGTCCTCGAACTGACGATCATCCAGCATCGACGCCTCATCGACAAACCCGATATCCAGCGGTTCCTCACGTCGTTTCCAACCAGTGATGAAATCCGATCCGCGCAATCCGGCTGCGGCCAGCGCTCCGGGGATCGATTTGTTGTTACGATAAAACGTAGCAGCACGGTCCAAAGCTTCGTCTGTCAGACCTTCGATCTCGGGGCGTTCATCATTTCCGGCCAGCCACTCGGCGATACGCTCGTATTCCGGGTCATAGACCGGCGTATAAAGGATGCGGTGAATAGTAGTTGCCGGAACACCGCGAAGGCGCAAAACACTTGCGGCTTTGTTCGTGGGGGCCAGAATGGCAAGGCTGCGCTTGTCTCTGGATTTCCGGCTTTCGTAATCGCCGGACACGACCTGAACGCCGGTCTCCGCCAGCGCTTTGTAAAGTTCGGCCAGTAGCAACGTTTTGCCGGACCCGGCCTTGCCGATGACAGCCATCACGCCAGACTTCCCTGCCCCCGGCAGTTTGAGAAGGGCATCGTCCTCCAGGTCGACACCGGCTGAGCGCAGCATCTCGGCGATGCTGTCATACGCGGCGGCCTGATCATCTGAGAAGGTCACGTTGGGCAAAGACATGGCGCGACCCTACAGGGCCGCGCCAACCATCACCAGATGCGGAATTGCGTTTTCCGGTCCTTAGGCAGACAAGGCAAATCGGTGCAGTTTGGATCGCCCGAAAGCCGCCTTGAACCACATGCGCGAAAGCTCACGCGGGATCCCTGCCCGTTCAGCCACGCGGTTGCAATCATCCGCTGAATAGGGCCACAACCCAACCGAGATCTGGTCACGCCCTTTGCCTTGGGTTCCAAGAACCTTGGGGGACGACCCGATCAGACGATAGATCCGGATCATACGGGCATCAAAAACACCGGCAATATGCGTCAGGCCAAAGCCTTCCATAATCTCGCCCCCGCTTAGCATGATGGCCCCGGCAGTGTGCGGGCTGGCTGTGCGGGACAGGCAGAACCGGGTCACCTCCCAGATCAGCGGGCTGCAAATCGGCTTGCCGCCGTTGAGATGCCCAAACACCTCATTGATCATTACCCGACCTGTTGTCGGCAATACCCGCATCGACCCGCCATGGCTGCCATCCGGTTCTTCCCAGATGACATAAAGCGGGTTGAAGTCGTCGTACTCATCCCGCTCTTCTCCTTTTTTGTTGACATGGACATCCCACCCCAACCGGGTTTTGAACTGATCTGCGCGATCCTTGAACATCCCCTCAGCCAGAGTCGGAAATCTGTGTAACTCATCGGCATATAGATAACGCAACATGACTTTTCCCCTTGTCGTCCTGTGCAGGAACGAAGGGGGTACAGAGTCGTGGTTAATATTGCGTTTTGAGGACGCTCTGGCCTTAAACGACTATTAATCCCCGGCTGAGTGCCGTTGCGATTGCGTGGGTCGTGTTAAGGGCTCCGAGTTTCGACCGGGCGCTTTCAATGTAAACGCGTAGCGTGTGTTCCGAAATCGACAGGGAATGCGCCACCTGAGCACGGCTGTAACCCAGTGCCAAAAGGGTAATGGCGTCGATTTCACGGGGCGACAGGCCGCGCGTGGCATCCGGTTGCCTGTCCTTTTCAAACTCCAGCGCTTTGCGGTTGATGTAGTGCGCAACAAGAATCAACTCACGCCCGTAGGTCGAGATGAAGGTCTGCCAGGTTTGATCGTCGCAGCTGTGGTTAACGGTAAAAAGAGCGAACTGACCGTTTGGCCCTCGGATCGGGATCGAGTATCCCTGATTGCCGACCCCATGGTCGTGGGCATCCTGAAGGAATGATTTGGCCACCTTGCTGGACCAGTCCAGAGACTTCCAGTCAACTGGGTGAAATCGCTGGAAACACCCCAGAATTACAGGGTCGATACGATGATAGTTTTTTTCCCTGTATCGTTCGTCCCAGGCGTCTGAGTAGGTCGTATAGCCGTATTGGTCCCCCGCGCCGTCAACCCAATGATATGTCAGATGTGCGACCTTCAAAGTGTCTCGCAGACACTCGGCAACGATGCTGAGCTCTTCAAGCGTGCTGGTGTTTTCCAAATCCTGAAGGATTTGACCCAAATCGGTTTTCGTTCCCATCCGCGGGCGCCCGTGCCTCGTTCTTTAGGGACGCGATCTCGGCCGCCGCAATCAGCCTTGTATCATCAAGCTGTTCTGCAAGCGCGCTCAACCCATTCGCAACGGCAAAAGCGTTGAGGTCCGATAGTACGTCCAATATCCACTCATTTTGCGCCATCAGGGTCTCTCTGAAACAGTTAACGAAGCGTTAACACAACCATAACATGTATGATCTTTTTCGACCTATTCACCGGTTTCTACTCCCCAAAAATAGCGGGAGTAATAATCGCAAGCATTTGAAACCATGAAAAAGGTCTGCAAACAGCAAACCACCCGCGAACCGGCAGTGCGATTCGCGGGTGGTTTTTGTCTAAGGTCCTGAACTGTTTCAGCCTGCGTCCAAAACTTCTTCGAGTGTGCGCAGCCCGGTACGCGGCGCCTGAACAAGCACAGACATGTTGCCCGGCTTGTGTTCATTCCGCAGCATTTTCATATGTGCTTCCGGAAGGTCGTTCCAGGCAAACACCTCGGACATACAGGGGTCCAGGCGGCGCTCGACCATCAGCTTGTTCGCCGCTGCCGCTTGTTTCAGATGGGCAAAATGCGAACCCTGCAGGCGTTTCTGGTGCATCCACATGTAACGTACGTCGAATGTGCAGTTAAACCCGGACGTCCCCGCACAAATCACAACCATGCCGCCTTTTTTCACCACGAAGGTCGAGACCGGGAAGGTGCTTTCGCCCGGATGCTCGAACACCATGTCGACATTGTTGCCCTTGCCGGTGATATCCCAGATCGCCTTGCCGAACTTGCGGGCCTCTTTGAACCACTCGGCGTATTCGGGCGTATTGACCGTGGGCAGTTGGCCCCAGCAATTGAAGTCGCGGCGGTTCAAAACCCCTTTTGCGCCCAGACCCATGACGAAATCGCGCTTGCTTTCGTCCGAAATCACCCCGATCGCGTTTGCCCCGGCTGTGTTGATCAACTGGATAGCATAAGAGCCCAGACCGCCCGAGGCACCCCAGACCAGAACGTTCTGACCCGGTTTCAGGTCGTGCGGTTCGTGACCAAACAGCATACGATAAGCTGTCGCGAGTGTCAGCGTGTAGCACGCCGCTTCTTCCCAGGTCAGGTGCTTGGGGCGCGGCATCAACTGTTGAGCCTGCACACGTGTGAACTGGCTGAACGAACCATCAGGCGTTTCATAACCCCAGATCCGCTGACTGGTCGAATACATCGGGTCACCGCCGTTGCATTCCTCGTCGTCGCCATCGTCCTGATTGCAGTGGATGACGACTTCATCGCCAACCTTCCACCGCTTGACCTTGTCGCCAACGGCCCAAACGATGCCCGATGCATCAGAGCCAGCGATATGGTACGGTGCCTTGTGGCCATCAAAGGGGCTGATCGGCTGGCCCAGAGCAGCCCAGACACCATTATAGTTAACACCTGCCGCCATCACCAGAACAAGCACCTCATTGCTGTCCAGCGTGGGTACATCGACCACTTCCTGCTGCATTGCAGTATTTGGCTCGCCGTGGCGTTCCTTTCGGATGGCCCAAGCGTACATTTGTTTCGGGACATATCCCATCGGAGGGATCTCACCCATTTCATAGAGGTCTTTTTCGGGTGCCTCATACGACGCGATACCGGTTTCGGTGTCCAAAGCCATGCTGGCCTCCTTTTTCAATGCTTTTGCCGCGACGCAGAATCGCGTGCTTTATCAGATGAAATATTGGCCGCTGCGAAATATTGCAACCTGTTTCGGTGAAAAATTGTAATTTTATGACCCAGCAGTTGCAGAAATTATTTTGCAGACGCAGAATTTTAGGGGCGCGCGGAAACCGGTACAGATGCCGCATAATACTCCAGCAGATCACCGCGTTGCCCAGATGCAGAAAGAATATCTCCCTGCCGCTTGAGTATCCGTCGTTCAATCAACTGGTCCAAAGCGCTTGATATGGCCGGCGCATTGTCTTGGGTCTGCCTACCGTCGCGTTCCATCATCGTCTGAATACAGGACCGCAGATCCAGTTCCGCCATCGGCCCATTGTCACGTATCAGCAAACAGGCCGCAGGGGCCGGAACCAACGGGATCGCGTTCTGGATACGTTGCATCAATGTGCGCGCCAGATCGGTCATCATGTCGTCACTGCCTTCGGCCCGGAACTCTTTCAGGGAAATCGGCATTCCGTACCGGACCGATGCCAGCCCAAACCGCTTGTAGCGTCCGATTACTCGCCGCCAGAACTGCTTGAAAATCCATCGCGCGATGACCCCGATCCGCGCCCGAAAACGACGCTCTTTTCCCAGTGCCGCACGGGTCAGAATGGTGTCTTCAAGCACACGGTCATAATTCAAAGCGACGGGAACAAATACGACATCACGCCCCTGCGACGTCGTCCCATCCATTATGTATTTGAGCAACCCAAGCTTTGGGCGGGCGAGCGCTCCTGTCAGGCTTAAGCCACCTTCTGGAAACATGGCTTGCGTCACACCGGCTTCGGTCGCATGGCGCACATAGGTGGACAGAACCTGCCGGTAGAGCTCGCTACCCGACTTGCGCCGGATAAAGTAAGCCCCCATTGCCCGGATCAACCGGCTCAGCGGCCAAACCCGCGCCCATTCCCCTACTGCATAGGATAAAGCAGAATGCGGGGCCGCCAGATATGTAACCAACACGTAGTCCATATTGCTTCTGTGGTTCATCACAAAAACAACGGTTGCATCAGGGTCGATAGTCCTGACCGCGTCTTCGTCTTCGTAGCTAAGCCGCACTTCGTAGAATGTGTTGCTTAGCAGCCGGGCCAGCCGGATCGCAAAACTGAAATAGGCGAAGGCAGAAAAGGACGGTACGATCTCGCGGGCATAGCGGCGTGCCTGCTCGGACGCAACGGCTTCGGGTATTCCGGTTTCAAGGGCGTGATGCTGGACCGCTTTTCCGACCTGTGGATCATAAATCAGCCGTTGAATCATGTCGTGCCGGCGGGCCAGCTTGAACGGTTGGATCGGACGTTGCAGGCGCTGGTTCAAACGCGCCACGGCACGTTCCAACCGGCGGCGGAAGAACCACCGGACTGACGGGAACAGGAAATGTGAAGCGAAAGTAACCATGGCAAAGACCACGATCAGCACAAAAAGCCAAAGCGGAAGTTCCACGGTTTGCGTCATGGCCGCACCTTGCCACCAAACGCAGCTACTCACAATCTGAACAATTGCAGGATGCCGCAACGCAGCGAATTGACATGTCCCGAAAATTGCGCTTTAGAACCCGTAGACGTAATTTTATTGCCCACCGAAACGCGAGGCCCCTTCATGACGCAGATGCAGAAAGATCGCCCCTGGCTCATCCGGACCTATGCCGGTCATTCTACCGCCAAGGCCTCGAACGCGCTTTATCGTGGCAACCTTGCCAAAGGGCAAACCGGTCTTTCGGTTGCCTTCGATCTGCCCACCCAGACCGGATATGACAGTGACCACACGTTGGCACGTGGCGAAGTTGGCAAGGTCGGGGTGCCCGTTTGCCATCTGGGCGATATGCGAGTTTTGTTTGATCAGATTCCATTAGAACAGATGAACACGTCTATGACGATCAACGCCACCGCCCCTTGGTTGCTTGCCCTTTACATCGCAGCGGCCGAGGAACAGGGCGCTGACGTTTCCAAGTTGCAGGGCACGGTTCAGAACGACCTGATCAAGGAATATCTGAGCCGGGGCACTTATGTTTGCCCGCCAAAACCGTCGCTCAAGATGATCGCGGACGTGGCCGAGTATTGCTATACCAATGTTCCGAAATGGAACCCGATGAACGTGTGCTCGTATCACCTGCAAGAGGCGGGCGCGACGCCAGAGCAGGAGCTCGCGTACGCCCTGGCCACTGCCATCGCCGTGCTAGACGAATTGCGCCCACGAGTACCTGCCGAGGATTTCCCGGCGCTCTGCGGCCGGATTTCCTTTTTTGTGAATGCTGGCATCCGCTTTGTCACCGAAATGTGCAAAATGCGTGCCTTCGTGGATCTTTGGGATGAGATTCTGCAACAACGCTATGGCGTTGAAAATCCGAAATTCCGTCGATTCCGCTATGGCGTGCAGGTGAACTCTCTGGGCCTGACCGAGCAGCAGCCCGAAAACAACGTCTATCGCATCCTGATCGAGATGCTGGCCGTAACCCTGTCGAAAAATGCACGCGCCCGTGCGGTGCAGTTGCCCGCCTGGAACGAGGCGCTTGGCCTGCCACGCCCTTGGGATCAGCAATGGTCCATGCGGATGCAGCAGATTCTGGCCTATGAAACTGATCTGCTGGAATTCGATGATCTGTTCGATGGCAACCCGGCTGTTGATGCCAAGGTCGAAGAATTGAAAGCAGGCGCGCGGGCAGAGCTTGCGAATCTGGATGCGATGGGCGGTGCGGTTGCATCAATCGAGTATATGAAATCCCGCCTTGTGGATTCCAACGCTGAACGTCTGAACCGGATCGAACGCAACGAAACTGTGGTCGTCGGCGTGAACAAATGGATGGAAGGCGAGGCTTCGCCCCTTCAGACCGAAGATGGCGGCATCATGGTCGTTGATCCTGCGGTAGAACAGGAACAGATCGACCGCCTGAACGCGTGGCGGGCTGAGCGCGACGAAGCGGCTGTTACAGCGACCTTGTCCGCGTTGCGCCAGGCGGCTCAGACAGGAGCGAACGTCATGGAGCCGTCCATTGCCGCTGCCAAGGCGGGTGTGACAACCGGGGAGTGGGCCGAAGAGATGCGCAAGGTTTTCGGCACTTATCGTGGCCCGACCGGCGTTTCCGGTTCGGTCTCGAACAAGACCGAAGGGTTGGAGGACCTGCGCGCGGCGGTTGATGCCGTCAGCGACAAACTGGGACGGCGCCTGAAATTCCTGGTTGGAAAACCGGGGTTGGACGGCCATTCCAACGGCGCCGAACAAATCGCGTTCCGTGCCCGCGACTGCGGCATGGATATCAGCTATGAGGGTATCCGGCTGACCCCGGAAGAAATTGTCACCTCAGCCCGCGATGATGACGCACATGTCATCGGGTTGTCGATCCTGTCCGGTAGCCATCTGCCTTTGGTCGAAGATGTAATGGATCGGCTGCAAAAGGCTGGCCTGTCTCACATTCCCGTGGTTGTCGGCGGAATTATTCCGGATGAAGATGCCGCAAAATTGAAAGCCATGGGTGTAGCCAAGGTTTACACCCCCAAAAACTTTGAACTTAATGCGATCATGAGCGATATTGTAACGCTGGTTGACCCCAAAAACCTCGCAGCCGAGTAACTGAGGTTTTAGAACCTTAATTCCCCGTTTCTTCGCTTTGGATATTTGGGATGGAATAAACCATTCGCTAGAATTACGGTGCGCGCTCAAGTGTACCGTAAAATATATCCTTTGGAGATGAATGATGGGGTTCAATCTTGAACAGATGTCGCGCAAAGACCTTTTGGCATTGCGCGACGATGTCGAAAAAGCCTTGGTAGGAGCGGAAAAACGCGAGCGCCGTGAGGCTTTGAAAGCCGCAGAAAAAGCTGCCGCAGAATTCGGGTATTCGCTGTCCGAACTTTCAGGCGATGCACCCCGCGCATCCAAGCAAAAGAAAACAAAAGAAAAATACCGCAATCCTGGCAATCCGGAACAAACCTGGACAGGTCGCGGCCGCAAGCCGAAATGGGTGCACGATGCGTTGCAGGCGGGTACCGATATCTCCGATCTTGAAATCTGATCAGGGCGGATCAAAACAATGACAATTCATATCGGCGCTGAAAAAGGCGAAATTGCAGACACTGTCCTATTACCCGGAGATCCTTATCGGGCGAAATGGGCAGCCGAGACGTTTTTGGACGATGTGAAACAGGTCAATAACGTCCGGGGAATGCTTGGGTTTACCGGAAATTGGAAGGGAAATCCTGTAACGATACAGGGTAGCGGCATGGGAATGCCCTCGCTCTCCATTTACGTAAACGAGTTAATTCGCGATTACGGTGCAAAAACCCTGATCCGAATTGGGTCGTGTGGCGGAATGCAGGACAGTGTCAAAATTCGAGACGTCATTCTGGCAATGACTTCGACGACGCTGAGTACGCCGTCACGCGGTATCATGAAAGAACTGAATTTTGCGCCCTGCGCCGATTGGAGCTTGTTGCAGGCGGCCGCGAAGGTGGCGGCTGCCAAAGGAACCCCTACCCATGTCGGTGGGATTTATTCTTCGGACGTTTTCTATGATGAGCGCCCGGACCTGAACGAACAGATGGTGCGTCACGGGATTCTCGGCGTCGAAATGGAGGCGGCCGAGCTCTATATCCTGGCAGCGCGCCACAAATGTCGTGCTCTGGCAGTTCTCACCGTTTCCGATCACCTTCTGACGGGAGAGGCTCTGCCATCCTCGGAACGTGAAAGCAGCTTTGGAGACATGGTGGAAATCGCGCTACAGGCCGCATTCCCGGGCAACTAGCAGTAAGGTGGGTGCCCGCCGATCCTAACGCCCGTGCGTGCGATCATAGCCATTGCGCGCCGGGCTTTCCCAGCCATCCAGGTCTGTGACCGTCGCGGCAAATGTTTCGACCAACAAGGGATAACACGCGGCGGTGTCCGAGGAATGCTCGGACGAGCAATCCCCACCCGGACAGGCGCTGAGATTGCCAAGCAGATCGATTTCGGCAAAGAATTCCAGATAGTCGCCGGGGCGAACGGGCGATGCTTTCATGAAATACTGACCAGTATCCCGAGTGAAACCAGTACACATGAAGACGTTCAGAACGTCGTGCACCGCGGGTTCGGCCTCATCCATCGGGATATTCAGATGATCCGCCAACGCGCGGGTCAGGTTGGAATGGCAGCAATGATGATACTGCGTGCCGGACAGCAAATTGCCCGTATATGGATCACAACGCGTGCCAATCACGTCATGAACCGACCCCCCATGGGTATCGATCCCGTACCATTCCAGTGTATCCGCTATGATCGTGGCCATCGGCCGCAGATGTGGGAAACTGGACCACATCCGCTCTCCGGTGGTCAGGTGCGTGCCATGCAGAGCCCGCGTTTTTCCGGAATAAAAGCGCTCGGACAAATCATTGCGGTTCCACAGGTTCAAATCGCCAACCTGCGGTCCTTCAACCGATGTGATACGAAAGAAATGCCCGGCAGGTACATCAAAACAGCGCGCCTCACGCGGAGGAACCAGGACTTCGCCGGTTTGGACTGCCCGTTGGCGTACAGATCTGATCCAGGGCAAATCTGGTCGCGGCAAGGCATCGTTCGGATAACAAATGACAGGGGCGACCGAACGACGGGCTTCGGCATCTTCTGGGGGGCGGGCAGTATTCTCAGAACCGGTCATGGCGTGCAGAGTGGCGGATTCTATGGCTCGCGAAAAGCCCTATTCTCAACCATCACTTGCCTTAAGACAGCGCATAGGTTGGTCCGGCGCAGCGACTGCCGCTCCACAAAAGCTACACCGCCAGATGCCATGGCGTCTGTCCTGTCGCCAACGACAATCCCGTGTCAGCGTGGAATGGCGCGACCGCCAGAAAAAATAGGCGAACACTCCGGCGGCCAACAAAAGCAGAAGAACAGGCATTCCTCTGCTTTGCCGATTGACCGAAGTTTTTCAAGGGCTGTCGTATTGGATCAGGCCGCGTTTGCGTATTCGAACAGCTCGGGCTCTTTGTCGGCTTTAACCGGTTCCGGCGTGTAGTAGGCCCATGCCTGCTCCAGCAGTTTCAGCGCTTCTTTAGTGTCGATTTTTTGTTTGGATGTGTTTGCATTCATTGGAGTGATCCTGACTTAAACTCATCACTCCTCCCTGAGCGAAAAATAAGGCAATGCAGCCGGGGCTACATCGCCTTATTTTGCAAGATCGACATGCGTTTGCCGCAATTCGGTGCAGGTGATTATACCGCGCGTTCGACCATCATCTTTTTAATCTCGGCAATCGCCTTGGCCGGGTTCAGACCTTTGGGACAGGTCTTGGCGCAATTCATGATGGTGTGGCAGCGATAAAGCTTGAACGGATCTTCCAACTCGTCCAGGCGCTCACCCGTGGCCTCATCCCGGCTGTCGATGATCCAGCGGTATGCGTGCAACAGAGCAGCGGGGCCAAGATACCGATCGCCATTCCACCAATAGCTCGGGCACGAGGTCGAGCAGCTGGCGCACATCACACACTCATAGAGACCATCCAGCTTTTTCCGGTCTTCGATCGACTGCTTCCACTCCTTTGCAGGGCGGTTGGTCTTGGTTTCCAGCCACGGCATGATCGACGCATGCTGGGCATAAAAATGGGTCAGATCAGGGATCAGATCTTTGACCACAGGCATATGCGGCAGCGGATAGATTTTCACGTCGCCCTTGATCTCATCCATGCCATAGATACAGGCCAGTGTGTTGATCCCGTCGATATTCATCGCGCACGAGCCGCAGATGCCTTCACGGCATGATCGGCGAAATGTCAGGGTCGGGTCGATTTCGTTCTTGATCTTGATCAGCGCGTCCAAAACCATCGGCCCGCACGTGTCCATATCGACAAAGTAGGTATCGACACGGGGGTTCTGACCATCATCCGGGTTCCAGCGATAGATCTGGAACTTGCGCACATTGGTCGCGCCATCCGGCTTGGGCCAGGTCTTGCCGGTCGTAATCCGGGAATTTTTGGGCAGGGTCAGTTGAACCATGTCAATTCTCCATTCAGCACAAGGCCGCCTTTCAGCCTGTCCGGGCGCGCTGGGACGCCCCTCGGTTATAATGCCCCCAATGGGCGATGTTCACGTCAAAATCCGGCGCGAGCCAGTCCGCAACGCACTGCGGATCATCACAGTCGATATCAAAGCGCAGGAATCGCGAGTTGCCGTCGAAATAGGTCTCTACCTCGGCATGGTGCACATCATACATATGCGCCCAGCCGTGTTTCACTTCATCCGCACTCTGCCCATTGGCTTTGCAGCACCGATCCAGATACCCGCCACCGGAATGGTTGGCGCGCGAAGCTATCCAGTCATCCCTGTCCCTCGTGTTCAGCAAGAAATAGGCATTCGGGTAAGCTGCATGCAATTCACGGAAGAAACGCGCCCCGTCCAACATGAAGCGCGAACTGACAAAAGCGATGTCAGTGAAGGCCCGCACCGCTCCGAACCCGTCCAGTGGTCGTCGCCCCATTGCAATGTTGGTCAGCATGCGGTGCGCAAGATTTCGACCCTGGTCATCTTCCCAATGAACCGACGGTATCCCGCTTTTCTGAAACAGCCTGTGAAACGAGGTCGTCGCACAGCGGTTCAGCCCGATCAGGATGATCTTGGGATCGCCTGAACCGGATTGCAGGACCTCGACCGTCATGACAAACACCGGACACGGACCGACCCTTGGCCAATGGCCGTTGCGGTCTTCGTGGGTATTTGGCGCTTGCTCACCATTGCCTGCTGTCCGAGCCTTTTAGAACGTACGTGCCTTGGGCGCGATTTTCTTCAGGCTGATGCCACCTTCGTCTTCGGTCGTCAGCGGATCGACGATCACGGGACGATAGCTAAGCTCGACCTGGTTGCCTTCGACCCGGCTAACCGTATGGACGCGCCAATTTTCGTCATCACGTGCAGAGAAATCCTCGTGCGCGTGGGCACCACGGGATTCCTTGCGCGCCTCTGCGCCGACGATCGTGGCCAGCGCGTTGGGCATCAGGTTGGTCAATTCCAGCGTTTCCATCAGGTCACTGTTCCAGACCAGCGACCGGTCGGTGACTTTCAGATCGTCCATCTTGGCAGCGATTGCCGTCATCTTCTCGACGCCTTCGGCCATGGTCTTGGCGGTACGGAATACGGCAGCATCCGCTTGCATGGTTTTCTGCATCTCAAGCCGCAACTCGGCGGTCGGGATGGAACCGCTGGCATTGCGCACCGCGTCGAACCGATCAAAGGCCTTGTCGACCGATGCCTGGTTCAGAACTGGGTTCGCAGCTTCCGCATCCACGACTTTGCCTGCCCGGATCGCCGCCGCGCGGCCAAAGACCACAAGGTCAATCAGCGAGTTCGAGCCCAAGCGGTTCGCGCCGTGGACCGAGGCGCAACCGGCCTCGCCCACTGCCATCAGGCCCGGCACCACAGCTGTCGGGTTCTCGGCCGTTGGGTTCAGAACTTCACCCCAATAGTTTGTGGGGATACCGCCCATGTTGTAATGCACGGTTGGCAGAACCGGGATCGGTTCCTTGGTGACATCCACGCCGGCAAAGATCTTGGCGCTTTCCGAGATGCCGGGCAGACGTTCTGCCAAAGCCTCGGCTGGCAGGTGACTGAGGTTCAGGTGAATATGATCCCCCTCCGCACCGACACCACGACCTTCGCGGATTTCCAAGGTCATCGAACGCGAGACGTAATCGCGCGGTGCCAGGTCCTTGTACTGGGGCGCATACCGCTCCATGAACCGTTCACCTTCCGAGTTGGTCAGGTAACCACCCTCACCACGCGCACCTTCGGTGATCAGGCAGCCCGAACCGTAGATGCCGGTCGGGTGGAACTGGACGAATTCCATATCCTGCAGCGCCAAGCCCGCGCGGGCCACCATACCGCCACCGTCACCGGTGCAGGTATGGGCCGAGGTCGCGCTGAAATAGGCGCGGCCATACCCGCCGGTCGCCAGCACAACCATCTTGGCATTGAAGACATGCATCGTGCCATCGTCCAGCTTCCAGCAGACAACACCCTGACACTGACCGTCATCGGACATGATCAGGTCGATAGCGAAGTACTCGATATAAAACTCAGCATTGTTCTTCAGCGACTGGCCATAGAGCGTATGAAGGATCGCGTGGCCGGTCCTGTCCGCAGCGGCACAGGTGCGCTGTACTGCCGGGCCTTCGCCGAATTCAGTGGTGTGACCACCAAACGGGCGTTGATAGATCTTACCCTCTTCGGTTCGGCTGAACGGAACGCCATAGTGCTCCAGTTCGTAAACAGCCTTGGGCGCTTCCCGCGCGAGGTATTCCATCGCATCAGTGTCGCCCAGCCAATCCGAGCCTTTCACAGTGTCGTACATATGCCACTGCCAATGGTCGGGGCCCATGTTTGACAACGACGCGGCGATTCCTCCCTGAGCCGCCACGGTGTGCGAACGGGTTGGGAAAACCTTGGTCACACAGGCCGTGCGCAGACCCTGTTCCGCCATACCCAGCGTCGCCCGCAAACCGGCCCCACCGGCGCCGACAACGACCACGTCATATTCATGCGTTTCGTATTCGTATGCAGCCATTTCTTTCAGCTCCGGGAATTAGAGGGCAATGCGCGCGATGGCGAAGATACCAGCCGCTGCTGCGCCGTAGGACAGGCAGGTCAACAGAATGATCAGGACCTTTTCAAGCGTGCCGTGAACATAGTCTTCAAGCATCACCTGCGCACCGTCCGCGAAGTGTTTGAAGCCAACCGCCAGCGTCAGTGCTGCTACGATGGCAGGGAAAGGTCGCGAGTAGTAGTCGAGAACGACCTCGAATGGCTGGCCCAGGATCGGACCAAATGTAAATACAAACAACGGCACAAGGATCAGCAAAGCAACCGAGCTGACTTTCATCGCCCAGAAATGGGCAGTGCCGGATTTCGCCGAGCCAAGTCCAGCGGCACGTTTGCGGTCGGTCAGATAACGCATGTCAGGCCTCCAATCACGCGACGAGGACAAGAGTCAGAAGGGTCAAGACGACCGATCCGATGACAACGGCCCAACCCAGCTTGGTCGCCGTCGGAAGGTCCAGACCAACCGCGTTGTCCCAGATCAGGTGCCGCACACCGGCCAACGTGTGATACCAAAGCCCCCAAACGGATAGCGCCATCACAAGGTCTCCAAGCATCGAGGTTATTACCCCATTCGCTACCGCAAACGCCTCGGGCGAAGTTGCTGCGGCCAGAAACCACCAGACGATCAACAGAGCTGCGAGCAGAAGGGCGTTGCCGGTGATGCGCGTCAGGATGGACGTGATCGACGTCAACTGCGGGCGATAAATCGACAGATGCGGCGAAAGTGGGCGATTGCCCCGATTTACATCGGCCATGGCGGCTCCTTTTCGGTTGGCTACCGAACGTTTTACTGGTTTTTGCGACACTGTCACGTGCTGCGAGTGCAAAAACCATCAAATTGCGCTCAATTACACGGATAATTCGAATATGTGATCACACAAAATAATCTCGTGATCACATATCACATTCCGCGCTGTCAATGTTAGCGTTTTCAAGGCCAAAGAGATGTGATCACGAATCTCTCAAGCCGTCATTTCAGGTCTGCTGTTTGCTGCGTCACTTCGCGCAGCAGTTTTCGGCGAATTCGTTCCGGGTAATCCGCGAACCCGGTGGCGGAAACGACAAAAGCACCTTCGCCCACGATGACATTCTCAAAGAAATACGCCGTCAGATCCGGTTCGCTTTCCTCAATAGCCAGCGCGTTGACAACGATCCCCTCGGCGCGCAGGGCCGCATGTACCCGCGTCGGCTCAATCCCTTCATTGGACACACCGTCCCCTGACAGGTCTATCAGGTGCCGTCGGCAGTCTGAAACCGAATCGAATGAACTCAGGGTCATTTGAAGCGCCTCGCCGATTGCCGTCGAAAAATTCCGCCAGATGCGCGGATCGGCGGCGACCTGGTCTGAAAACTGATCCAGCGTGGCAAAGCTATCGATACGGGTCCAAGGAATAGTGATCCGCTGGCGCGATGAGCCGGTCCACTGCACCAGCATCAGCCGCGCCTGCCCCCGCACCAGCGCCTCGGACACGATCGGGTCGCGCAAACCTGCGGCCAACCCATCCATCTGAATGCGATATTCGCTGCTATCGACTGAACCAGAAACATCCACGGCTAAAGCCAAGGCCAGATCGCAGGCCTGAGCCGCCGGTGCCAGAGTGACGCTGGCCAATATTGCGCGTAGCAGGTTCATTGTGCAAACCTATCACGCCTTGCAAGCCGTGGCGTCACATATCCGTCAGATCACCTATTTGGGCATCAAAGCCCAATAATCGAGATCCAGCAGAACGTCTGGCAGGTAACGCCCTTCTTCGTTCTTCAGCTTGAACGGATCACCGCCTTTGGTCGCGACCAGACGCAATCGCACAGCGCCTATGCCGGCAACCCCGGTTTCCGCTTTGTCCAGAACTTCGGACCATGCCTTGATCGTATCACCCGCAAAACACGGGTTAGCATGGGCACCACCATTCAAGCCGACAATCATCTGCGCATTTGCAAGGCCATTGAAGGACAAAGTCCGCGCCATCGAGATTACATGCCCACCATAAATGAGCCGCCCTTCGGGACGGAACGTCAGGTCGTAATGCACCTTGGCGGTGTTCTGCCACAGACGTGTGGCCAGCATATGTTCGGCCTCTTCGACGGTGACACCATCCACATGATCGATGGTTTCACCGATCTCATAATCGCCCCAGCGATGCACCTCGCCCGCGAGGGCAAAATCGTAGTTTGCAAAATCGAGCCCTTCCGGCACGGTCAGGTCCTGCGGATCAAGTACAGCCTTCAAATCAGGAACAACCGTCTCGGGCGCGGGTGCATCCATGTTTGCCTTACGCACCATGACCCAACGCACATATTCAAGAACCACCTCGTCCAATTGGTTCAACCCGCGGGTGCGAACCCAGACAACACCGGTTTTTCCCTTGGAATTCTGCTTCAGGCCGATAACCTCTGATACGGATCGCAGCGTATCGCCAGCATAAACGGGCTTCAGCCAACGGCCTTCGGCATAGCCAAGATTGGCAACCGCGTTCAAGGAAATGTCAGGCACGGTTTTGCCGAACACGATGTGGAACGCGGCCAGATCATCAATCGGGCTTTCCGGCAACCCACAGTCCCGAGCAAACTCATCCGAAGAGTAAAGCGCATGACGTGCGGGATAAAGCGCGTGATACAAGCCGCGCTCTCCCTCGGTCACGGTGCGAGGTACTGCATGCTGCAACACCTGCCCTACAGAATAGTCCTCGAAAAATCGGCCCGGATTTGTTTTCGCCATTACTGCTGTCCCAGTTTCATGTCGGGGGAATAGTCGGCCTCGACCTCTTTGGTCACGGCCTGCGCACAACGCATTACGTTGCCGTTGGCATCAAAGACGTAAGCCGGGTCGCCATACAGCTCCCATCCCTTTGACAGGGCGTCGGACACCTTGTGACAGAAAGCCGAAGTGTCTTCTTCGGTCAGCAAGCGAAAAAGTTTCGACATCAAATCAAATCCTTATGAGCCGAACGGAGATGGGCCAACCAGCCCGTGGATGTATCCGATAATTCCCATCAGAACGATCGAAGCCACAAAGAACATCGCATCCTTGCCGTAAGTGCCAGGCTCTGCCGGGGTCCACTCGGGTTCAGACTTGTTGATTACAATGACTTCGACCACCGCCCAGGCCAGAAGGCCACCAAACAGAATGATCGAGGCCAGATCGCCGTTCACCAACAGGTGCGCAAAAGCCCACAGCTTGAACCCGCCCAGCATCGGGTGGCGCAACTTGTTCAGCAGCCGGCCTTTTGTGCCCGCAGGGCTCATCATATAAATCGCGATCAAAACCAACAGGTTGTTGACGTGAACCAGAAAGGTTGGCGGCGCCCAAACATGGATGAAGTCGGTCATGCGATACCCGAAGATCATCAGTAGGATCGACGCGACCAAAGCCAGGGCAACAGCGCCTTTACCCGCGTCACCCATTGCGGCGCGGCGTTCAGGTGCCACACGTTTGAACAGATGCGCCCCCCACCACAGCGCCACACCCAAGATCAGAAGAACAAAGCCCATGCTGGCCTACCCCGCTTGCAAAGCTAATATCGCCTCTGCTTTTGCCAGAACTTCGCGGGCAGTTACAACGTGCAGATTTTCGACAATCTTGCCATCGACAACAGCGACCCCTTGGCCAAGCGCCTCGGTCTCTTCAAAGGCCGAGATCTGGCGGCGAGCCAGGTCGATCTCGTCATCCGATGGCGCGAAGGCAGTATTTGCCACTTCGACCTGGGCCGGGTGGATCAGCGTTTTGCCATCAAAGCCCATATCGCGGCCCTGCGCACATTCGAAAGCCAGACCTTCGACATCCTTGAAGGCGTTGTAAACGCCGTCGATAATAATCAGCCCTTCGGCCTTGGCGGCCAGCAAGCACAGCCCTAACGAGGCCATCATAGGCAGGCGATCTGGGCGGAAGCGGGTTTGCAACTCTTTCGCCAGATCATTTGTTCCCATCACGAATCCGGCCATCAGCGGATGCGCGGCGATTTCTGCCGCGTTCAGCATTCCACGCGGGGTTTCCATCATGGCCCAGATCGGCAGATCTCCGGTGATCGCAGCCAGCGCATCCACGTCAGCCGCCGAATTCACCTTAGGCAACAGGACTACGTCGGCATCCATTTCGCGCACAGCCTCGGCATCCGCACGGCCCCATTCGGTGTCCAACCCGTTGATCCGGACAATCTTGACGCGTGACCCGTACCCTCCGGCAGCCAAAGCCGCCTTGAGCGTTTCGCGCGCATTGTCCTTTTCGTTGGCCGCGACCGCATCTTCCAGATCGAAGATGATTGCATCTACCGGCAGAGTGCGGGCCTTTTCCAAAGCCCTATCCCGGGACCCAGGAATATAGAGAACCGAACGATAGGGGCGCTGACGAGGATCCATGGACCACTCCCATTGAAATAAAGTTGCGCGGAATGGGGCATTTTTTACCGGAAAGTTCAACCCCAAAATTGCCGCACCGCAGCAAACAGGGCGCAACGTGCTTTGCCTTAACTGAATTTCGGCCCCTACGCCGCACCCTGACCAGCAGAGGGAACCGAAAGGATTCGGGATGCGAAAGACAATGTTCAAGATGACGATGGGACTTGGGATCATGGTTCTGGCGGCACAACAGGCACAGGCCCAGGGGCAAAACTGCGCACCGCGAGAGGATGTGCTAAGAAGGTTGACCGACACTTATGGCGAAACGCGCAGGGGCTTTGGTCTGGCCCAGCAAGGCGCAGTCATGGAACTTTTCGCCTCAGCTCAAAGCGGCAGCTGGACCATCACGGTGACCTTGCCCAACGGGGTCACCTGTCTCGTCGCTTCGGGGCAAGCTTTTGAGGCTGTAGCCGAAGCGCTGCCCCCGAACGCCTGATCAGGTAAGTGCGTCCCAGATCAGTTTACTGCCTGTGAGGGTCAGCAGCACATAAGCAATTCCAAAGAACAGGCGTTCGGACAACATGAAATGTGCGCGGACGCCCAGCCACGCACCGAGAACAGCAAACGGTGTTAACAGCATATCGGCCCATGCCGTCTGCCACGTGAACATGCCCAGATAAGCGTAGGGTACAAACTTCGCGATATTAATCACCCAGAAAACCAATACCGTACTGGCTTGAAACTCGGTCTTTGTCAGCCGTTGGGACAACAGGTAAACGGCAGCTGGAGGGCCTCCGGCATGGCTGACGAAGCTGGTGAAGCCCGCGACCAGCCCTGCAAACAGGCCAGCGGAGGGTGGCAACCGTCTGGCAAACCCGCGCACCCAGCCTTTTGACTGTGCGATGTGCCAGATCACGAACCCGACCGAGATGCCGCCGATCAGCAGGCGCAGCAGGTCATCATCCGTTGAGCGGTAAAGCCATGCCCCCATTGCCACACCGGGTACAGCACCCAGGATCAGCAGGCGCGCATCCCTCCAGCTCCACCGCTTCCAATAAGGGCCCAAAGTGGCCACATCGATCACCATCAGAATCGGCAGCATCAGGGCCAGGGCCTGCCCGGGCGTTAGGATCAAGGCCAGAATCGATGATGACGCAAAAGCCACGCCCGAGCCGAAACCGCCCTTTGAGATACCCGCAAATATCACCGCTGGGATCGCCACTGCAAAAAACATCAGGTTTAATTCAAACATGCACCGGTCCCGGTTTTGGCTTGTCTCAAAGGCCCTTTAGCGCAACCACATGGGGTCTCGCAAACGGTATGCGGTTGTATGCCACGTCGCAGAACTCTTGCCTAATGCCGTTTTAGCGACTAGCACAGCCGCGATTTCAAAACCGACCGGAGATATTCCAAATGGCCAGACCCAAGATTGCGCTGATCGGCGCGGGGAACATCGGCGGCACGCTTGCGCATCTTGCAGCTGTCAAAGAACTGGGTGACGTTGTCCTGTTTGACATTGCTGACGGATTGCCACAGGGCAAGGCGCTCGACATCGCCGAATCCGGCCCGTCCGAAGGCTTTGACGCTTCGATGAAAGGCACCAGCGACTATGCCGATATCGCTGGCGCGGATGTCTGCATCGTGACCGCAGGCGTAGCCCGCAAACCGGGCATGAGCCGCGATGACCTGCTGGGCATCAACCTGAAAGTCATGAAGTCGGTCGGCGAAGGTATCGCAGCGCATGCGCCCGATGCGTTCGTGATCTGCATCACCAACCCTCTGGACGCCATGGTCTGGGCGCTGCGCGAATTCTCGGGCCTGCCGCACAACAAAGTCTGCGGCATGGCTGGCGTGCTGGACTCAGCACGTTTCGCGCATTTCCTGTCGGAAGAGTTCAACGTCTCGATGCGCGATGTAACCGCGTTCGTATTAGGCGGACATGGCGACACCATGGTGCCGTCGGTTCGTTATTCGACCGTTGCCGGTATCCCGCTGCCTGATCTGGTTGAAATGGGCTGGACCTCGCAAGAAAAGCTGGATGCCATCGTACAGCGCACCCGTGATGGTGGCGCGGAAATCGTAGGCCTGCTGAAAACCGGGTCGGCTTATTACGCGCCCGCCACTTCGGCGATCGAAATGGCCGAAGCCTATCTGAAAGACCAGAAGCGTGTTCTGCCTTGTGCGGCGTACTGCAGCGGTGAGTTGGGTGTTAACGGCCTTTATGTCGGGGTGCCGACTGTCATCGGCGCTGGTGGCGTCGAGCGCATCGTAAACATCAAGCTGAACGAAGACGAGCAAGCCGGTTTCGACAATTCGGTCAACGCCGTGAAAGGCCTGATCGAGGCATGCAAAGGCATCGACAGTTCACTGGCGTAAAACTGCCAGACAATTTGAATTTGAGGCCGGCCCAATTGTGGGCCGGTTTTCATTTGCCACCGCGGAACCCGGCCGCATATGTTGGCGCAAACGTCGCAAATCCCTTTTTTCGAATGTGATTTCAAAAAACTGTGCAGGATTATCGAATCAATTGATGACACTCGAGCTTTTGTGATCACACCCTAAAAACCCGTGATCACAAATGTTGAAAATCTTCGGCAATTTCCCGTCACAGATCAAAAAACCCTTTAAATTTACCCGCTAGACACGCCTATAACGGTTAAACGCAGTCAGACGGGACAATTTCGATGAACATTCACGAATATCAGGCCAAGGCTCTTCTTCGCAGCTACGGCGCTCCGGTCTCCGATGGTCGCGCCGTGCTGCGCGCCGAGGAAGCCAAAACCGCAGCCGGCGAACTGGATGGACCGCTTTGGGTCGTCAAGGCGCAGATACACGCGGGTGGCCGTGGCAAAGGATCCTTCAAAGAAGCCGACGCTGGTGAAAAAGGCGGTGTCCGTCTGACGAAATCGGTCGAGGAAGCGGCCGAAGAAGCCAAGAAGATGCTGGGTCGCACTCTGGTCACCCATCAGACGGGTCCGGCAGGCAAGCAGGTCAACCGCATCTATATCGAAGCCGGTTCCGGCATCGAGCGTGAGTTGTACCTGGCCCTGCTGGTAGATCGTCAGACCAGCCGTATCTCGTTTGTCTGCTCGACCGAAGGCGGTATGGACATCGAAGAAGTCGCCGCCGCGACGCCCGAGAAAATCCTGTCCTTCTCGGTTGACCCGGCCACCGGCTACCAACCCTACCATGGTCGCCGCATCGCGTTTTCGCTGGGTCTGGAGGGCGCGCAGGTCAAGCAATGTGTCAGGCTTATGGGCATCCTCTACAAAGCCTTCGTCGAGAAGGACATGGAGATGCTGGAGATCAACCCGCTGATCGTATCCGACAGCGGCGACCTGAAAGTGCTGGATGCCAAAGTTGGCTTTGATGGCAACGCGGTCTACCGCCACCCGGATATCGCTGAACTGCGCGACACGACCGAGGAAGACCCCAAGGAACTGGAAGCCAGCAAATACGACCTGAACTACATCGCACTGGACGGTGAGATTGGTTGCATGGTGAACGGTGCCGGTCTGGCGATGGCCACGATGGACATCATCAAGCTTTATGGGGCCGAGCCTGCCAACTTCCTCGACGTGGGCGGCGGTGCGACCAAAGAGAAGGTGACCGAGGCGTTCAAGATCATCACCTCGGACCCGCAGGTCAAAGGCATTCTGGTCAATATCTTCGGCGGCATCATGCGCTGTGATGTTATCGCAGAGGGCGTGGTGGCTGCGGTGAAAGAGGTCGGGCTGCAAGTTCCGCTGGTCGTGCGTCTGGAAGGCACCAATGTCGAGAAAGGCAAAGAGATCATCAACAATTCGGGTCTGGACGTGATCGCGGCGGACAACCTGAAAGACGGTGCCGAGAAGATCGTGAAGGCGGTTAAGGGTTGAGCAGAGTGGGAGGAAGATTTGCAGAAATGCAAACCTTCCTCTGTCCTCGGGATGAGTATCACTTTCAAAGGCCGATTGAATGAATTTCCAGAAGATCTCCTTGGCAACCGCAATTCTTTTAGCTGGTTGCACGAACGCGCCGGTAACACGAAGCAGTGCAATTGAAGAAGCGAGTGTGCTGTTTGAAACGGTCTGCATGGCCAGCTTGGGTAATCCTTCTCAAGCAACTCAAACGCTGGAGAACTCAGACCTTGAACGTATTTCTAACACGTCCGAGGGAGGAACTCGGTTCTTCAGTGAGCCGAATTGGATCTATGCAGTCACCGGAACCAGAACTTCTGATTTTGGAACCAGGGGCAGGGTCGAGTATGACTACTGCTATATAGCGTCGAAAAACCTAACTTCCACTGACGTAGAAGAAATACAAAAGCGGATGGCTGCAAAGCACATCGATGGTTCATCTACTTATCAGACGACCAGAAGCTCTTCGAGAACTACGCTGAGAGCCGACAAACCCATTGCAGGGCGAAATGTCTACATCGTCTCCGGGCAACCTCCGAAACAACCCGCTGGACAGCAATACTCGTCCATCGAACTTCAACAGATAAGATAGCAAGCGAAGGAGCCACTAAAATGGCAGTCCTCATCGACGAAAATACCAAAGTGATCTGTCAGGGCTCTACCGGCTCGCGGACCAAATCGCTGTTGGTACAGACTGCCTGATCTGACTGGAAATGTAACCCCATGACCATCCCCATCTTCCTCATAGGCCTAGAACGCGCCACCGGGCGGGCGCGTTTGATGGCGCAGGAGCTGCAAAAGGCAGGCCTGTCGGCAACGCGCATCAACGCTGTTGATTGCGACGCCGCCACCCGTGAGGAATTCCTGCGTGAATGCCGGTCTGAGGGACCCTGGGGTTATTTCCATACCAAGGACATGGCCTGCACCCTCAGTCACGCCAAAGCGTGGGAGGCCGTTGTCGCCTCCGGCGCGGAGCAGGCTTTGATACTTGAGGATGATGTTTTCCTGTCGCCAGAACTGGCGGATTGGTTGAACGATGCATCCTGGTGGCCAGAGGATGCCGATATCGTGCGGTTCGAACGCTGGCGCAGCACAAAGCTTTTCCTCGCACTTGAGCGCAAAAGCTCATCCCATCTGGGTCGGGAACTGCGCCTGATGCACTCACGCCACCCCGGCGGTGCCGCATATGCGTTGACCCGGCAAGCGGCAGAACACTTTCTGGCGCAAAAGCCCTATGACATCACGCTGGATGGCCTGTTGTTCAACCCGTCAGCCTCGGCTGCGGCGCGTCGGGTCAATGTCTATCAGGTGGTTCCTGCGATGGTCGAGCAAGGCAACGAAGCGCCGGGCGAAATCCAGATGGGTTTCCCCCGCGCACGCCCTACGGGCTGGCCGCTGGTCCGACAAAAAATCAGGCGCGGTATCGCCGAAATCAGCAGCGGCCTGCGCACGATGGCCGATCTGGCCCTTGGTCGCGCCACGCTTCAGAAAATCACCTATGCGCCGCAGGTTCTTCCAGCGGCTGAACCCTATCAATCCCACACCGCCTAGAGAAAGGGACAAAATGGCAGTCCTCATCGATGAAAACACCAAAGTGATCTGTCAGGGCTTTACCGGCTCGCAAGGTACATTCCACAGCGAACAGGCTATTGCCTATGGCACCAAGATGGTCGGCGGCGTGACCCCCGGCAAAGGCGGGATGGAGCATCTGGGCCTTCCCGTGTTCAACTCGGTCCACGAGGCCAAGCACGTGACCGAAGCCAACGCATCGGTGATCTACGTACCGCCCCCATTCGCGGCGGATTCGATCCTCGAAGCGATTGATGCCGAGATGGAAGTGATTGTCTGCATCACCGAAGGTATCCCGGTTCTGGACATGATGAAGGTGAAACGCGCGCTGGAAGGCAGCAAGTCGCGCCTGATTGGCCCGAACTGCCCCGGTGTCATCACGCCTGACGCCTGCAAGATCGGCATCATGCCCGGCCATATTCACAAACGCGGCAGCGTGGGTGTCGTTTCCCGCTCGGGTACGCTTACTTATGAAGCCGTGAAACAGACAACGGACGTAGGACTGGGCCAGTCCACCTGTGTGGGCATTGGCGGCGACCCGATCAAAGGGACTGAGCATATCGACGTGCTGGAATGGTTCCTGGCAGATGACGAGACCACGTCGATCATCATGATTGGCGAGATCGGCGGCTCGGCCGAGGAAGAGGCCGCACAGTTCCTGGCCGATGAGGCCAAGAAAGGCCGCAAAAAGCCGGTTGCAGGATTCATCGCAGGCCGCACAGCCCCTCCGGGCCGCCGCATGGGCCACGCAGGTGCCATCGTCGCCGGTGGCAAAGGCGGTGCCGAGGACAAGATCGAAGCCATGCGCTCGGCCGGTATCGTCGTGGCCGAAAGCCCAGCGCAGCTGGGTGAGGCCGTGCTGGAAGCGATTGGGTAAATTGTGAACTGGGGCACAAAAATCCTTTTTGGCCTTGTGGCTGCCATCTCGGCAGCCACTACTGCCCCTGCTGTTGCCGACAGCTCGAGCTTCGCTTCTGATACCGTTGCGGCTTGCCAGTCCGCAATTGATCTAGCGACAGTGACCGATACCCTAATCGAGATTGGCTGGTCTCCGGTGGTCCCAGCGGAACTTGACGAACGCGCAATAAAGTCTTTTGCCGCAACGTTACTTGCAGAACAGTTTGGCTATGGTGACGTTGCCAATCCGCGCATAACAAGAACATGGGAACTTGCACTCAAGAATGCCGCCGGGACTCGTAATCTAAAGATTGTCGAAAGCACACAACAAAAAGATCGTTGGTTTGTTAAACTTCAAACCGGAAGCGTTTTGCGCATCGACAGTTATGTGCATGACACCTACGGCCATCTAAGTTGCGTGATTGCGCTCAAAAATGAAGAATCGCCAGTGACATTTGAGCGTTTGCTTGGGGACACAGGACGTGATCCTGCGACCTTGCCTCCAGTGCATCGTCTTCGATCGCAATCATATGAAAGAAACGGCCTAAAACGGGTTCTGAACGGTGCGGTCCTGAACACCGAGCGCATTTCCGCCGTGTCGGGCATTGACATTGATGTGTCCTCTGTTTTCTCAACTTATGTCACGAAACAGTCAGAGAACTAAGAATGACCTTCTCCGACGCCATACGCACCTGCTTCTCCAAGTTCTTCACTTTCTCGGGCCGTGCTTCGCGGCCCGAATACTGGTTCTTTTTCCTGTTCATCGTGATCTGGAACATCATTGCCGGGATCATCGACTGGCAGTTCTTCACGCAGGTCGCGGTGACGGAAACCGAAACCTCGAAATCCGTGTCGACCACGTCCTCGCAACCGGTGCAGGGCATCGTCAGCCTGATCGTCTTCTTTCCCCATCTGGCAGTTGCTTTCCGGCGGATGCATGATACCGGTCGCAGCGGGCTGTATGCTCTGCTGCCGATCCTGTTGATCCTTGGCGCCGGAGCCGTGCTCGTTTTCGGTATCGGCCTGGCCTCTCATTTCCAGCATGGTGGCAGGCTGGATATCCTGTTTACCCGCGCCACGTTGCTCATCGTTCTTCCGACACTACTGGTACTGGTCGTGTCGCCCCTCCTGGTTCTATGGTGGCTGACACGCCCCAGCCAGCCAGGCACCAATCAATACGGTCCCAACCCAACAGAGGTAGCCCTATGACCGAACATTCGCCCAATTCCGCCTTTCATGCCTCAAGCTTCATGCAGGGGCATAATGCCGAATATCTGGAGCAGCTTTATGCGCAATACACAAAGAACCCCGGTGCGGTGGATGCCGCATGGGGCGCGTTCTTTGATGCCATGGGCGATGATGCCCCCGATGTTCAACGCGAAGCCGAAGGTCCGTCCTGGGCGCGCACCGACTGGCCGCCGATGCCAGCAGACGACCTGACTGGTGCGCTGACTGGTGAATGGGCCGAGATTGACGCCAAAGCGGCGGGCAAGAAGATCAAGGACAAGGCGGCTGAAAAAGGGGCTGAGGTCAGCGACGATCAGATCAAACGCGCCGTGCTGGACAGTTTGCGAGCACTGATGCTGATCCGGGCCTACCGCATCCGGGGCCATCTGGCCGCGGATCTGGACCCGCTGGGTATGCGCGCTGCCAGCACCCATCCTGAGCTGGACCCGAAGACTTACGGTTTCACCGATGCCGACATGGATCGCCCGATCTTTATCGACAACGTGCTGGGATTACAGGTCGCTTCCATGCGGCAGATCGTTGAGATCGTGAAACGCACATATTGCGGCACCTTTGCGCTGCAGTACATGCATATCTCGAACCCGGAAGAGGCCGCGTGGCTGAAGGAGCGGATCGAGGGCTATGGCAAGGAAATCGCGTTCACCAAGGAAGGCCGCAAGGCGATCCTGAACAAGATGGTCGAGGCCGAGGGCTTTGAGAAGTTCCTGCACGTCAAGTACATGGGCACCAAGCGGTTCGGTCTGGACGGTGGCGAGGCGCTAATCCCGGCGATGGAACAGATCATCAAGCGTGGTGGCGCGCTTGGCCTCAGTGACATCGTCATCGGGATGCCGCACCGGGGTCGCCTGAACATTCTGGCCAACGTGATGGGCAAGCCTTATCGCGCGATTTTCAACGAATTCCAGGGCGGTAGCTTCAAGCCAGAGGACGTGGACGGCTCTGGCGATGTGAAATATCACCTCGGCGCCTCAAGCGATCGCGAATTCGATGGCAACAGTGTGCACCTGTCATTGACCGCCAACCCCTCTCACCTTGAGGCGGTAAACCCGGTAGTTCTGGGTAAGGTTCGCGCCAAGCAAGACCAACTGGGCGACACGGACCGTACCAGGGTCATGGCGATATTGCTGCACGGTGACGCGGCCTTTGCCGGTCAAGGTGTTGTGGCCGAAGGCTTTGGCCTGTCAGGCCTGAAAGGGCACAGAACCGGCGGCACCATGCACATCGTGGTCAACAACCAGATCGGGTTCACTACCGCGCCGCATTTCAGCCGCTCGAGCCCCTATCCCACCGATATCGCGCTGATGGTCGAGGCCCCGATCTTCCATGTGAACGGCGACGACCCCGAGGCGGTAGTTCACGCCGCGAAGGTGGCGACCGAGTTCCGCCAGAAGTTCCATAAAGACGTGGTTCTGGACATCTTCTGCTATCGCCGGTTTGGCCATAACGAGGGCGATGAGCCCATGTTCACCAACCCGATCATGTACAAGAAGATCAAAACCCATAAGACAACGCTTTCCTTGTATACCGAGCGGCTGGTCAAGGACGGGCTGATCCCCGAGGGTGAGATCGAAGATATGAAGGCCGCTTTTCAGGCCCACCTGAACGACGAATTCGAGGCCGGGAAAGACTATAAACCCAACAAGGCCGACTGGCTGGATGGGCGCTGGTCGCATCTTGACAAGAACAAGGATGACTATGTCCGGGGTGAAACAGCGATCTCGGCAGAGACACTGGCAGAAATCGGAGCCGCGCTGACCAAGGCTCCTGGCGATTTCGCAATGCACAAAACCGTTGAGCGGTTGCTGGAACATAAGAAACAGATGTTCGAGACTGGTGCAGGCTTCGACTGGGCCACGGGCGAGGCACTGGCGTTTGGCTCGTTGCTGACCGAAGGATATCCCGTGCGTCTGGCCGGACAGGACGCAACACGGGGCACCTTCAGCCAGCGTCACTCTGGGTTTGTTCATCAGGAAACCGAAGAACGGTATTACCCGCTTAACAACATCCGTGCCGGGCAATCCCAATACGATGTCATCGACTCGATGCTGTCGGAATACGCGGTGCTGGGTTTCGAATACGGCTATTCGCTAGCAGAACCGAACGCTCTGGTTCTGTGGGAGGCGCAGTTCGGCGACTTTGCCAACGGTGCGCAGATCATGTTCGACCAGTTTATCAGCTCGGGCGAAAGCAAGTGGCTGCGGATGTCCGGTCTTGTCACATTGCTGCCGCATGGCTTTGAAGGGCAAGGCCCGGAACACTCGTCAGCGCGTCTGGAACGGTTCCTGCAAATGTGCGGTCAGGACAACTGGATCGTGGCGAACTGTACGACACCCGCGAACTATTTCCACATCCTGCGCCGTCAGTTGCACCGTACTTTCCGGAAACCGCTGATCCTGGTGACACCGAAGTCGCTGCTGCGTCACAAGCTGGCCGTCAGCACGGCGGACGACTTCACCACAGGCTCCAGCTTCCACCGGGTGCTGTGGGATGACGCGCAGAAGGGCAACTCTGACACCAAGCTGGTGGCCGATGACAAGATCAAGCGCGTCGTCATGTGTTCCGGCAAGGTCTATTTCGACCTGCTGGAGGAACGCGACGCGCGTGGCATCGATGACATCTACCTGATGCGGATCGAACAATTCTATCCGTTCCCGGCACATTCACTGATCAACGAACTCGAACGGTTCAAGAATGCCGAGATGGTCTGGTGTCAGGAAGAGCCCAAGAACCAGGGTGCGTGGACCTTTATCGAACCCAACATCGAATGGGTCCTGTCCCGTATCGATGCAAAACACACTCGCCCGACCTATGCCGGTCGCGCCACATCGGCCTCGCCCGCAACGGGGCTGGCCAGCCAACACAAAGCCCAACAAGAAGCGCTGGTTAACGAAGCGCTGAGCATTGAAGGAAAGTAAGCGATGACGATTGAAGTTCGTGTTCCCACGCTTGGCGAATCGGTCACCGAAGCCACAGTTGCAACCTGGTTCAAAAAGCCCGGTGATGCGGTCGCCATGGATGAGATGCTGTGTGAGCTGGAGACAGACAAGGTCACCGTCGAGGTTCCTTCTCCCGCAGCGGGTGTAATGGGTGAAATCGTGGCAGCCGAAGGCGAAACCGTCGGTGTTGACGCCTTGCTGGCAACGATTGCGGCGGGCGAAGGCGCAGCCCCGGCGCCAGCCGCAGCCCCGGCAGCGGCACCTGCCGCATCAGGTAGGTCGGTTGACGTGATGGTGCCGACACTTGGTGAGTCTGTGACGGAGGCAACCGTTTCGACCTGGTTCAAGAAGGTCGGCGACAACGTCGCGCAGGACGAGATGCTGTGCGAATTGGAAACCGATAAAGTCTCGGTTGAAGTTCCCGCACCGACTTCGGGTGTTCTTGCGGAAATCGTTGCTCCAGAAGGATCGACCGTGGATGCGGCTGCCAAGCTGGCCGTCATCTCCGGAGCTGCCGCTGGTGCAGCAGCCGCGCCGGCCCAGGCAGCGGCGGCGGCGCCCGCAGCAACAAGCACCGGAAAAGACGTCGCAAACGCACCGTCCGCCCAGAAAGCAATGGCCGAAGCCGGACTGTCGGCTGATCAGGTCACCGGAACAGGCCGCGACGGTCGCATCATGAAGGAAGACGTAGCCAAAGCCGTTGCAGCAGTTTCAGCCCCGGCACCTGCGGCGACTGCGCCCGCCCCTGTGGCCCAAGCCCCTCGCGCCCCTGTGGCTGCCGAGGACGAGGCCCGCGAAGAACGCGTGCGGATGACCCGCCTGCGCCAAACCATTGCCAAACGTCTCAAGGACGCACAAAACACCGCTGCGATCCTGACCACCTACAACGAGGTGGACATGACCGAGGTCATGGCCCTGCGCAATCAGTACAAAGACCAGTTCGAGAAGAAGCATGGCGTGCGTTTGGGCTTTATGTCCTTCTTCACCAAGGCATGCTGCCACGCGCTGAAAGAAGTGCCCGAGGTCAATGCCGAGATTGATGGAACCGACATCGTCTACAAGAACTTCGTGCATATGGGCGTCGCCGCCGGTACGCCGCAGGGTCTGGTCGTTCCCGTGATCCGTGATGCCGACAGCATGTCCTTTGCCGCGATCGAAAAAGCCATCGCCGAAAAGGGCAAGCGCGCCCGTGACGGCAAGCTGAGCATGGCTGAGATGCAGGGTGGCACCTTCACCATCTCGAATGGTGGTGTCTATGGTTCGCTGATGTCCTCGCCGATCCTGAACCCCCCTCAGTCGGGTATTCTGGGCATGCACAAGATCCAGGACCGCCCGATGGTCATCAATGGTGAGATCAAGATCCGCCCGATGATGTATCTGGCCCTGTCGTATGACCACCGGATCGTCGATGGCAAAGGTGCCGTTACCTTCCTCGTTCGTGTGAAAGAGGCGCTGGAAGACCCGCGCCGCCTGCTGATGGACCTGTAAGCATGGCAACGCATGTACTTTGGCAAGCCGACGTGGCCGATTTCAACGCCTGGCTGAAAGTGTTCCGCGAGGACAAACCGATGCGCAAGGCCGCGGGTATCCGCGACCTGCACGTCTGGCGCGACCCCGACCAAAAAGACCACGCCATCGCGATGTTCGAGGTTACAAACCTGGACAAGGCCAAAGCCTTCTTTGGTTCTGAAGAATTGGCGATGCATCACGAGCGGGGCGGAATTGCCCATATCTCGATCAAGCTGCTGGAACCTGTTTGACAATGACTATTTCCGACCCGCCAAATCGGGTCGGGGAAGCGCCGGTACGTCCGGTCGATTTAGGAGAATGTAATGGCAAATTATGACGTCATCGTAATCGGCGCCGGACCCGGCGGCTATGTCTGCGCGATCCGCTGCGCTCAACTGGGTTTGAAAACAGCCGTGGTCGAAGGGCGCGAAACACTGGGCGGTACTTGCCTGAACGTGGGCTGCATTCCCTCCAAGGCGCTGCTGCATGCCAGCCATCAGCTGCACGAGGCCGAGCATAACTTTGCCAAGATGGGCCTGAAGGGCAAAGCGCCTTCAGTCGATTGGAAGCAGATGCAGGCCTACAAGGACGAGGTCATCGACGGCAACACCAAGGGCATCGAATTTCTGTTCAAGAAGAACAAGATTGACTGGCTGAAAGGCTGGGGATCAATCCCAGCCGCAGGTCAGGTCAAGGTGGGTGATGAGGTCCACGAGACCAAGAACATTATCATCGCCTCTGGATCGGAACCATCTTCCCTGCCCGGTGTTGAAGTTGATGAGAAGGTCGTCGTGACTTCGACCGGTGCTTTGTCGCTGAACAAGGTCCCGAAGAAAATGGTTGTGATCGGCGCGGGTGTGATCGGGCTGGAACTGGGATCGGTTTACAGCCGCCTGGGCGCCGAGGTGACGGTGATCGAGTTCCTCAAGGAGATCACGCCGGGCATGGACCCTGAGGTGCAAAAAACCTTCCAGCGCATTCTCAAGAAACAGGGCCTGACCTTTATCATGGGTGCAGCGGTGCAGAAAACCGAAGCGACCAAGACCAAGGCCAAAGTTACCTACAAGCTGCTCAAAGACGACAGTGAACATGTGATCGACGCCGACACTGTGCTGGTTGCCACAGGCCGCAAACCCTATTCGGATGGTCTGGGGCTGGACGCTTTGGGCGTCGAGATGACCCAACGTGGTCAGATCAAGGTTGGTGCCGACTGGCAGACCAACGTGCCGGGCATCTATGCAATTGGCGACGTGACCGAAGGCCCGATGCTGGCACACAAGGCCGAAGACGAAGGAATAGCCGCTGCCGAACAGGTTGCAGGCAAGCACGGTCATGTGAACTATGGCGTGATTCCGGGCGTGATCTACACTTGGCCAGAAGTCGCGAATGTTGGTGAAACCGAAGCGACGCTCAAGGAACAGGGTCGTGCCTATAAGGTCGGCAAGTTCATGTTCATGGGCAATGGGCGCGCCAAGGCGAATTTTGCGGCTGACGGGTTCGTCAAGATTCTGGCCGACAAGGAAACCGATCGCATCCTGGGTGCCCATATCATCGGCCCGGGCGCAGGTGATCTGATCCACGAGGTTTGTGTGGCGATGGAATTCGGTGCTTCTGCCGAGGATCTGGCGCTCACCTGCCACGCGCATCCGACGTATTCCGAAGCGGTTCGCGAGGCTGCCCTGGCCTGCGGAGACGGCCCGATCCACAGCTAACACCCCTGACCCCTGCGGCGATCAGCTTGCCGGGGTCAGCCATGCATCCAGATATGTTTCCAGTCTGTCTGTGAACGTTGTCGCTGAATGCAGCGCGCAATACTGTAAGGACATGGCCTGAATGGCAAAGGCCTGCACGCCTTCTGCCAACAGCTCGGATGGTACATCCTTGCGTACCTCTGCGGTTTCAAGCCACATCATCACGACCCGGAAATACCGTTCAAAACAATAGGCAATCGGCCCAATATCTGCGATTGCCGTTGCCCCCGAGTATCTGATCAACAGATCGAACACGTACCGTTCGGACGTCATGAATTCGTGGACCGGTTCCAGCGAAGCGATAATCTCTGGTACCGTTTTGGGTGGGGTACCGGATTGGGCCTGATCCAGGCAAGCATTCAGCTTGTCCGCTATCAAGATTTCCATCAGCGCATCCTTGTCGCGGAAGTGTGCAAAGAAGGTCCCCTTGGCAACACCCGCGGCCTTTACAACTTCATCCACCCGCAAGGCTTCATATCCGCCATGTCGGATAACCTGTTCCGCAGCTGACAGAAGCTTGGCGCGGGTCTTGATGGTACGTTTCTGGATCGTTTTTTGCATAACGCCCAATCGCACATTTTTTGACCGTGGTCAAATTTAATATTGACCGTGGTCATTTTTTGATTCTATAAACTGACCGTGGTCATTTTTAGGAGAACCCCGATGCACCCCAAGAAAATCCTCATCCTCGATGGACATCCGGCAGAAAGCAGCTTGTCACGCACATTCGCAGAAACCTATGGCGAGGCAGCCCGCAAAAACGGACATGATGTCCGAATAGTCCACCTGAGCGACCTGCAATTCGATTTTGATTTCGGTCAGGGCAACTATCACGACTTCAAGCCGCTTGAACCAGTTCTGGAACACGTGTTGCAGGACTTCGAATGGAGCGACCATCTGGTCCTGACCACACCTATGTGGTGGGGCGGGCTGCCTGCAAAACTCAAGGGATTGATTGACCGGATGTTCATACCGGGGCGGACATTCGACACCCGCAACACCACGATGGCTGGCCTGCCAGCCCCGATGCTGACCGGACGCACGGCACGCGTTATCCTGACCTCAGATACGCCGGGCTGGTTCATGCGCCTGATGTACAGGCAAGCGCTTATTCGACAGGTTCGGGGCCAGATCCTCGGTTTTGTTGGCTTCAAACCAACGCGATTCACTTACTTTGCAGGCGCAAGCTATCCCAAACCGGGCAGCGTTGATCGCTGGATCAAAAAGGTGTCCAGAATCGGAGCCGCCGCAGCTTGACTGAACAACCGTCCGCTACCTACCACATTGTTTTGGCGGCGCGTGCAGCCCAGTCTTTGTCATATTGCGCGCCGCCCTCTTCACCTTCTGACGCCTCGGACAGAAGCTGCCCAATCGTCGGAAGGTCCTTGCTTTCGTCGCCACAAGTCCAAGTGCGGGCGCGCATCAGTGCACGCGCGCACTGACTGTAAATCTCGTCAATCTGCACGACGATAACCGTCGCCGGAACCTTGCCAGCCTTTTCGAACTGGTTGCGCAATGCCGCGTCTGCGGTCAATCGGGCTGTTCCATTTACCCGAACGACATTGTCAGAACCCGGCACAAAGAACATCAGCGAAACGCGCGGGTCCCGAACAATGTTGCGCAAGCTGTCCAGGCGGTTGTTTCCCCGCCAGTCAGGCAACGCCAGCGTTTTTGGGTTTAACTCACGCACAACAGCACCGTCGTCCCCACGTGGGCTTCCGTCCACACCCTCGGGACCAACTGTACTGAGAACACAAAGGCGCGCGGCTTCAATCCACTTGCGATAGAGCGGAGTTAAGTGTCGAACGACCTTTCGCAACGAAGCAGCACCCGGCGTTCCGTACAACGCCTCGAGATCTTCTACTTTTTCAATGAATTCCATCAGGATCAAACCCCACTTCGCGCATCAATTCGTTCGAGCGTGTTTCGATGACTTCCGCCAACCGCGCGAGGAACTCATCGCGGGCAACACCTGGTTTGATCGGCTCCAGAAAATCTACAATGGCAAGGCCGGGTTTACGCATCACGCCTGTACGGGGCCAGAACACGCCAGCATTCGTCGCAACCGGAACGCATGGAAAACCAAGGCCTTCATACAGGACCGCTGTACCAACCTTGTAGGGTTTCTTTACTCCCGGTGCCACACGCGTGCCCTGCGGATAGATCACCAGCTGACCGGGTTCGGAAAACTCTTTTGAGACGTCCTTGACCATTTTTGCCACAGCCGCACCGCGCTTGCCGCGATTGACCGGGATACAGCCAAGGCGTCGTGCATACATGCCAATGACCGGTGTGAACAACAGCTCGCGCTTCATGATAAACTTGCCGTGCGGAATGGCGTCGAAAATCATGATGATATCAAGGAACGACTGATGTTTGGCTCCGATGACCACTTCATTCGTTGGGGCATTGCCCCGCACCTCACAGCGGATACCAACCATCCACCGGGCCAGCCACATGGTGCTTTTGGCGTAGGTTTTGCACGCTTTCAGGGCACCGTTTTTGGAAAACAGCGCATAAGGTAGAAACGCGATGCCAAGGATCAGCATCCAAGCATAGATCACAATCATGAAGATGAGGGAACGAACCCACTGAATTGCCATCAACATCAGGAAAGCTCCTTCAACTTGCGTCGGGCCGCGGCCCATGTGGCAACAAAGGCAACGGCTGCCCCAAGGACGGGGATAAGAACCGGCAATACCCAGTCTTTGCCCTGAAATCCAACTCCGGTCAGAAACCCGCCCGCGTCCGAAGCTTCGGGCAAAAGCAAGACACCTGTCATTCCCAGCAGAGTCCCAACCGAAGCGCCGAAAAACGCGCGATAGGTAAACCGCCGTACAAAAGCCCCTGCGATGAAACCATCCTGCGCGCCAACCAATCGCAGAACCTCGATAATCTGCGCATTGGCCGCAAGTGAGGCGTTGGCTGCAAGGGTAATCATCGCAGCGGTCGCGCCACCGATCAGCAGGATTGATATCCATCCCAGACGACGCAGGGACATCGCTGCATCGACCAGCGGTTCGCGCCATCGCGTGTGATCATCCAGAACCGCGCCGGGCACCTCGGCCCCCAATCGCAATCGCAGCCCGATCGCATCCAGCCCCGGTTCGCCCTCGATAATCTCGATCAGCTGCGGGATTGGCAAAGTATCCAGCGGCAGGTCCGGCCCGAACCAAGGCGCCAGCAATGCGGCCTGTTCTTCTGTGCTAAGCGCACGGGCGGAGGCGACACCTGGCGTCTGGCTGAGGACGGTCAATGCCGCTTCTGTCTGGGCAGCAAGCTGCTCGGCCGGTGCGTTGATGCGCAAGGTCGCAGCGCCCGCCAGTTCCGAGGCCCACCGATCCGCGATGCGGCCAGAGGCGAGGGACAAAGCCAAAGCAAAAACAGCAAGAAATGCCATGGCACCAGCGACAAACAGCGTCAGATGCGCGGTGTAGCCGGTTGGCGGAACAACGCGGTCAGCACGGGTATCGCCGCGCAGCAGGTTTCGGATATCAGCCCCAGTCACAGGTCTGCCCCCGCCAGATGCAGCTTTCGCTGCGAAATCCGCAAAACACGGGCCTGAACATGACTTTTTGCCGCGCGGATCAGGCTCAGGTCATGGGTGGCAATCAGAACGGTCTTTCCCATACGGTTCAGCTCGACCAGCAGGTGCAACAAACGTTGCGACATCTCCCAATCGACATTGCCCGTGGGCTCATCAGCCAATATGACATCGGGCGACAGGATGACGGCGCGCGCCAGAGCCGCCCGTTGACGTTCACCGCCGGACAATTCCGGTGGCCGCGCTTCGAGACGTGCACCAAGCCCCACCCAGCTGAGCAGTTCGGTCAGATTGTCTTGCCCGGACGATTCCCCGCGCCCAGAGACCATCAGTGGCAAGGCGACATTCTCGGCAAGCGTCATATGGTCAAGGAACTGGCAATCCTGATGAACAACGCCAACACGGCGACGCAGCACGGCCAGCTGATCCCGATCAAGGGCCGAGATATCCTGATCAAACACGCTGAGACGTCCCGAGGTTGGTAACAGTGCCCCGTAACACAGCTTGAGCAATGTCGTCTTTCCCGCCCCCGATGGCCCGGTCAGAAAATGGAACGACCCCGGCTGCAATTGAACCGAGACATCGCTCAGCAACTCGCCACCACCGTAGGTATAGCTGACATTTTCCAGCTCGATCACACGTGCCCCCAATATTTTGCCGCTCTTCTTGCCCGAGCATGGCGACGGTTTCAATGGCTCTACCGAGTCCAATTGGTGACACTTGGCCCATGAAACCGAAAACGCCCTTTGCTGTTGGGTCTTAACGGAATATCATCCCTGAAAAAACTATTATCGGCCCTTCATCCGGCCGAGGAGGCAGTATGCGTCTTACATGTCCGAATTGCACTGCGCAGTACGAAGTTCCTGACGAGGTCATCCCCGAGGAAGGCCGCGATGTGCAGTGTTCGAACTGCGATCAGACCTGGTTTCAGGCCAAGCATCCATCCGAGCCGACGGATGAACCGAACGCGCCCGAGGACAAGCCTGTTGAGGCAGATACATCGGACACCGAGGTCGAGGCCCAGAAGGACGCCGAGCCCGCAGATAAATCAGCGCCAGAGGTTGAAAAACCTGCTGCATCTACAGGAAATGTTGCCCCATCAGTCGCCAGTATCCTGAAAGAAGAAGCCGCACGAGAAGCGGAGTTACGTGCGCAGGAAGGCGGTGGTCTGGAAAGCCAGCCCGATCTGGGCCTGGAAGCACCGCCAGAACCTAAGGTCAGGCCCAAACGCCCTGCAACTTCGGAAACCGCCGTAGATGCCGGGCAAAAGGATGCACTGCCGGATGTCGATGCCATCAACTCGAGCATGCGGTCGGACCCGGCAGAAGATGAGGCGCAGGCGCCTCGCAAGTCCGGTGGGTTCTTGCGCGGTTTTGCGCTGATGCTGATCATCGGCGTGGTTCTGTACCTGATCTACGGGAATGCCCGCCAGATCAGCGAGGCTGTACCGCAGGCCGATCCGTTGCTCAGCTCATATGTGTCGCTGGTGGATCAGGCGCGCATCTGGCTCGAAACTCAGGCAGGATCCGGTGCGCAGAACTAAGGGCTAGAACCGCTCCAGCAACCGCTTGAGGTATTCCAGCTCGATCTGGGGACGATCTGTTTCACCGGTCCGACGGCGGATTTCATCCAGCAACTCGCGCGCCCGGCGATAAACGTCTTCGCCCTGCAACAGGTTCTCGTCGGTTGAAATCGAACCCGCAGCGCCTGGGTTTCGGCCCAGAGGATCGCGGTTGTTGGCCTGCATGTCGCCGTCCTGCGTTCCCTGCCCTGGTTGGTTCTGCTGTTCCTGCGCCATGGCTTCACCCAGCGACCGCATCCCTTCGCGCAACGCTTCCATCGCTTCGGATTGACGGTCGATAGCTTCGGCGAGATCATCGCCACGCAGGGCCTGCTCGGCCTCGTCCATGGCGCGCCCGGCCCGATCCAGCGCCTCGCGCGCGGCGTCACCTTCGGGTGTGCCGACACCGGGGAGACCTTGTTGCTGACGACCCAACTCGTCTCTCAACGCTTGCTGTCGGTCGGCGAGCGAGCCTTGCCCCTGCTCACCGTCTCCAGCCTGATCCGAACCTTCACCTTGTCCGCCCTGACCTTCGTGGCTTTGCCCCCGACCTTGCCCGCCGTTGCGACCTTCGTTCCCTTGGCTTTCACCTGATTGCGCGCCGGGGTTGAATTGTTCCTGCAAATCACGAAAGGCCTGATCGCTAAGACCCTGCTGTTCGCGCAGGGTTTCGGCAAGACCTTCCATGGCCTGCTGGCCTTCGGATTGCTGCCCTTGGCCCTGACCCTGAGTTACACGCATGTTCTCCATCATCTGCTGGAATTCTTCCAGCGCCTGCTGGGCTTCGGCCATGCGACCTTGTTCCATCAGTTCCTGAATACGGTCCATCATGCGCTGCAGGTCATCCTGCGTCATTTGCAAAGATTCACTATTCTGGCCGGACTGACGTTCGCCGTCTTCTCCATCTTGCTGTGCCAGACGTTGTAGTTGCTGAAGGTAATCCTGCGTCGCCTCGCGCAATTCCTGCATCAACTCCGCTATTTCTTCATCGCTGGCCCCGTTCTTCATCGCCTCGGTCAGACGTTCCTGCGCGCGGCGCATCCGTTCCAATGCATCCGCCAGCGTCCCGTCCTCGATCACCACGGCAAGGTCCCACAGGGCTTGTGCAATCTCTTCCTGTTGTTTGGGTTTCAACCCGTATCGATGAAAAGTTTCCAATCGCCTCAGAACAACCCGCAGACGCAGATAGGCTGTGTCAGAACGAAACAGATCCTCAGGGCGGTGCGACACAGCCCTCAGCAATTGCGAGACACGAGGCGCATTGGATCGCGACCAAAGCAGATCGCGCCTTTGCTCAATCACGGCTGCCGCCAGCGGATCAAAGAAGCGCCGTGCTGGCAAAGCCGTCTCATAGGAATCCGAAGACGTTTGCTGCTCCGCTGCATCCGTTGCCATCAAGGTAATCCTGACCGGCAAATGCGCCCACGGATGCTGCGAGAAGTCCTCGATCAGGTCTTCGGTGAAATCTGCCCGATCACCGGTGATCGGCATGGGTAATTCAATTTCGATCACCTCGCGCGGCTCTGGCTCGGCCGCCAGTCCGTACCGACGGTCAATCGCCGCCAAATCCAGCTCGATCCGGGCCAAGCCCGAAACCACTCCGTAATCGTCGCTGGCGGAAAATGGCAGCTTCATCTGCCCGCCCGCTTCAGACTCGGCGGTACCGGAAACTGCAATCTGCGGAGCCGCGTCGTCAATGACCTGCACCGACCAGTCCCGCCCCACCGGACCATCAATGCGCAACTGACCCGAGCGTTCGGCGACAAACTCCTGTTCCGGGTCTGTTGCCGCCTCGGTTCCGCTGGCAGAACTGCTTTCGGTCAGACTATGTGCACCGACCTCACCGTAAAGTCGCAAGGTGATGCGACTGCCCTTGGGAACAGAAAGCGCCGCCCCCGTCTGATCAGCAAGATATAAGGTCGGCAAACCTGTGTATCTGGGGGGTTCCACCCATCCTTCCCAAGTTGGGCCCTGTCCAGCGACGGCTGTACCCGGCGCCATGTCCGCCACTGAACCCACGCGCCACAACGAACCAAAGATCAGCGCCACGACAAATGCCAGCAGAGCGGCATAGCGCAGCGCATACGGATCACGCGACGCAAGCCGAAGATCTGGTTTCACAGCCTCAGCAGTGGCCGCACGCTGTGCCATGCGGGCTTTGTGCGCCTGCCACAAGGCAACCGAGTCCCCATCGTTGGTACCGATTGCCTGATCATCCAGCAAAGCCTGAATAGGTCGACCGGGCAGAGCCTCATCCAGCCGCGCCAGCGCATCAGCGCGGGACGGCAGTTTGAATTTCGTGACACCGCGGACGGATGCTACACCAAAAGAGATCAACGAGAGCGCACCAGCACCCCAGACGATTTCAACGGGCAGATGATCCTGCAGCCCCAGCATCAGAGCGGCGAGCAAAGCCAGAACAATCGAGAACGCAGGCCAGAACGCGCGCAGCACCTGTTCAGCCACCATGCCAAGATGGGTTAGCCACAGGGACAGGCGCGGAATGGGCAGGTTCGTACTGTTGGTCAAGACGGGCCTCCGGGACAGGCCCGCGCGGTTATCGCGTCAAAGCCACGATGGTATGGTATCGCGGTTTATGATTTCGTCAAAGCTTGGCCGTTTACGAATGACTGCAAATTGATCACCATTCACCAGAACTTCAGGGATCAACGGACGGGTATTGTATTCGCTGGACATCACCGCACCGTATGCACCCGCGCTGCGAAATGCGACCAGATCACCCGATTTCAACGGTGGCATATTGCGCTGCTTGGCAAAGGTATCCCCGGATTCGCAGACCGGGCCTACGATGTCATAGGCTTGCTGTTCCACGCCAGCCGCCGGTTCTTGCACCGCTATGATATCGTGGTACGCTTCGTACATTGCAGGCCGGATCAGGTCATTCATCGCCCCATCAAGGATCAAAAAGTCGCGACCTTCGCCTGATTTCACATAGATGACCTTGCTGACCATGATCCCGGCATTGCCCGCGATCAGGCGGCCCGGCTCAATCTCGATCTCACAGCCTAGATGGCCCAGTGTTTTCTTGACCAGCGCACCATATTCAATCGGCAAGGGCGGTGCGTCGTTCGACCGGGTGTATGGAATGCCCAAACCACCGCCCAGGTCAAGGCGCCTAATGTTGTGACCTTCAGAGCGGAGGCGCTCGGTCAACTCGGCCAACTTTGTGTAGGCCAACTCATACGGTTCAAGTTCGGTCAGTTGCGAGCCGATGTGAACGTCGATGCCGATCACCTCCAGCCCCGGCAGGTCGGCGGCGTGAGCATAAACTTCCGAGGCGCGGGCTATCGGAATGCCAAACTTGTTCTCGGACTTGCCCGTGGCAATCTTGGCATGCGTCCTGGCATCAACATCCGGGTTCACCCTGACGGTAATCGGCGCGATCACGCCAAGCTCAAGCGCAATGGCGTTGATCACTTCCATTTCGGGCTCGGATTCGACATTGAACTGGCGAATGCCGCCGCTCAGCGCCATGCGTATCTCGTCCGCTGTTTTCCCCACACCTGAGAACACGATCTTGTCACCGGGAACACCAGCCGCCTTCGCACGCAGATATTCTCCGCCCGAGACCACGTCCATCCCCGCACCTGCTTGGGCCAATGTCTTAAGGATCGCCTGATTGCTGGCCGCCTTCATCGCGTAGCAGACCAGATGATCGGTGCCGTCCAACGCGTCATCGAACAGCTTGAAATGCCGCAGCAATGTAGCCGTGGAATAGACGTAGAACGGTGTTCCAACCGCGGCTGCGATTTCGGAGACGGGGACATCCTCGGCGTAAAGCGCGCCGTCGCGGTACAAAAAGTGATCCATGCTTGCGCGCTTAGACCATAAAAGGACTTCGGATCAATGGATTCTGTATCCTTAGTCCCGGTTTAGTTTTGCGTTGAAACACCAACTCGGCCATAGCCCGAGATTGAAATGCCGGTGCCCGATTGTTTTGGTTCGGCCGCAGGTTCCGGACGTCGCGCTGACGAAGGCTCGCAAGCCGCCAAAACAGCAAGAGCACAAACCAATCCCAGAATTTTCATTTCAATACCATTTCTTTGTGTGACAGGTAATCGATACGTGGACCCAACATGAGGTGCCGGGACCATGGGCGCAACATTCAAAAGGATCAGAATCCAAGATAAATGCCCAGCGGTCCGCGGCTTAGGCCGACACCCCCGCCAACATACGCGCCGCTTGATCCAACCCCAATGGTGGCACTGACCGTGGGTTGAGGGGCAGTTGGTTGATCAGGCTCGCCATCAGCCCCGCACCCGGCCAGCACCAGACCGGAAACCGCAATCAGGATCGCACGTAGCGCGGTTGTCATACCATTGCCTTCCATCGTTCGATCTGGGCCCGCACCTGATCGGGGGCGGTACCACCGTAGGACTGCCGCGAGTTTACCGAATTGTCGACGCCAAGGACAGAGTAGACATCATCCGAGATATCACCATGGACCGATTGCATATCATCCAGCGTCAGGTCGGGCAGATCACAATCCTTGCCTTCGGCCATGGCCACCAGTGATCCGGTGACGTGATGCGCATCCCGGAACGGCAGGCCCAGCACCCGCACCAGCCAGTCGGCCAGATCCGTAGCGGTCGAGAAACCCGAGCCGGCGGCGGCGGCAAGGCTGTCGCGGTTGGCGGTCATGTCCTTGACCATCCCTTCCATCGCAGCCAGTGCCAGCATCCAGTTGTCGGCGGCATCAAAGACCTGTTCCTTGTCCTCCTGCATGTCCTTTGAATAGGTCAGCGGCAGGCCCTTCATCACCATCATCAGCGCGGTATTGGCCCCATAGATACGCCCAACCTTGGCGCGGATCAGTTCGGCTGCATCCGGGTTCTTTTTCTGCGGCATGATCGACGAGCCGGTCGAAAACCGGTCGGACAGGGACACGAAACGGAACTGGGCCGACGACCAAATCACCAGCTCCTCGGCAAAGCGCGACAGGTGCACAGCGCAGATCGAGGCGGTCGACAGGAACTCCAGCGCGAAATCGCGGTCGCTGACGGCATCCAGCGAGTTGGCGGCGGGGCGATCAAAGCCCAACGCCTGCGCCGTCATATGGCGATCAATGGGGAAAGATGTACCCGCCAGTGCGGCGGCCCCCAACGGGGATTCGTTCATTCGGGCACGGGCGTCGCGGACTCGGCTCAGGTCGCGGCCGAACATCTCGACATAGGCCATCATGTGGTGGCCCCATGTTACGGGTTGCGCAGTTTGCAGGTGGGTGAAGCCGGGCATGACCCAATCGGCGCCTGCTTCGGCCTGTGCCAAAAGCGCGCGAATCAGAGCCAGCAGACCAGTTTCAGCCGCGTCTAGCTGATCCCGGACCCACAGTTTGAAATCCGTCGCCACCTGATCATTGCGCGAACGCCCTGTGTGCAAACGGCCAGCAGGCTCGCCGATGATCTCTTTCAGCCGCGCCTCGACATTCATGTGTATGTCTTCCAACGCAGTTGAAAACTGAAACGTGCCGCTCTGGATTTCTGACAAAACGGTGAGCAGCCCTTCCCGAATGGCCTGCGCATCACTATCACTTATGACGCCTGTAGCAGCCAACATGGCCGCATGGGCGCGCGAGCCTTCGATGTCTTGGGCTGCCATCCGCTGATCGAACCCGATCGAGGCGTTGATCGCCTCCATGATCGCGTCTGGACCGGCGGCAAAGCGGCCGCCCCACATCTGGTTCGAGGATTGATCGGTCATGTAAGAAAACCCGGAGTTGATATGCGCCTATTTCGTTTGATCCCCCTTTATATGGCCCTTGCGCTAGGTGCAAATGCCGCTTTGGCAACCGATGCCGCGACACTGGGCCCCTTACGGGAAGGCAGTCTGAAGCGCCTAATCCTGCATGAAGAACCCAAACCGGCAAAAGTGATCGAGTTTCAGCTGGAAGATGACGGGGGTGTCGGCACGCTGGCCGATTATGAGGGCAAGTATGTTCTGCTGAACTTCTGGGCCACCTGGTGCGCCCCCTGCCGCAAAGAAATGCCTCAGATCGCCGAGTTGCAGGACGAGTTCGGGGGGGACAAGTTTCAGGTTCTGACCCTTGCCACAGGCCGCAACTCACCAGCAGGAATCAAGAAGTTCTTCGAAGAAAATGGCATATCCAACCTGCCGCGTCACCAGGACCTCAGCTCGGCTGCTGCGCGCGAATTCGGTATCATCGCATTGCCCATCACGGTCATTCTGAATCCCGAAGGTCAGGAAATCGCGCGGTTGATCGGCGACGCCGAATGGAACTCGGACAGCGCGAAGGCGATTATCTCAACGCTTGTTGGCGCAGAAAGCTGAGGGAACTGGCCCATTAAGCCCCAGAATCATGATACTCTTTTGATGCTTTGATAAGGAGAGTATTTATGAAGAGTTTTGTTACATTCACCGCCGCGGCCTGCCTGGTTCTGGGTTCTGCCGTTGTTTCCGAGGCCAAAGACATTAAGAAAGAAGCCCAGTTCGTCGCAGGTGTCGCCGGCAAGAAACTTGTCTCCGGTGACACCCGGTTGATCATCACTCCGGATGGAAAAATCGAGGGCGTGGGTCGCAACAACGCCAAGATCACCGGTGCATGGGTTTGGAACAAACAGTTCTGGTGCAGAAATGTTGTCGCCGGAGGAAAGAAATTCCCCGAGGATTGCCAGAAGGTCAAAATGGAAGGCAATCAGGTCGAGTTCGTGCGTAGCAAAGGCAAAGGTGACGCAATCGTTTACACGATCGCTAATTAGGCTCGCCCATCGGGCGCGACTGCTTTGGGTACCGATCCGGGAAATGAGCGGCACGTTCTGTTCTGCAAAAGCTGACGTCACGCCACCTTTGACAGTTTCCATCCCCCTTTGCACTCTGCGCTCAGGAGGATGGAATGCCGCTGGAAATTCTATTGGTGTTGGTCGTTGGGGGCATAGCCGGGATTACGGTATTGTTGCATCTGACGGGCAAGTCGCGGTTGCACGTGCTGACGCCAGACACGGCGCCACGTCAGTGGCTGCGGCATTTCCCTGATGACACGGTGATCGACGTGACAATCGCCCATGACGGTCACGCGGCGCTGGTAAGAACCCAGAACGGGGCTGGGTTGATCTGGTCCTTCGGCGCCGACACAGTAGCGCGGCGTCTTCAGGATTTCGACTGGTTTGAGACCGCCAATGGCATCGAAGTTCGGTTTCACGACTTCAGCACCCCGCGCGCGACCGTTCACCTTGACCAGACCGAACGCCAGCACTGGCAACACTTGATGAGGCCCGCATGACAGACCAGGTAAGCTTTCCCGATGCGGTGCAATGGGCCGTCCCGTTTTTCATCGCTGCTATTCTGGCAGAATTCCTGTGGATCGCAGTCAAGGGCAAAGGCGGGCGGTATGAAACGCGCGACGCTTTGACCTCGCTGATCATGGGGGCCGGGAACATCGCGTCGGGCTTTTTGCTGGGCTTTATTGCCTATGCGTTTTTCATGTGGCTGTGGCAGATCACTCCTTTGGACCTTGGCACGTCAATTCCCGTTATCATTCTGTGCTTTGTTCTGGATGACCTTCGCTATTACTGGGTACACCGTTTTGGGCATCGTATTCGCTGGGTCTGGGCCAGCCATGTCAACCACCACAGTTCACAGCACTACAATCTGACCACAGCTCTGCGGCAGACTTGGACCTATACCTTTACGTTCATGATGGTCGTTCGCGCGCCGCTGATCCTGCTGGGTTTCCATCCCGCCATGGTTCTGTTCGTCGGTGGATTGAACCTGATCTATCAGTTCTGGATTCACACCGAGGCCATCGGCAAAATGCCCCGATGGTTCGAAGCGGTCATGAATACCCCCAGCCATCATCGCGCGCATCACGGCAGGAACGCGCGGTACCTGGATTGTAATTACGCCGGAGTTTTCATCATCTGGGACAAGCTGTTTGGGACCTTTGTGCCTGAACTGGAAAACGACCGTGTCGACTACGGGCTGGTTCACAATATCGGCACCTTCAACCCGTTGCGCGTTGCGTTTCACGAATGGGTCGGCATCTGGCACGACGCCACGCAGCCCGGCCTGACACTACGGCAACGTCTGGCCTATTGTTTCGCGCCTCCGGGGTACAGCCACGACGGCAGCCGCGACAACTCGGAACAGATAAAAGCCAAGCACCTGGCTCGCCATCCCGAGGACCGGGGAACGCCCGGTTTTGAGCAGGTCGACAAGATCCTGCCCAAAGGACAGGCAGAACAGGCCTGACACAGCCGTCAGGCCCCGATACGACTTGAACTCCGGTCTTTGCGCGCCATATCGGTCATTGAATGTGGCGCATAGTTGAGCGAGGGGCGGCATGAAACGTTTGGCAACCATTTCAACCTTCGTGGGGTTGTTTGGCCTGTTGCTGGCCATGCTTGCCGCGCTCGGCAGCTTTGTTGGCACTCTGATCGCACTGGGTTTTGTCCTGATGTTTCTGGGTGCGACAGGAGCCCTTCTTGGAGCCGCGGCATCACTGGCCCGTGCCGGGGATTCCGCGCGCTGAAAACCGCAATAAGCAACTTCATCTGACGCTTTAACCGCAGATTCATCTGTTTGCCCCGAAACTGTGTCAAAACACCTGTTCCGGACACACGGGAATCTGCGCCTATGGGAAACAAAAAGCTCACCAATCTTCCCGAAGGGTTGGACACCCCTTTGAATGCAGCAGTGTCAACACGGGATCGTTCGGTGGTTCAGATGGCAACCGATGCTGTGAAGCACAAGCAATGTCGGTTGGCCTTTCAGCCGGTTGTTCAGGCGCACCCGCCGCATGACATCGCGTTTTACGAAGGCTTCATTCGTGTATTGGATGAAACAGGGCGCGTTATCCCCGCGCGCGAGTTCATGCCACAGGTTGAAAACACTCCGATCGGACGTGATCTCGACTGCGTCGCGTTGGAACTTGGTCTGCGCACGTTGGTGAAGAACCCCCAGATCCGCCTGTCGATCAACATGTCCGCCCGCTCAATCGGTTACTCCAACTGGTCCGGTGTACTGGACCGGTTTCTGAAACGGGATCCGCAGCTGGGCGAACGTCTGATCCTAGAAATCTCCGAAAGTTCTGCCATGCAGGTGCCGGAATTGGTGGTCGACTTCATGGACCGCCTACAGGATCGCGGCATCGCGTTTGCGCTGGACGACTTTGGTGCCAGCAACTTCAGTTTCCGCCACTTTCGCGAGTTTCTGTTCGACGCCGCCAAGATCGATGGTCAGTTTATCAGGGGCATCAGCAACAGCCCCGACAACCAGGCTTTGGTGCGGGCCCTGATTGCCGTAGCGCGTGAGTTTGAAATTCTGGTCACTGCCGAATCGGTCGAAACTCAGAAGGATGCGGCATTTTTGCTTGAAAGTGGCGTGGATTGCATGCAGGGCTTTTTGTTTGGCGCGCCCAGTGTTTCGCCCCCGTGGAAACAGGAAAAAATTTCAAAAACAGCAAGTTGACCCGTGGGTGATCGACATTTTTCCGCCATTTCCCAAGCTGAGACAAGCTGCCCGTTGCTGCAAGTGCAGCATTACGCTATTGCAGAAGTACTTGAGCGGGGGATAACGGGGCGCTCTTGTTTCGAGAGGGAAACTCTCGGCCTGCGCCGTCAGACATTCCGCCAGACAATGACGGTAAAGGACTGATCATATGACCAACGTAGTAATCGCATCCGCCGCACGAACAGGTGTCGGCAGCTTTAGTGGTTCGTTTGCGAACACCCCCGCACATGATCTGGGCGCGGCCGTCCTGGAAGCAGTTGTTGAGCGCGCCGGGATTGAAAAAGGCGAAGTCAGCGAAACCATCTTGGGTCAGGTGCTGACTGCGGCTCAGGGCCAGAACCCGGCTCGGCAGGCGCATATCAACGCCGGTTTGCCGCAGGAAAGTGCCGCCTGGGGAATCAACCAGGTTTGCGGCTCGGGCCTGCGTGCGGTCGCATTGGGCGCTCAGCACATCCAACTCGGCGATGCCGACATCGTCGCCGCTGGTGGCCAAGAGAACATGACCCTGTCGCCCCACGCAGCTGCCCTGCGCGCCGGTCACAAGATGGGTGATATGAAATATATCGACACCATGATCCGCGATGGTCTGTGGGATGCCTTCAACGGCTATCACATGGGCCAAACGGCGGAAAATGTTGCCGAAAAATGGCAGATCAGCCGCGACATGCAGGATGAATTCGCTGTCGCCTCGCAGAACAAGGCTGAGGCGGCGCAAAAAGCTGGCAAGTTTGTCGACGAAATCGTGCCCTTCACCATCAAGACCCGCAAGGGTGACATCGTGATGGACAAGGACGAATACATCCGCCACGGCGCTACAATGGAAGCCATGGCAAAGCTGCGCCCCGCCTTCACCAAGGACGGATCGGTCACAGCTGCAAACGCTTCGGGCCTGAACGACGGCGCGGCCGCAACCCTGCTGATGTCAGCTCAAAACGCAGAGAAGCGCGGAATCGAACCTTTGGCGCGCATCGCGTCCTACGCAACTGCCGGGCTGGACCCGTCGATCATGGGCGTTGGCCCGATCTACGCTTCGCGCAAGGCATTGGAAAAGGCGGGTTGGTCCGTCGACGATCTGGACCTTGTTGAAGCCAACGAAGCCTTTGCCGCGCAGGCCTGCGCAGTGAACAAAGATATGGGCTGGGATCCGTCGATTGTGAACGTGAACGGCGGCGCAATTGCCATCGGCCACCCAATCGGCGCATCAGGTTGCCGCGTTCTGAACACGCTGCTGTTCGAAATGAAGCGCCGCGACGCAAAGAAAGGTCTGGCCACCTTGTGCATCGGCGGCGGCATGGGTGTCGCCCTGTGTGTGGAGCGCGACTAAGTGCGCCAATAACCAAATAGAAAAGGGCGTCCATGGGACGCCCTTTTTTGTTACACTGGGGTCGTACCCCTTAGATGCGACGATATTGCCATCCGAAATAAACACCCTAACGACGAAACAATATTGCGCACAAACATCTCTCAAAGTAACAGCATTACCAAGGCGACTAAAATTGGAGGAGTCCTAAATGGCACGTACAGCACTCGTTACCGGCGGTTCCCGCGGCATTGGCGCAGCAATTTCCAAGGCGCTCAAAGCCGAAGGATACAACGTTGCGGCCACCTATGCAGGGAATGACGAAGCCGCCGCGAAATTCACCGAAGAAACCGGCATCAAGACCTACAAGTGGAACGTCGCCGATTATGACGAATCCAAAGCGGGCATCGAAAAGGTCGAGGCCGAGGTTGGCCCCATCGACATCGTTGTCGCCAACGCAGGCATCACCCGTGATGCACCTTTCCACAAAATGACACCCGATCAGTGGAAAGACGTGATCGACACCAACCTGACCGGCGTGTTCAACACTGTGCACCCTGTCTGGCCCGGCATGCGCGAGCGCAAATTTGGCCGTGTCATCGTCATCAGCTCGATCAACGGCCAGAAAGGTCAGTTCGCTCAGGTGAACTATGCTGCGACCAAGGCGGGCGATCTGGGCATCGTGAAATCTCTGGCGCAGGAAGGCGCGCGGGCAGGCATCACGGCCAACGCGATCTGCCCCGGTTATATTGCAACCGAGATGGTGATGGCGGTGCCCGAAAAGGTACGCGAATCGATTATTGGCCAGATCCCCGCCGGTCGTCTGGGCGAGCCCGAAGAGATTGCACGCTGTGTGACCTTCCTGGCCTCGGACGAATCTCAGTTCATCAACGGCTCGACCATCTCGGCCAATGGTGCCCAGTTCTTCGTCTGATCTGCAATCAGAATTGTGAAAACGGGCCGGTCCATCAGGGCCGGCCCATCCTTATCCCGTAAGATCGCGCGCGCTGCGATCAGCGGGAACCCAGTACCCAATTCCACAACTGCCGGACCACCTTGCCACGCTCTTCATGCGCGCGCAGGATCGCCACTTGGGCGGCGGGATTTATTGTCATCTCGATCATGGCAGCCGCCTTTCAATTCAGTTTTGCTTGACCTGATGTGAATATGAAGGTCACCTAGGATCATGACAAACGAAGTTTCCTGAACCTTCAGTTAAGAATTTCTTGACCATGAGTGATTATCTGCCCCCACTTACCGCGCTTCGGGCTTTTGATGCCGCGGCCCGGCACATGTCGTTCGCGAAAGCGGCGGAAGAGCTGCACGTGACGCCAGCGGCCCTGTCCTTTCAGATCAAATCGCTTGAGGAGCATCTGGGTCGCCCTCTGTTCCGCCGTCTGAACCGTGCTGTGGAACTGACTGATGCGGGCCGCGCCCTGGCCCCCGGCGCGGCAGAGGGCTTTGCCACATTGCAAAGCGCGTGGCGTGCTGTACGCAGGCAGGAGGATGACACCGGATTGACCGTCACCGCAGGTCCGGCACTGACTGCAAAGTGGCTCGCACCTCGCCTTTACGAATTCGCCCGTGCACATCCGGAAATCGACCTGAAATTCTCGGCCACATTGCGCAACATGGATCTGGAGCGAGATGATGTGGATGTTGCCATCCGGTTTGGCAATTCCGCCGATGAGGGGCTGTATTCCGTACCTGTAAGAAAAGAGTGGCTGACCCCGGTCATGACCCCGGAGCTAGCGGAGCAATTCACCACGCCAGACAGCCTGCGCGACGCACCGTTGATCCACGACGATTCGATCAATTTTCTGACCCCGCCCTGCGACTGGCCTGCCTGGTTCCGCGCTGTGGGTATCGATTTTATCCCCACTCATGGGGCGCATTTTTCCAACGCAGATCACGCGATTGACGCCGCTGTCGCCGGCGTTGGTGTCGCCCTTGGACGGCGCGCCATGATCCTCAAGGACTTGACCGAGGGTCGGCTGGTTGCCCCCTTCAAGGTCGCGCTGGAAACGCAGGGCCGGTTCCGGTTCCTGTGCCTTCCGGGGGCCGAAAAACGTCCTCAGATCTCAGCATTTCGGGATTGGTTCCTGACCGAGATTGAAAAGACCGCGCATATTTCGGATGAATTCGACATTATTCCGATCGAAGAGGTTTCCGGATCATGACCAAAACGCGCGCAACAGCCATAGGCTTTGGGGCCGTACTATTATGGGCTTTGCTGGCGCTTTTGACCGTCGGCTCTGCACCCACACCGCCATTGCTGTTGAACACGATCTGCTTTTCGATTGGTGGGGCACTTGGGTTGATTTGGACAGCCGCAACCGGTGGGTTTAGCGGGTTGAAACAGGTCCCCTGGACGACCTACCTGTTCGGTTCATTGGGTCTGTTCGGGTATCACGCATTGTATTTTTCAGCCCTGCGTATGGCCCCCGCGGCCGAGGCCGGGTTGATTGCCTATCTCTGGCCCCTTCTTATCGTTCTGTTTTCCGGCCTGCTGCCGGGCGAGCAGCTTCGCACTGGTCACTTGATCGGGGCATGCCTTGGCTTTGTTGGGGCTGCTTTGATCATCACCGGAGGCGGGAGCGCCGGTTTTCAGGCACAACACCTGCCGGGATATGCATTGGCCCTGCTTTGCGCCCTGACATGGTCAGGCTATTCGGTTTTGTCGCGCAAATTGGGGGGTACACCGACCAGTTCGGTTGCGGTCTTTTGTCTGATGGCTGCGATGGCTTCGGGTCTGCTGCATCTGGCCATAGAAGACACCGTGCTGCCCGACACGACACTGGGGTGGTTATCGGTATTGGCACTTGGCCTCGGGCCCGTTGGACTGGCCTTTTATGTATGGGATATCGGGGTAAAGCAGGGTGATATTCAAATGCTCGGGACCTCATCTTATGCGGCCCCGCTTTTGTCGACACTTGCTTTGGTGATGGCCGGGATCGCTGCCCCATCCTGGGGGCTGGCGATCGCGGCCTTTCTGATTACCGGCGGGGCCTTGATCGCGGCCCGTTCCAGTTTGAAATCTTAAGCAGACAGTCGCTCGATCTCTTCCTTCAGCTTGAGCTTCTGTTTCTTCAGCTGGGCTATGTGGAGATCATCGATGCCTGGCGAGCGTTGGGCTTGTTCTACTTCTAGACCGAGAGATTCGTGCTTTTTCTTCAGTTCTGTCAGATGTGCGCTCACGCTCATTGCGATCCTCCTTTTATACGTGTCTGAATGTCACGTAAGAAGTTGATCACATCGTTTCCACCCTGTCACGCTGCAGACGCACAGAATCTGAAACAAATCCGACAAAATCGGCTGGACATTGCCGGTCGTCGTCAAAACCCGGGCAGGGCAGCGGCCTTCCGGAGCACGGCCGAAACTGCATCCGTATAGCTTTCGCCGTCTTTTTCGTGACGTTCACCCGCGTGCACAATCAAAGGTGGGTGGAGGCGAAATGCCGCACGCCCTCCTTTGCGGGCGCGCAGAATGATCAGCTCAGCCTCTCGCCCTGTCCGTGGGCTTAGCGGCAACAACTCTACCGATCCCAGCAACCCCTGGCACGCTGCCAGCATGTCGGGCAGTCGATCGGCTTTCTGGATCATGTGCAGGTACCCTTTTGGCGCAAGGCGTTTGGCAGCCACTGCAATCCAGTCGGCCAACTGGGTGTCTTCGCTCAGGGCCACACTTCGTCCAGCATCCTTTGCAGGGCTATGCGCCCCCGCCCGATAATAGGGCGGATTCGCAATTACGTGATCGAACTGGCGCTGCCGAAACGCCTCAGGCAAAGCAGTCAGATCAGCTTGGACAACTTCCAGCTCTATCCGGTTGATTTCCGCATTTCTGAGGGCCAATTCCGCATAGGAAGGCTGTAGCTCGATACCTGTCAGGTGCAGACCGGGCACTCGGGAGGACAAGCAAAGAATGGCAGCCCCTGCGCCGCACCCCAGTTCCAACACGGACTGACCTGCGCTGGCCGGAACGGATGCGGCAAGCAATACCGGGTCGACCCCGGCACGATAACCCGACCGAGGTTGCAGCAATCGAACCCTGCCCCCCAAGAAATCATTGCAGCTGAGTTCGCTATCGGAAAACCGGGTCATCGGCCCAGCGGAATTTCATTGTCGCGCATCACACGTTCAGCACGGGTCAGGTCTTCGGCGCGAACCATCAGTCGGCGGGGAAAGATTCCGATCCCACCTTCGAGGATGCTCATATTTACGTCCATCTGAAAGCAGTCTATATCCTCGCCTTCAAGGAGAGCGGATGCAAAGGCCAGGATCGTCGGATCGGTACTGCGCAATAGTTCTTTCATGGGGATGGATGTAAGGGCAAGGCGGGGCGGAAGTCGAGCCTTGTATCAGGAGAATGATGACCGTCGGCATGATCTCAAAACCGCATGAGCGCCTCGCTGAAATATTGGCGGGTGAAATGGAGGCTGTGAACACGTTGATCCGCACCCGGATGGCGTCGGACCATGCCCCACGTATCCCCGAAGTGACCCAGCATCTGGTCGAGGCGGGCGGAAAGCGCCTGCGCCCGATGCTGACATTGGCAGCGGCGCGGCTGTTTGGCTATTCGGGCGAGCACCATGTACGCCTTGCTGCCACGGTCGAGTTCATCCATACCGCTACCCTTCTGCACGACGACGTTGTGGATGAGAGCGCGCAGCGGCGCGGACGCCCGACCGCAAATCTACTTTGGGGCAATAAATCCAGTGTGCTGGTCGGCGATTACCTGTTTTCTCGCAGCTTCCAATTGATGGTCGAAACGGGTTCGCTGCGGGTTCTGGATATCTTGGCCAATGCCTCAGCAACCATCGCCGAGGGCGAGGTGCTGCAAATGACCGCAGCAACCGACCTGCGGACAGATGAAAGCGTTTACCTACAGGTCGTGCGCGGCAAGACAGCAGCTTTGTTTTCAGCTGCGACCGAGGTGGGCGGCGTGATCGCCGGTGCATCGGAAGAACAGATCAAGGCCCTGTTCGATTATGGTGACGCATTGGGGATCGCATTCCAGATTGCAGACGATCTGCTGGACTATCAAGGGGACAGCAAGACAACCGGCAAGAATGTGGGCGATGATTTCCGCGAACGAAAGCTGACCCTGCCTGTCATCAAGGCTGTTGCACAGGCCACGCCCGAAGAACGCGCATTCTGGGAGCGTACAATCGAAAAAGGCCGCCAACAGGACGGTGATCTGGATCATGCGCTGGGTTTGATGGACAAATACGCAACGCTGGAAAAAACCCGGCAGGACGCTTTGGGCTGGGCGAACAAGGCAAAGGCATCTTTGGATGTTCTGCCCGATCATGAAATTCGCAGCCTGCTGCGCGAACTGGCCGATTACGTGGTCTCGCGCCTTAGTTAAGCTGCGTCGCGCGGCACCACCAGTCAGGATGCGCCGCACCGATCTCATAGGCCGCGAAATGCGCGTCTTTCATTGTGGGATATAGGGCAAAACAGGTTGATCCTGACCCCGACATGCGCGTCACAAGGGCACGACTGGTCATGTTCAACTCGTCCAAAACCTGTTCGATCTCACGTGCAACGCCCATGGCAGGTACCTGCAAATCATTGCGTTGATCACGCAACCACAGGGCACAGGCTTCAGCGTCTTCAAAATCTGGAACCAGCTCAGGCATCGGCGGATTGTCTCGGGACGCCAGCGCGTTGAAAACGGCTCCTGTCGGCACCGGCACATTCGGGTTGACCAACAGGGCGGGTAGGTTCGGAAAGTTCACCGCCGCCAAACGATCGCCAATGCCTTGCATTCTGATCGCCCGGCTTTCCAGACAAACGGGCACATCTGCCCCCAGTGACAACGGCAGGTCAGGCGGGATGTCACGGCCCAGACCGCCCAGCATATTCAGCGTGGCGGCCGCATCCGATGACCCACCCCCAATACCTGCGCCGTGGGGCAGAGATTTGGTCAGGTCGATATGCCCGGTCCAACCGACACCTTCGGCCGCTTTCCAGACCAGGTTACGGCTGTCCGTGGGCACGCCTTCAGCAAACTCCCCACTCACGTCCATAGTCAGCTCGGGGCCGGGTGTGAATGTCAACTGATCGCCGAGATCAGCAAAAACCACTAACGAATCCAACAGGTGATAACCGTCCTTACGACGTCCGGTCACATGCAGGGTCAGGTTGATCTTGGCGGGCGCAAACGCCTTAATTTCCATTTGCGACTTTCAAAGGTTCCGCACCTTCTTCGGCCAGAACGGCACTTAGTCCGACCTCGATCTTGCGTCGAATGCGATCTGGGTCAGCCTCGCCATCTGTGTCTTCGGGGTCAACAAAGGACAGCGCCCGCTTCCATTGGAACTCGGCCTCGCGCGCACGTCCAACAGCCCAATAGACATCCCCCAGATGATCATTGACGACCGGATCAACAGGCATCAACTCGACCGCGCGCTCCATATGCTCGACCGCTTCTTCGTAACGACCCAGACGGAACAGAACCCAACCCAGACTATCCACGATGTAGCCGCTATCCGGGCGGGCTTCGACCGCGCGTTGGATCATGTCCAGCGCTTCATCCAGCTTTTCTTTCCGTTCTACCAAAGAATAGCCCAAGTAGTTCAGCACCTGCGGCTGATCCGGATTCAACTCCAGCGCCCGGCGGAAATCGGTTTCAGCCTGATCCCACTGCTTCAGCCGCTCGTGGCTTATGCCGCGCGCGTAGTGCAGGAACCAATTCCCACCTGCCTGACTGTCCGTCAAAGCAATCGCAGTGTCGTAAGAGGCAACCGCAGCCGCATAGTTTTCCTGACGACGCTGAAGATCTGCCAGAGAAACATGCACGCTAGGCAAATCAGGGTTTTGCAGCGCCAGGTTTTGCAGAACTTCAATGGCCGCATCGGTTTTTCCGGATTTATCCAGGATTTCGGCCCGTCCAAGTTCTGCGGCATGGTGGTCATTGCTGCCTGCCGGGACCATACGATAGGCCGCAACAGCCAGATCATACTGTTGCAGCTTGTCCAGCAATTCCGCGCTCAGCAGAATGGCGTCCACGTGGTCAGGGCGCAGAAAGCTCGCCAGTCGCGCGTAAAGCAGGACGTAGTCTGCCGAAGCCTCGCTGTTCAATGCGGCACCAACGGTAAAGAATATTTCCGCCATGCCATCCAGCGCAGAGCCCGCATGGGTGAACGGAAGCGTCTCGCCCGCGGTCAATTGGCCGGTATAGGCTTCAATGGTCGGATCGCTACCGGAAACAAACACATCGTCCAGAAACTGTATGGCGTCTTCGTTGCGATCCAGCTGTGACAGCACCTCTGTACGGGCCAGCGCGGCCCGACGCGAGAACCGCGCAACCGCGCCGTTATTATCCGCAAATATCACCTCGGCACCTTCGAAATCGCCGATAGAGGCCAATGCCATGGCTTTGTGATACAGCGCAAATTCCCTGAGGCCTTCCTGCGTGGCCACGGCATCGAACTGCTCCATGGCCTTTGTCATTTCACCTTGCCCCAGATGGGCCCATGCGATCATCAGCCCATCAACCAAAGGACCGATCCCCTGCGTTTCAGGGTCACGCGCCAGAAGTTCGTCAAACTTGCCGTCAGCAATCAAATTGGCCGAAATCGCCATGCGCGCGGCCTGACTGGGAAGGTTGGCTTCCTCGATCTGCTTTGCAACGGGCAAAGCACGGGCAATTTCCCCCAGCGCAAGGCGGGCGACAACAACGCTTTCCAAGAGCAGCGCGTTTTCCGGATCAAACCTGAGAGCCTGGGCGTAGTATCTTTCCGCCGCAGAATAGTCGCTTTCGTAGATCGCCTGACGCCCGGCCAGATATGAACCGGCACCCGAATCCGAATAGGCCGGAACTGCGACCGACGACATGAGCAGCACGGACAATGCCGCGCGACGAACCAGGGAAACCACCGAAATCCTGCCTTACTATCGTTGACTGACGGTTAAGCTAGGGCTTCGGTCGGCAAGAGGCAATGGCAGAGCCTTCACGACCCTGCCATTGCCGGTTTTTTGCTTACATGTTCGGATAGTTTGGTCCGTCGCCCCCCTGCGGCGTGGTCCAGGTGATATTCTGGCTTGGATCCTTGATGTCACAGGTTTTGCAGTGAACGCAGTTCTGGAAGTTGATGACGAATCGCGGACCGTTGTCATCCTCGACCATTTCGTACACACCTGCCGGGCAATAGCGCTGCGCCGGTTCGTCGAACTTGGGCAGGTTGACCTTGACCGGGATATCCGGGTCCGTCAGGCGCAGGTGGCAGGGCTGGCTTTCCTCGTGATTGGTTGCCGCAAAGGACACGTTGGTCAGACGGTCAAAGGACAGCGTGCCATCGGGCTTGGGATAATTGATCGGCTTGTGCTTGCTGGCTTCCTCGGTCGACTGTGCATCGTTCTTGCCATGTCCCAGCGTACCAAAGAGCGAAAAGCCCAATGTGTTGGTCCACATGTCCAGACCACCCAGCACCAGCGAAGGGATCATGCCCCACTTGGACCACATCGGCTTGACGTTGCGCACCTTCTTCAGGTCCTTGCCAATTGCGCCATTGCGGACATCGGCCTCGTAAGCGGTCAGCTCATCGCCTGAACGGTCAGCCTTGATCGCGTCATAAGCAGCCTCAGCCGCGGCCTTACCAGACAGCATCGCATTGTGGTTGCCCTTGATGCGCGGCACGTTGACCATGCCCGCGGAACAGCCCAGCAGCGCCACGCCCGGCGCCACCAGCTTGGGCATCGATTGAAGGCCGCCTTCGGTGATCGCACGGGCACCGTAAGCCACGCGCTTGCCGCCTTTCAGCAGCTCGGCCACCATCGGGTGATGCTTGAAGCGCTGGAATTCCATGTAGGGGTACAGGTGCGGGTTTTTGTAGTTCAGGTGAACCACAAAGCCGACATAGACCTGATTGTTTTCAAGATGATAGATGAACGACCCGCCGCCTGCGTTGCCGCCCAGAGGCCAGCCCATTGTGTGCGTGACCGTACCTTCCTTGTGCTTTGCCGGATCGATCTCCCAGATCTCTTTCATGCCGACGCCGTATTTCTGCGGCTCTTTGCCGGCAGACAAGTCGTATTTGGCGATGACTTCCTTGGACAGTGAGCCGCGCACACCTTCCGACAGGAAGACGTATTTGCCGTGCAATTCCATACCCGGCTCGGTGTTGGGGCCATAAGAGCCGTCCGCTTCCAGACCAAAGACACCGGCCACTACGCCTTTGACTTCACCGTTATCGCCGTAAACCAGTTCGGAACAGGCCATGCCGGGGAAGATTTCCACGCCCAGTTCCTCGGCCTGCTCGGCCATCCAGCGGCAAACATTGCCCATCGAAACGATGTAGTTGCCATGGTTGTTCATCAGCGGCGGCATCGGGAAGTTGGGGATGCGGATCTTGCCTGCCTCGCCCAGCATGTAGAAATTGTCTTCATGCACCGGCACGTTCAGCGGAGCACCCTTAGCCTTCCAATCCGGGATCAAAGCATCCAGCCCGCAGGGATCGAGAACTGCGCCAGACAGGATATGAGCGCCCACTTCCGAGCCCTTTTCCAGAACGACAACGTTCAGATCCGCATCCAGCTGTTTCAGACGAATGGCCGCCGACAGGCCCGCAGGACCTGCGCCTACGATCACCACGTCATATTCCATTGCTTCGCGTTCAATCTCGGCCATCGCGGGCTCCCTAGCTTACTTTCCGAATTGGCGCTGTCACTGCAGGATCTGCGCAATTTTGTTTCACGGCTGATTACATGGTCAGTAAGACTTTGGTCAATCGAAACACGGCGTAACAATGGCGCTATTCGACACATCAGTCCTCTGGTGCATCACCCATCAGGTATCTGGGACCGCTACCATGGGATTTTGCCCTGTCATCGGGGTTATAAAGCTTGCATTTCGGCAAGCTGAGGCACCCACACCCGATGCAGCCGTCCAGATTGTCGCGCAATCGCATCAGGGTATCGATTCGCTGGTCCAGATGAGTGCGCAACCGCACGCTTATGGCTTTCCAATCCTGTGGTGTCGGTGTTCGCTTTCCCGGCAAGCCCGACAAGACCTCGCGAATTTCAGGCAAGGTCAGGCCGAACTGCTGTGCGATCATGACAAAACTCAGCCGCCGGATATCCGCCCGCTGGTAACGTCGCTGCCCGCCCGCATTGCGCCAGGGCGCGATCAAACCCTGTGCTTCGTAATACCGGATCGCCGAAACGGCCAACCCCGTACGTCGGGCCAATGCCCCGATTGCCAACCCTTCTGAAACAGCCATGTCGCCCTCGAAGAAATACCTTGACCTAAAGTTAGGTTTAGAAATTACGGTGAGTCGAAACAAGCCAAAAAAGGAGATCCCATGATGGCAACGCTTGAACATACCAATTTCACTGTCAGCGACCCACAGGCCTCGGCCGCCTGGATGCAGCAAGTCTTTGGCTGGAAAACACGGTGGGAAGGACCCGCAATATCAGGCGGATACACGGTGCATGTCGGATCGGCCCACACCTATCTTGCGCTTTACAAACCAGATGCGCCGAAACCATTGGTCGAAAGCAGCTACGATATCGTCGGCGGACTGAATCATGTTGGTGTTCTGGTCGAAGATATCGATGCAACCGAGGCCAAGGTGCGCAAGGTCGGGTTCGAACCCCATAATCATGCCGATTACGAACCGGGGCGTCGGTTCTATTTCAGGGATGACAACGGCATCGAGTTTGAAGTGGTTCAATATGATTGAGATGCTGTGGCTCTGCACGCCTTCAAAGCGATGGTGCAAGGGTGGGCAACCGGACCATCGCCATAGGCCACACCCGAAACAATCCCGCCGGCGCAATGTTGCAAATTGATCGCTGCACCTGCTGACACCCCTTGCAATTCACGTGGTATTTGGGTCAGGTAATCGTCAACCTAGGACTCGCCCCGACGCTTCTGTGCGGCGGGGCGAGTCAGTTTATGCGTGGACGTAGAGAGTATGGAAAAGATCCCGATGACGCCTGCGGGCAATGCCGCACTCGCAGCTGAGCTGAAGAACCTCAAATCCGTCGAACGCCCTGCGATCATCGAAGCCATCGCATCGGCGCGAGAACTTGGCGACCTGAAAGAAAACGCCGAATATCATTCAGCCCGCGAAAAGCAGGGGTTTATCGAAGGTCGCATCAAGGAACTGGAAGGTATCCTGTCACTGGCGGATGTAATTGACCCGGCAAAACTGTCTGGCGCGATCAAGTTTGGCGCAAAGGTTACATTGGTTGACGAGGATACCGACGAAGAAAAGACGTGGCAGATCGTCGGTGAATATGAAGCCAATATCGAAGCTGGCCTTTTGAATATCAAATCCCCCATCGCCCGCGCCCTGATCGGCAAGGACGAAGGTGACAGTGTCGAGGTGCGCACCCCTGGCGGCGTGCGCTCTTATGAAATTCTGAGTATCAAGTACGCCTGACCGGAGCGCATGTAATGTCGGGGCCCAAACCTGACCCGGAAACTGAAAGACCGACTTCGCTGGGCATCTATGACCGCCCAAAGGCACCGTCTGTCACCGAGATTGAGATTGCCGCACTGGTGCTCAGCCTGATTTGGCTGGTGGTGTCGGTTGTTTTTCTGGTGTTGCAGGGTAAGGCGCAGAGCGGTGGTTTTGTTGTCACCTTTCTGGCCGTTTTCATGCCTGTGGCGATGATCTGGGTCGCGGCCACTGCCATGCGTGCCAGCCGCGTGATGCGCGAGGAAAGCGCGCGGCTGCAAACTGCGATTGATGCGATCCGTCAGGCTTATGTGGCGCAGCAGCAGCGCGCATCCAGCACCTACGAACCTGCGGTAGCAAAGAAACTGGATGAGATCGCAGCCGCGACGCGGAAAACCGAAAGCGCTCTGGCAACATTTTCGACCAAGCGCACAACGCCCCCTTATGCCCCTGCAAAACCACTCGTTGCAGGTGCTCAAACCTCGCTTGAACTGGGCACATCTGCGGAAGAAATTGCGCCACCGCTGAGCACCGATATCTTTATCCGCGCCTTGAACTTCCCGGAAACTCAGAATGACACCGAAGGGTTTAATGCCCTGCGCGTGGCGCTGAAAGACCGCAAGACGGCGCAGATCGTACAAGCCTCGCAGGATGTTCTTACACTGCTCAGCCAGGAAGGCATCTATATGGACGACCTGCGCCCTGACATGGCCCGGCCCGAAATCTGGCGTCAGTTCGCGCAGGGCGCGAGGGGTCGCGCCGTTGCCGCGCTTGGGGGTGTACGCGACAGGTCCTCGCTGGCGCTGACAGCTGCGCGGATGAAACAGGATCCCATTTTCCGCGACGCCGCCCACCATTTTCTTCGCCGCTTCGACAAGATGATGGCCGAGTTCGAGCCCACCGCAAGCGATGCAGAACTGAGCGCGTTGGGTGAGACCCGCACCGCGCGGGCGTTCATGTTGCTGGGGCGCGTAGCCGGGACGTTTGATTAATCAGGCAAAACGACCCAAGACATCTTGGTCGCGCTGCTGAAACCAAACAAGTAACTTAAAGGCCCGGTTTTTTCTTCCCCCACAGGCCGAAATCCTTCGCGCTCATATAAAGCGCGGGCGCGGGGGTTTGTGTCGATAACGTCAAGCTGAACCACTGACATGTTTTGTTTCCGCGCTTCACACTTAACGGCATCCAGCAAGGCAGTACCAACCCCTTTGCCACGCGAGCCCGCTGCCACAAATATGCCATCCATCTGAAACACGCCGGGTTTCAGTTCGCGCTCCAAAATGCTGAGGATGAGGGCGCGCCAAATGGCCCCAAGCCAGCCATAGACCTTTGCTAGGTCTGACATTCCGCCTCCGGCCAATGCACCATCGCGTGTCTTGAAACCTGCAAGCCCCAAAATCCGGTCTTCCTTGTCCCGTGCAACAAGCGCGAAATCCGGGTTCAACGAAGTTTCGAAGAAAGCCAGCCCCTTTTCATCCGGACCCATGACTTTGTTCAGTTTCGCCGAAAATGCCTGCCAGAACAGGGTCGCCACCAGTGGGCGTTCCGCATCAGAAAAACCGCGTGAGATCGTGATTTTCACAACCCAAAACTGCCATACGGGATAAACCGAACCATATCACCCGGTTGGATATGTCGGGCACCATCTTCTATTTCGACCAGCCCTTCGGCCCAGCTGAGCCCGCTGATCCGGCCCGATCCTTCTGACTTGAAGACTTCAACCCGGCCTTCCCGTATGCGCGCGCGCAGGTATTCGCGGCGGCCCGGTTTCTTGCGCTTTTCAAAGGCAGCGGGCACTTCGAACCCTTGCGGCTCGATCCAGCCTTCGCCAGACATCAGGCCCAGCGCCGGTCGCGCAAAGATCAAGGTGCAGACCAAGGCGGCAACGGGATTGCCGGGCAGTCCAAAGACTGGGGTTCCGGACCACAACCCCAAAGCCAGAGGGCGACCGGGTTTCAAGGCGATCCGCCAGTGTTGCATCGCCCCCGCCTGGCGCAGCAAGGCAGACACGTGGTCTTCGTCACCAGCAGATGCGCCACCACTCGTCAGTATCACTTCTGCCTGTTCCGCAGCCTGATCCAGCCGTTCCCGCAGGGCGTCCCGATCATCTGAAACACGCCCCATATCCACAGGTACAAACCCCAGCCTTTCGACCAGAGACAACAGCATCGGGCGGTTGGCGTCGAATATCTGTCCCGGTCCGGCGCGTTCTCCGGCGTCGACCAGTTCATCACCGGTCGATACCACGGCGACACGCAGCGGTTTGCGCACCTTCACCTCGGCAATGCCCAAAGCGGTGAGCAGCGCAAGATCAGCCGGTGTCAATCGGCGCCCTGTAGGCAGGGCCAGATCGCCTGCGGCCACATCCTCGCCCGCTTGCCTGGTATTTGCCCCCTTTTTCAGCGGGCCGTGGAATGCGATATGCCCGTCTTTAACTGTGACATCCTCTTCCAGAATAACCGTATCCACCCCGTCAGGCAGCGCGGCACCCGTCAGAACGCGCACTGCCTGACCCGCGGGAACATCACCGTCGAACGGGATACCGGCTGCAGCACGCCCATCGACCAGCGGAAGGACCTGTGGCCCATCTGAAACCGGACCAGCGAACCCGAACCCATCCACGGCTGTATTCGGCTGCGGCGGGTTGGAACGTTGGGCTGTCACATCTTCTGCCAGAATGCGCCCACTCGCCTTTTTCAGCGCGACCACATCGACCGAGGTAATCGGATGCAACCTGTCGCGCAAATAGGCCAAGGCGTCATCAACCGGCGTCCACTCCACACCCGCTGGCAGCGCAAAACAATCGTTGCGCAATGGTGGCGGGGCTATGTTCGGCTTTTTCTGAGTCACACCCAATATCCAGCCTTCCTCTGCCGCTGAAACATCTAATTGCGCTTTCAACTCCTGCTCTGTCAAACGCGACAGAGTCAAGGCGATCTGTTCGACTTGCCAGGCATCCTTGATCCGCCCGTCCGGTGGCGCACCCAAGGTGAGCGACGGCCAGATTTCCACAAAGGCGATGGGTCTATCCAACGACTCGAACGGCCAGACCGCGACTTGTCCGGCAAAGCGATGGCGGAGCCTGCTCAGAACTGGAAGCCCCATCATCACCTGCCCACCGACCGCGCCTGCACCCGCCATCTGCCAGCAGGTGAAACTGCCTTTTGCCAAGGCTTCAACCGCACGACGGTCGGAAAACGGATTGGAATAGCCTGTCTTGGTTCGCGGCAAACCATCAATGTCACGCCCGAGGCCATTCATCCAAAATGGGCCTCTTCCTCCGAATTGTCGATTGATCCGGCCTGCCAAGTCGAAACGATTGTTCATTTTCGAACCGTCCTCGACATGCTGTTCGAACCAGTCCCACAAGGTCAAGGGGTCATCCGTACCGGTCATCGCGCGGGCAAAACCCTTCGGGTATCCAAAAGGGAAATCAAACCCCAGAAACAGGCGGCGACCTGCCTTCAGTTCGGTGCGGATCAGGGCATCCAGCCACGCTTCGGCAAGCGCCCGGTTGCGCAGGTATTCAGGCTTCTGTGCCTGCCCTTCACGCACAATACAGACCCAGATCGCGTCTTTGCGCGGCGTTGGTCCGGTGTCATTTCCACCAGACCAGTCCACTATGGCAAAGGTCTGGAACAGGGTCACAAACCGACCTCATCTAATATGAAGTCCGCGATCCTGACTGTGTCGTTCAGGTCGAAAACCGGACGATCCAGTTCCAGCGCCGTGTCGCTGGCAACGGCTCGAACGGTATCGTTTTCAATCGCGATCAGAGTGTTTCCTGTCTCGGCGCGAAACGCCTCGACCTTTGGGTGGCCTTCCCGCTTGAAGCCTTCAACCAGCACCAGATCAACCGGAGAAAGCCGCGCCAGCAGTTCAGCCAAAGGCGGCTCGGGTGCGCCGCGCAGCTCTTGCATCAAGGCGACGCGCTGCCCCGACGCAAGCAACACCTCTCTGGCGCCAGCAACGCGGTGACGATGACTATCCGTGCCCGGTTGGTCTACATCGACGCCGTGATGCGCGTGTTTGACGGTTGAGACGGTAAAGCCCCGCCCCGTGATTTCGGCCACCAGCCGTTCCATCAGCCCGGTTTTACCCGCGTTTTTCCAGCCGGTGACGCCGTAGACCCTCATACCTGCTCCAACAATGTCCGGGCGCGGTCCAGATCGTCAGGCGTATTAACATTGAAGAACGGATCAAACGGGTCAGCCTGAAACAAAGCCTCGCGTCCGTCATGTTTATCAGTCCACAGCACGACCTTGCGCAACCCGTCCGTCAGAGCCGCCCGCAGATCATCGCGCAACGCCACAGGCCAGAGCCCAAAGGTCGGGTGCCGGTTGACGCGCCTGCCCCCACCGGATTTCAGCGCTTCGTCACCCGTTCGCGGAGTAGTGGCCAAGACCAGAGGATGCACCTGCCCCGCTGCCGCCTCTTGCAGGCGCGCCACCAGATCACGCGGGAAGAACGGTGTATCTGCGGCAGCCGTTACGATGCTGTCGGCCCCCTGATCTGCCGCCCAATCTAGCCCCGCCAGAACACCGGCCAAAGGGCCAGCGAAGCCTTCGATCGAGTCAGGCAGAACGGGTAGCGTCAGATCGCTGAAACGCTTGGGGTCGCCATTTGCGTTCAGGGCCAAACCATCGACTTGCGGAGACAGCCGGTCAACGACATGGGACAGCAGGCTCTGCCCACCAATCTGCAATAGACCTTTGTCACCGCCGCCCATCCGGGTGGCCTGCCCGCCTGCGAGGATGACGCCGAGGGGTTTCCTGTTTTCATCACTCATTGGCTACTCTTCCGCCTGTGTTTCCTGTCTTCGGCCACAACCGTCGACGGATCCACATCACGAACCAACCGTTCCTCACCGGAAAGACAAACAAAGCGCTGTCCGCGCATCCGGCCGATCAGCGTAAGGCCTACCTCACGCGCGATCTCAACACCCCAGGCGGTGAATCCGGAACGGGACGCCAACACGGGAATGCCCATCATCGCCGTTTTGATCACCATCTCGGATGTCAGGCGACCGGTGGTATAGAGGATTTTGTCCTCTGCCGTCGCCCCCTCGGACAGCATCCAGCCTGCGATCTTGTCGACAGCGTTATGGCGACCCACGTCTTCCATATAAACCAGCGGGCGGTTTTCCCGGCACAAGACAGTCCCATGAATTGCCCCGGCTTCAAGATACAGCGACGGGGTGCGGTTGATCTTGGCCGCCAGTTCGTAAAGCCACGAGGTCCGCACCTGCACTTGCGGCAGCTGAACGCCCTCAAGGCCCTCCATCATGTCCCCGAATACTGTGCCCACAGCGCAACCACTGGTGCGCGTCTTTTTCTTCAGCTTGTCCTCGTACGAAGTCGCGCGTGCGGTGCGGACAACTACGGTTTCAAGATCATCATCGTAATCGACACGGGTAATCTCATCACTAGCCAGCAGCATGCCCTGATTTCGCAGAAAACCCAGCGCCAGATATTCGGGATAGTCGCCAATGGTCATCGCCGTCACAATTTCCTGCGCGTTGAGGAAGATCGTCAGTGGGCGCTCTTCAACCACTGAAATCTGACTGACCTCGCCATTCTGGTCCACCCCCTCGACCGCACGGGTCAGGCGGGCCGCGCCCGGATCAGGAGCGATTATATAGTCTGACACGTCGGATTCGGTGACCAATTGCAACCCCTTCACAAGACCGATACTGCTGCTGGCGTCACCATAGGATTTAGCCATGGCCTCTGCCACATCCAAGTCATACTTCTGGAAAGGTTTTCGCGACGGCACGCCGTTTGTCTTCGTGGCTGTGCCTTTTGGTCTGTTGTTCGGTGTCTTCTCGACAGAAGCCGGGTTGAATATCGTGCAGACCATTGCCTTTTCCATCACTGTTTTTGCAGGCGCGGCGCAGTTCACAGCTCTGCAACTTCTGCAGGATGAAACGCCGACAATCATCGTTTTGATCTCGGCCCTGGCAGTGAACCTGCGGGTCGCGATGTATTCCGCGTCGCTGACGCCGTATCTGGGTGCCGCGCCCTTGTGGCAGAGAGCATGTGCGGCTTACCTGATCGTGGATCAGTCTTACGCCTGTTCAATCGCGCAGTTCGAAAAAGAGCCTGATCTGACGATCACCCAGCGAATGGCCTATTTCCTGGGTTCGGTCACTCCGATCACACCGCTGTGGGTTTTGGGAACCTGTCTGGGTGCCGTGCTGGGCGCTCAAATACCGGAAAGCTGGGCGCTGGACTTTGCCCTGCCGATCACCTTTCTGGCGATGATCGGGCCAATGATGCGTACGCTGGCCCATGTCATCGCCGCCCTGGTCGCCATTGTCGTTGCCCTGCTGACAGTGAGTGTGCCGTTCAATCTGGGCCTGCTGATCGCAGGCGCGGCAGGGATGATGGCCGGTGCGCAGGCAGAATTGATGCTAAAGCGGAACGCGCCATGAACCAGATCGACCAGACAACAATATGGATCATCATCGCGGGTCTTGCGGTGGGCAGCTATGCTTTGCGCTTTACCTTCATCGGTCTCGTCGGTGATCGCCCGATGCCGCCCTGGTTGTTACGTCACCTTCGATATACAGCCGTGGCCATCCTGCCCGCACTGATCGCGCCGCTGGTGGTTTGGCCTGCAGCCACCGAAGGACAACCGGATATACCCCGTATGTCGGCCGCAGCGGTTGCATTGTCTGTGGGCATTCTAACCAAGAATGTGCTGGCCGCCATCTTTACCGGGGCGGCAACACTTTACATATTGCTGTATTTAGTTGGATGAAGCCGCGTCCAGCTGGTTCAGGCGCGCATTGTTGAACGCCAGTCCCTTCTGCAGGTCCGCGTCGTCGTTTTCACGGTACTCCGCCGTTTGAACGCCTTGCAAGGCCCCAAACTGATCCGACAGTTTGACCGGATAGAATGTGGTCGTGATCTGTTCGAACCCCGGAACCTGCTGCAACAGCTGCGAGGTAGAGTTCGCACAGAATGCACCAGCCACCGGGCCCATCTGCTTGGCCAGTTGCAATGCAATTTCGGCCTGTTGCGGAGTGACCTCGATCGTCTGGATGCGCGCATAATGTGTTTCGCGGGCGTGGCTGCTGCGATACGCACGTTCGACATTCGGGGTAATACCGTACAGCACATCGTTCCTGATCGGTACAACATCCGCCCGGAACGATCCTGCCGGGTCGAAAATAACCCGCTCACTGCCGCTGATCATCAACGACGTATGCGCACCCGAACCGGTTCGGGTGCTGATCATCGTGTACAAGGTCAGGGTCGATGGCCCCGGATCGCGATAGGAGCGGGACGTAATTTCAGTTTGATCCGCTTGCGGGCGCTGTGATGCAGCGCAACCAGCCAGCGTTGCGGCCACGAGGCACGCAGTCAATATCCTGAGCAAAGCCGCCCCCGAATTGCTTACGAGGCGAAAACTGCCAGGAACAGGCACAACAAGGCGATCGCGACCACACACCAAGTGGTGGCTTTGATGAAACCGTTGAAAGTTTTGGTTTGAACGTCGATGTTCATTTCGCCGTGCTTGTATTCAGCCATGAGTCTCAGAATCCCAATTCGCGTGTTTGACCTGTTGGATAATGGAAAACAAAACGCCTGTCACCACGTCATTCGCGCGCAGGGCGCGCTTACTTGAGGACCGAGCATCCTGGATACCCAAACCCCCACCGCCAGGGCAGGCCGCTGCACGGCCCGCCACCGAAACGAACCGCCCCATACATGGCATCCGCAGTGATCGCATGAATGGTGCGGATCTGATCAGGTTCCATATCGTAGCGATCCGCATATTCGTCGGCATTCAGATCTCCATGCGCCGCAACACAGGCATGCAGGGCATCGTCCGCCGCCAAACGCGCGTCATAGCTTTCCTCGGCCGAATCCGCGCCGCCAGCATTGTGATATGCCCGGTCGTGGATCACACAACAGTTTTCCCAAGGTGGATGTTCTTCAAAAATCTCACCAACCTGCGGGAATTGTTTTGCCACCCAGCGCCAGCTTGCGGACAACCCACCCGAGCACCCGTCTGTTTCAAATGGTTGCAGCTCGGCTCCGTCGCTCTGGTCCATCAAGGCGCGATGGGCAGGCATTTCGAACCGGCGCATCAAGTCCTGTGCCAAGGCAACATGCGGAATGATGAGTAACAGCAGCGACAGATTAAGGGCTTTCATCGCGCATCGCCTTGGTGTCGACTTGTAATCCGAACGCCGTGGCCAGCCACAACATCAGCCGCTCTGCCGGTCCCATTTCGGCGCGCACGCGAAGAACCTCATTGGCCATAGCCGGGCGATCGGTAATCAGACCATCAACGCCCATAGACGCCATTTTAGACATTTGCAGCGGATCGTTTACTGTCCAGACATAGATATCCTTGCCGGCATCGTGAACCTTTCGGATCAGGCCCGGCGTCGCCATCCCTGCGTTAACGGCGACAAACTCGCCCTCCAACCCCGACAGATCACCAACGGCTGTGGCCGCCAATACACCCGAACGCCAGTCAGGGCGCAGTTTCTTCATCTTTTGGACAGCCGGGTACTTCAACGACATGGCGGCGACCTCGTCCTGCATCTCCAACTCTTCCACCAGTTTGATCACCCGGTTTTCCAGATCGATATCATGGCCATAGTATTTCAGTTCGATAAGAACCCTGGACTTGCCTTTGGCCGCCTCCAGCACATCACGCAGAGTTGGCGTGCGTTCCGAGGCGTATTCCGGGTCGAACCAGCTGCCGATGTCGATATCGGCCACATCCGCCATTGTGGCATCCCAGACCTTCAGATTAACACCCGCCAGCTTCATGAAATCGCTGTCATGGGCCACGATGATCACGTCATCCGCAGATTCCTGAACATCGATTTCAACCCAATCCGCGCCGTCCTCGATGGCTTTCAGAACCGAGGCCATCGTGTTTTCCGGCCGCAAGGCCGCAGCACCCCGGTGGCCAATGACCTCGGCATGATCCGGGGCCTGCACACGTTCCAGCAGACTTTGACCTGACCAAAGGCCAATACCCAACGCGGCTAGGGATGCACCCACTGTCACAAATACAGGCGCCCGAATTTTCCGGGGCTCTGGGTGAGCGATCTTTTTTCCGTCTGTATCGAAAAACCCGTCCAGCAAGACGGCCAGCGCGCCCAGCGCCGTTGCTGCCAAAACCAGCCCCGCCAATGACCACAGCCCAGCGACGACAAAGCTGAAGGTCAGGGCCAGCTTGAGGTTGCCGCCGTCCTGCACGGGTACGAAAGTAAACAAAAGGCTGGCCACTGCGGCAATCAAAGCGGCGATGACAAGGCGCATCCCCAGCCAAAGGGCAAGTTCGATCTTCAACCGCCCGCGCTTGCCCTCCATTTTCTGCGCACTTTGGGCAAACGCCGTTCGGGGCGCAGTTCGTTCGAAAAGGACCAAATGCAGGGCCAGCGCCCAGGCCGACAGACGGCGGATCAAAAGCCACGCCAGTACAAGAACAACCACTCCGATCAGAAGAGCCGCCACCTTGAAGGCGGGGGGGCGGAAGGTCAGGTAATAGTTGATGTCGTATTCAGTCAGCGTCCACCAAGCGATCAGGCCAGCGACAGCCACGAATGGCAGGGCAAGCAACAGGACACGCAGGATGAAACGCACGGCAAATCCGAACAACGCCGGGAAACGGGACAGGATCAATGCGAGCGCCGCACTGCCAGCACGCCAGGGATCCTGTTCGCCCATGCGCAGCGACCCGGCCATGACCGAGAACACAAAGACCTCAGCCAGCAGAAACAAACTCAGAACTACAACAGACGAGATAAACCCGACCGGAGACAGCAGGAACATGGCAATGTCCTGATCGGTCAAGGCCGTCTGGTCAGACAGAGAGACTGCCAGATTGACCGCCAGCGCCACCCCTGGCGCAATCAACGCCACAAGCAGCAACCGGACAGCGATATAGATAGGCACAAAAACCCGACGCCGGGCCCAGGCCCCCGCGTAGGCATGTGTTACGGCATGGAAATATCTGCTCACGCGGTCGCCTCCGAACTGATACATTCATTCAAAGGCGCGCAAACGTGAATTGCAAGTCAGCTGTCTTTCAGGTCTGCAGCTAGGCGGAACCCGATGCGGTTGGCTGGCTTGTCTTCAACCGATTTGGGAAGCGCACGCAACATCACGTTCAACTGGCTGACATGTTGCACCAGTTGCGTGCGGGCTCCGGTCCCGTCGGACCCGTAAAAGGTTATCATGTCGGGGTCGAAATAACCCATCCCCTCGATCCGCATTACACCTGCATCGCCACCGGTGAACCCCATCGCGACCTCATGATCGCCGTCCAGCGTCTGTTCGAAATTCTGGATGTACAGGATTAACCGCTCGTATGCCCATTGTGCGGGGCTCTTGCTAGCCACCGGTTTTTTCAACGTCTCGGGCAGTTTTTTGCTTCCGGATTCGGCTTTGGGATCGGCGTGCACCTCGTAACACTTTGGCAAAGCTGCGGCTTCTGCGGCCTCGGCCGAGGTTTCGATCTGGTCCTGCATTCGTCTACCCTTTGCGTTGATACAACCATGCCCCATCCGCGCGTTGCGTCCGGGTTACTGCACCAATGTGGTAGAGGTGATTTACATGTGCAACCGCCTCGACCAGCGCAAGGCCATACTCACCCTCGCGGATTGTACGTTTGAACAGCGGCATAAAGCAGTCAGCGGCAGATTTGGGCTGATCCAGATGATCCAGCAGCCGTTCCAGCGCGCCATGGTGGTTGTCAATCAGCTGCTTCATACGCAACGGCAGACCCGTGAAGGGCAGTTTGTGCCCACCCAAAACCAGATGATCGGGACGGGCGAGTACCTGAAGCCTCTCACAGGCCTCCATCCATCCTGACACTGGATCGGCCATGGGTTCGGTCGCATAGACACCCAGATTGGGACTGATCGAACTTAAGATCTGATCGCCGCTGAGTACCAGATTGTCATCGCGGCTCCAGAAGGTGGCGTGTTCCGGTGCATGGCCATTGCCCATATGAACGTCCCAGTCACGTCCGCCCATACGGATCACGTCACCCTGCTTGATCCCGGTAAAACCCAGCGGCATGGGATAGACCGTGTCGGCAAAATTAAAGGGCCGGTCCGCCATCCGTTTGTTCAAAACTTCGGATGCCATGCCCGCGCTGCGATAGAAACCCAGCGTTTCTTGCGGCCAGGTTTCCTGCACATCCAGCGTCAGCATCCGCGCAAACAGCCACGAGGTGCGGCTTGTCACCAGCTCGGCGCCGTGTTCCGTCTGAAACCATCCGGCATTGCCAACATGGTCGGGATGGTGGTGAGTCACCACCACCCGCCTGATCGGCTTGCCTGCAAGAGGTCCGGCCATCAATGCTTCCCAGATGCGCCGCGTCTTGTTCGAGGACAGCCCCGTATCGATCACCGTCCAGCTGTCGCCATCGTCCAGTGCGTAGATATTTACATGGTCCAGCGCCATAGGCAGGGGCAACCGCATCCAGAGAACACCTTGGGCAATCTCGGTGGCTTCGCCCTGCGCGGGCGGTTCAGACCACGGATATCTGATCCCCAATACGTGATCCCCGTCCATCAAACTGCAAACTCGTCCGTGCTCAGCGCGAAAAGGTCATCCGCCCCGTTCTGTGCCCGTGCCAAAAGGCCCGTATGTTCGGGCAACAGGGCGTTGATATAATACCGCGCCAGTTTCGCCCGCGGCCCCTCTGGGTCGGCAAGGGCTGCGGTCAGGTGATAATGCCCGCCCAGCACCCGGGCAAATGCCTGCAGATAAGCAACTGCGCCTGCAAAGCGGTTATTCATATCGTCCTGTGCCACCAGCCATTCTGTCGCCTCGCGCAGCGTTTCGGTGGCTTCCCAAACAGGGCCCGCCAGATCAGGCAGTGTTGCACGGGCGCGTTCAGCCTGGTCTTCAATCTCATCCAGCAAGTTCGAAGCAGCCTCGCCCCCGTCCATCATCTTCCGCGCAACAAGGTCCATCGCCTGAATGCCGTTGGTGCCCTCGTAGATCGCGGTGACACGCGCATCGCGATAGAACTGAGCTGCGCCGGTTTCCTCAATATATCCCATGCCACCATGCACCTGGACCCCTGTTTCAGCCACACGCATCCCGGTCTGAGTACCAAACGCCTTGCTGATCGGCGTCAACAGCGCGGCCCGCGCAGCCCAATCGGCGTCACCAGTGGCCTCTGCCATATCGATCGCAACCGCATTGGCCAACAGGATCGCGCGCGCGGCATAAACATCAGCACGCATATCCAAAAGCATACGGCGCACATCCGCATGATCGATGATCGTCCCGGACGGCGTTTTGCCTTGTTTCCGTTCCAGCGCATAAGCCACCGCGTGCTGATATGCACCTTCGGCCACGCCCACGCCCTGTCCGCCCACGCCCAGGCGCGCATTGTTCATCATGGTAAACATGGCCGCCATACCGCCATGTTCGGCACCCACCAGCCAGCCTTTGGCTTTGTCATATTGCATCACGCAGGTGGGCGACCCGTGCAAGCCCATCTTGTGTTCCAGCGAAACCACTTTCAGATCATTGGCCACGCCAGGATCACCATTTTCATCAGGCAGGAATTTGGGGACAAGGAATAACGAGATCCCTTTGGTGCCGGGCACCCCATCGGGAAGGCGGGCCAGTACCAGATGGCAGACATTCTCGGTGAAATCGGTATCGCCCCACGAGATGAAGATCTTTTGACCGGTGATCGAATATGTCCCGTCACCGTTCGGCTCAGCCTTCGCAGACAGCGCGCCAACATCCGATCCAGCCTGAGCTTCGGTCAGGTTCATGGTGCCCGACCATTCCCCCGTCATCATCTTAGGCAGATACAGCGCTTTCAATTCGTCGCTGGCGTGATGCTCCAACGCCTCGATCTGGCCCTGAGACATAAGCGGCGCAAGTTGCAGCGACAGGCAGGCGGCACTCATCATCTCGTTGACCGCCGTGGTGATGGTCATAGGCAGCCCCATCCCCCCGTATTCAGGATTACCACTGATCCCGATCCAGCCACCTTCGGCAATTGCCTTCCAGCCGTCTGCATATCCCGGAGAAGTTCGCAGCACGCCATTTTCAAGCCGTGCAGGTTCCAGATCACCGGGGCGCTGCAGAGGGGCCATCACCTCTTCGCACATCTTTCCAGCTTCGGTCAGGATCGCATTGACCACATCCCCGCTGGCATCAGCAAATTTATCCGTCGCAGCGACCTGGTCGAACCCGACCACTTGGTCCAGCAGGAACTGGTAATCTGAAATTGGGGTGCGGTAGGGCATGATCACTCTCGAAGGCTAACAATTCAGAACATATCGGCAGGCTTGGAATTGTGGGCAAGCGCCGGTAAGCGTATGAGCTTGGATCAATTACCTACTGTCCCTTATGTTTCAAGCAACCAAAACGCGGCGTCACCAGTTATGATCTCAACCGGCACTCAGGAATTGACGGCGGATCCCGGCGGTATCGCGCGGGCTGCAGATATGTTGCGACAGGGCCTTCTGGTCGCTTTCCCGACCGAGACGGTCTATGGCCTGGGCGGCGATGCCCGCAACGGGCAGGCGGTGGCATCGATCTACGAGGCCAAGGGGCGGCCCAGCTTCAATCCGCTGATCGCACATGTCGCTTCGGTCGCCGCGGCGCAACGGTATGTGCAATGGTCAGATCAGGCCGAGCATCTGGCGCAGGCCTTTTGGCCCGGTCCGCTTACCTTGGTTTTACCCTTGCGCGAAGGGCACGGGATTTCATCGCTGGTGACGGCAGGTTTGGATACGCTGGCCGTGCGCGTTCCGGCACATCCGACAGCGCGCGCGCTGCTGGCCGAATTTGATGGCCCGGTTGCGGCGCCTTCGGCAAACCCGTCGGGTCAGATCAGTCCGACCACGGCAAGTCATGTCTGGTCGGGTCTTGGCGGCAAGATCGCGGCTGTTCTGGATGACGGGCCGTGCGGTGTCGGGCTTGAATCCACCATCATCGGCCTGGCTGGGGAACCTGCACTTTTGCGTCCAGGTGGCATCGCGCTGGAGCAGGTCGAAGAGACGCTGAAAATGCGTCTGCATTTGCATCAATCCGGTGATCTTCTGACCGCCCCCGGCCAGTTGCAATCACACTATGCGCCGGACGCTCCGGTCCGTTTGAATGCCAAAACCCGTCAGGGTGACGAGGTGTTTCTGGGATTTGGGCAGGTAGAGTGCGACCTGAACTTGTCCGCCACTGGCAACTTGACCGAAGCGGCGGCAAATCTGTTTGCGTTTCTGCATCAGCTGAACGAAACCGGGCGACCGATTGCCGTTTCTCCGATCCCTGACACGGGTTTGGGGGCGGCAATCAATGACCGGCTGCGGCGCGCGGCGGCACCCCGTGACAGCTGATCACGCTCGCCCCGCGCTGGCAGAAAGGGTCAGCGGGTCCACGCCCAAAGAAGCCAACGCTGCCTCCCATTTCGCATCATCGGGCACATCGAAAACAAGTTTCGACGTTGCCTCGGTGGTTAGCCAGCCGTTCATGGCAATTTCATCCTCAAGCTGACCGGGCCCCCAGCCGGAATAGCCCAGCGCCAGCATCGAGTTCAGCGGCCCAGTGCCTGACGCCAAATCCTCGAGCACATCAAGTGTCGCCGTCATGCTGAAATCCTCGGAAATCTGCATTGAATGCAGGTTGGCCTCGTAATCGGCGCTGTGAAGGACAAAGCCGCGTGACATCTCGACCGGCCCACCGAAATGCACAAGGCGTTCGCCGACAATCGGAACACGGCAGGCGATGTTCAGTTGACCCAGCAAAGTCTTGATCCGCAGGTCCGAGGGCTTGTTCACAATCAAACCCATGGCACCGTCGTCACCATGACTGCACACATACACCACCGAATGGTCGAATCGCGGATCTCCCATACCGGGCATCGCAATCAACAGTTTTCCGGTCAGGTCCATGGGCCGCCATCTCTTTCTCAGAACACCTCAACAATGGCCCCGCAGCATGTCTATTGGCAAGAGAACAACAGGTATTTTAGCGGATTTCATCCCAGTGAACAGAACGTGACTTGGAATCCGGGTCAACGCCGCGCATTTAAGAGGGATGAAGATGTCGATGAAACACACTGCTGTCGCCGCACTCGTTTGCCTGCATCTATCCGCCCCGGTTGCCGCTCAGGGTCTGGACGGCGTGGTTCAGCTGGATGTTCTGGATGGCGGACGGACTGCAAACGGCACTTATCTTACCGCCTTGAAGCTGACGCTTGAGGATGGTTGGAAAACCTACTGGCGCGCGCCTGGAGATGCTGGCATCCCGCCGGAAATCAACTGGAAACGCTCAAGCAATGTCGGGCGTGTTGAAATCACATGGCCTGCCCCCGATGTCTTCGATCAGAACGGGTTGCAGTCGATCGGTTACAAGAACCAACTGGTCCTTCCGATTGAGATTACGCCGCGCAACCCTGCCAAGCCGGTCCGATTGCAGGGCGAAATGGATCTGGGCGTTTGCAAAGACGTTTGTATTCCGGAACGTCTGGGCTTTGACCACACACTCGACGCCAATGCCGGGCGCCATCCCGCGATTGCCGCCGCACTGGCGCAACGCCCTTATTCCGCGCAAGAAGCTCGCGTGTCCAGTGCCACCTGTCGTCTGACGCCGACTAAAGATGGTATGCGTATCGAAGCACGAGTGACCATGCCATCGGCAGGTGGTCATGAAGTGGCTGTGATCGAACCCGGCAATCCCTCCCTCTGGGCGTCGCAGCCGGTTGCGCAACGGCAAGGTGATACGTTGGTGGCCGAGGCCGAGATTATCAATGCATCGGGCACACCCTTTGCACTGGATCGGTCTGAAATCCGGATTACAGTTCTGGGCGCCAATCACGCAGTTGATATTCAGGGCTGCAGCGCAGGCTGAATTCATGACCCAATCACCAAAAATCGGTGCCCTGGCCGTTGTTCTGCATCAGGATCAGGTTCTTCTGGTTCAGCGCAGCAAGCAGCCCGACGCCGGGCTGTGGGGGTTTCCCGGTGGCCATGTCGAATGGGGTGAAACCGTATTGGAAGCGGCACAACGCGAATTGCTGGAAGAAACCTCGGTGATCGCGCAGTCGTCACATTATCTGAAAAATCTGGACCTTGTGCGCCGAACCCCAGATGGGCTGATCGTGTCCCATTACCTGCTGGTCGGGGTCGCCTGCCAGTATCGCTCGGGCACGCCAAAGGCCGGTGACGACGCATTGGATGCCCGGTGGTTTCCCGTCGATCAGATACGCCAGGGCAACCTGCCCATGAGCGCGCGGGTCATTGAGCTTATGGAATATGCCTTGCGTGCGGTTTAAGCATCTGCCGATTTCGTGAGGCGACCATAAAGCATGCCTGAGGCAGCAATGCTCAGAATCACAATCGGCACAGCTCCGGCAACAAACGCGCCCAGCCCCATTTTCAATGCGGCAATGCCATCATCACCGGGATAAAGACCTTGTAATATGGCAAGCGGTGCACCGTTGATGGCAGGCCAGATCATCGTCAAGGCAAACCAGACCCCAAGCATCGCGCCGGTTCCGGCCAACGCGCCACGAACAACCTTGTCAGGGGCCCGCGCCGCGCGGCGCATGGCTGTCATCGGACGTGCCACGTCATTGAGAACTCCCAGCAAGGCAGGCACAAGTACCAACACCAGCAACATTCCGAAACCAAGCCCGTAGACCAGTGTGATTACTGTCGGTTTCAGGAACTGCGCCTGTTGAGAGCCTTCATATAGTAAGGGCGCAAGGCCAAGAACCGTGGTCAGCGTGGTCAGCATGACAGGTCGCAACCTGTCCGCCGTGCCATCCAGAATAGACGGAATCAATCCGCGATCCTGCTGGTATGCGTCAATCGTGGTCACCAAAACGATCGAGTCGTTGATGATGATGCCTGTCATGCCCAGCAACCCGACCACCGTGAACATGCTAAGCGGCACCTCCCAGATGTAATGGCCCCAAATCGCCCCGACCAGGCCAAAGGGAATAATCGCCATAACCACAAGGGGCCGTGTCCAGCTGGCAAACACCCAGGCCAGTACAAGATAAATACCGGTCAGGCACAGGATCAGACCATTGCGGGCCTCGGACAGGAATTCGTTTTCCTGTTCGCTCAGACCCGACATGCGCCACTCAACCTGCCTTTCGGCTGCGATATTGGGCAGGATCTCGTCCTGCATCACGCGTTCAATTTCGGCGGCCCGTGCCGGATCGTCTTCCGAGATGTCACCTGTTACTGAAACCACCCTCAGGCCGTTTTCACGCCGAACCGTCGAAAACCCGGACTTGCGTTCGACCGAAACGATATCAGCCAAAGGTACATAGACTCCGTCAGGAGAACGCATCAGAGTTCGTTCCAGAAAATCTGCTGTCAGTTCACCTTCGGGCAGTTCGACACGGATCTCGGCACTGCGCGGCCCGTCGGGGAAGGTTGCGGCCTCAATCCCGTTCAAACGGTTGCGCAAAGCCCGCCCCAGCGTTTCGATCCGAAAGCCCAGCGCCTGACCTTGTGCCGTCAGATCAAGAAGAAACTCTTCCTTGTCATATGCCAAAGTGTCCTCAAGCGCCGAGACTTCAGGAAACTTCGACAGCGCGGTTTGCAAATCTTCAGATGCGGCTTTCAGGACATTTACGTCCGAGCCATAGAACTGCACGTCGATGGCGTCGCCACCGGGGCCAGATCGCCAACCACGGAAGCTGATCACTTCGACCTTGGGGTGGCGCGGTACGAAATCCTGTAGCTCGCCCACAAACTCAAAACTCGAATAGGGGCGCAGATCGGCGTCGATCAATTCAATCGAAATACCACCCAGCACACTGCCGTCCTTGCCATCAGCCGCAGCAAGCGCACGCCCGGCATTGCCACCAACTTCGGCCAGGACATAGTCAATTGGATTTCGGCCATGACGCTCTTCGTAGATCCGGCCCAGTTCGTTGGTTGCGTCCTGTAGAATGCGCATCATTTCAAGCGTATCTGACCGGGTCGACCCCTCGCGCATGATAAACCCGCCGCTGACTGAGCTGCGTTCAGGTGCGTTGAAGAACCGCCAGTTCACGTCGCCACGAATGAACAATGCGACCTGACTGGCCAGGATGGCGATCATCAGTGCGGCGACCACATAACGCGCCCAGATCACCCAGGCGATCAGCGGGCGGAACAAGTGATCCCGAACCCAACGAAAGCCACGATTGACGACACGGTTCGGCAGGTCGTACCAGTGTTCCTTGGCCGAATGCGCAATTGCGTGCGCCATGTGGTTGGGCAGGATCAGGAAGCATTCCACCAGCGATGCAACCAGAACGGCGATTACCGTGAAAGGGATATCGCGGATCAGTTCTCCGAAACGCCCTCCAACCAACGTCAGGCCGAAAAACGCAATCACCGTCGTTACCGTGGCGGCCAGAACCGGCATTGCCATTCGCCGGGCGGCACGCTCAGCGGCTTCCACAGGTGTCTCGCCCAATCGGCGTGCGCGATAATCGGCGTGCTCGCCCACGACAATGGCGTCATCTACGACGATCCCCAAGGTGATGATCAGACCGAACAGGGAAACCATGTTCAGCGACAGACCGCCCAGATACATCAGCGCGATCGCCGCCGACATCGCCACCGGGATACCCACCGCGACCCAAAACGCAATGCGCGCATTCAGAAACAGGAACAACAGGATGACAACCAGCCCCAGCCCCATCAGCCCGTTATCCACGAGGATGTTCAGCCGGTCGGTAATCGCTTGCGCACGGGTACGGATCAGATCAATTCTCACACCTTCAGGCAGGCTGGCCTGCATCTCGCGGGCTACGTCCTCGACCGTGTGCTGAATACCTATCGCATCTCCGAGGTTCGACCGGTCCACTCTGATGGACATGGCGGGATTGTCGCCCACATAATAGCTGCGGTGCCGGGTGACGTCTTCGATCCGAAGTGTTGCTATGTCACCAACCTTCAGCTTCGACCCATCTTCGTTCACCCGCAGCGCGATGCCTTCGATCTGTTCGGGCGTGCGTTTCTCAGTCCCTGCCCGGATACGAGCCCCGGCGCCTTCCACATCACCCGCAGGATCCGTGGTGACTTCAGCCCCGATCGCCGCCGCGATTTCCGCCATTGAGATATCATTGGCAATCAATTGCGCTGTGGTGACTTCGACAACAAGGCGCGGTGCGGCAATACCTCGGATAGTCGTGCGGGTCACACCAGATGCGAATAAACGATTGATAAGCTCATCCGTCAGCTTCGCCAGTTGAGCAGTATCGGTCGGCCCCGTGATCACTACATCCGTCACCCGATCACGCCACGCCCCGCGTTGAATCTTGGGCTCCTCAGCGTCTTCCGGCAGATCTGTGACAGCGTCTACGGCGGTCCTAACATCCTCGACAGCGCGGGACACATCCCAGTTGGGTTCGAATTCCAGCCTGATCCGGGTCCATTCATGATGCGAGGAAGCCTCGGTGCTGATCACCCCTTCGACGGCCAGCAGCGCAGGTTCCAGCAACTGCACGATTCCGGCGTCCATGTCCTCGGGCCCGGCGCCTTCCCAGGTCACGGATACATCGACGCGTTCCAGAATGACGTCCGGAAAGAACTGCGCCCGCATGTTCGGGATTGCCGCCGCGCCAAGAACCAGCATGACAAGCAACAGCAGGTTGGCAACTGTCCGATGCCGCGTGAAGTAACTGAGAATGCCGCCCGCCGCGCCAGGTATCTCGCGCATCATGGCGTTTATCCCCCAGCCCTGGTTTCAATGCTGCGCACCAAAGACGTCGGCACACGAGCTTCGCGCAGCCGGGTTAGAACCTGCGTCTTTTCCTTCGGAGGCATCGCACTGTTCGCCTCGACTTGCGCCACAAGTTCGGCGCGCTTCTCGTCCGTCAGCTCGACCATTCCGGGGTCTGCACCCGCCTCAAACCGCAGGGGCCGCACCCGCACGCCCGACCCAAGCAGGGGGGTTCGCCCGACGACGACCTCTCGCCCTTCCAAACCGTCGCCCCGCAGCAGAACCTCGTCCCCCTGGCGGCGGATGAGTTGAACCGGCAGGCTTTCCAAACGGTCATCAGGGCCAAGCACCAGAACTGTTCCGGATGCATCAAGGGCCGACGACGGCAGTCGGTAAACTCCGGCAAGCGGTTGTTCCTGAACTGAAACCGTAACGAAATCCCCGGGTTTAAACCCCGATGCCTCTTGCAGACGGGCATAGATCAACCGCCCGGTCTGGCCTTCACCGGCAGACCCGCTGTCGCGGCTAATCTGGCCAATCGCGGTCAGATCGGTCCCTGTCACTTCGAGCGATATGGTTACCGGCGCGTTGATCAGACGATCGCCGCCATCCAAAAGCCGCACATATTGCGCGGTCGACACCCGAAATGCCACCTCAAGGTCGTTGGGATCAACCAGTTCAGCCAGCTTTTCATTTGCCGATACCAGCCGCCCTTCCACAAGCGTCACATCCGTTAAAGTACCGCCAAAGCCCGCCCGGATTGTCATGTCGCCCAGATCACGTTCCGCAGCTTCCAGTGCTATCATGGCGCGGGCCAAAAGGGTTGATGCCTGATCCACACGGGATTCAGCCTGTGCCAGCGCAATACGCCGCGCCAGTACGGCCTGTTGCGCCGCTGCGGCAGCCAGTTCGGCCTCTTCCACGCTAGCGGCGGCCCCCACGCCCCGAGATTCCAGATCGCGTTGACGTTGCAACGCCCTTTCCCGCAGTTCCGCCTGAGCCTCAGCCGATTTCAGCTCGTCCTGCGCCAGCAGCAACGAGCGTTCTGCATCGCGCTCTTCAAACTGAGCGTCCAAGAGGTCGGACTTGGCCCGATCCAGTGCGGATTGCGCATCTGCCGGGTCCAGTTCAACCAGCACTTCGCCAGCCTCAACAATTCCACCATCTTCAAAGTCTTCCGCCAGCGCGACAACGCGACCACCAAGCGCCGCGCGCAACTCCAGCCTGCGGCGGCTTTGAACCTCTCCGAAAGCTTCAAGATATGGGGTGACGGTTTCCGCCTCGGCAGGCCGAACCGAAACAGCAAAGATCCTTTCTCGAGCGGGAGGTGTCGCGTTATCGTGCGTCAAAGCCTCCTGAACGGCCCCAACGATCATCTGCACGGCAACAAACAACAAAGCCAGCGCCAGAAACGCCAGAAAAATACCGACAAGACTATGCCGCAGAAATCGCATCAATCAGTTACCCCGGTTGCACCACGCTGCCGTCCACAACATGTAGCTGGATCAGGAAATATGCCAAGCCACAAGGCGGTTATACGGAATGGAACGTATGACCAGTCTACTTCCGTCGCAGATGTTCGTCCAATCTGGGCATTATTTCCACAAAATTGCACGGGCGATGGCGATAATCGAACTGTTTTTCCAAAATACCGTCCCACGCGTCCTTGCAGGCCCCCGGACTGCCGGGTAATGCGAACAGGTATGTCCCCCCTGCAACGCCCCCCGTCGCCCGTGACTGCACCGCCGAAGTTCCGATCTTTCCCATCGAGATGATCGTGAAGACAGTGCCAAAGGCTTCGATCTCTTTTTCATAGACATCGCGATGCGCCTCGACGGTGACATCGCGCCCAGTCAGACCCGTGCCGCCGGTCGAAATCACGACGTCGATCTGTTCGTCCGCCACCCACGCGCGTAACTGATCTGCGATCTGTTTGCGCTCGTCCCGAATTATCCTGCGATCCGCGACGACATGGCCTGCCTTTTCAATCCGGTCCACCAATGTCTGTCCCGAGCGGTCCTCTTTCATCGATCTGGTATCCGAAACAGTCAGTACGGCGATCTTAACCGGGATGAACTCCATGGTTTCATCAATGCGCGACATGTGGTGTCAGGCCCTTTCCAGAATGGCAAGCCGGACCGCAAGGGCCGCAAAAATGCCCCCTGTAATCCAGCCCAGAATACGTGAGGCGCGCGGATTCGAGACCAGATGGCGCCCCGCGCTTCCGGCGAAAACACCAACCAGCCCGTTCACGACGAACCCACCGATGCCGATGATTGTGCCGAAGATCAAAAACTGCATCAGGACCGACCCCCGCGACGGGTCTACAAATTGCGGGATAAAGGCCAGAACGAACAGAATAACCTTGGGGTTCGTCAGATTGACAAGCATCCCATCCCGAAAGGACAACCGGGCCGGTTTGACGGGGGCCTCGGCCGACACTGCGCCATTTCGAACAGCACCCCAGGCAAGATACAACAGGTATGCAACACCAACCCAGCGAATGACATCGAACAGCCATGGCAAGGCCGCAACCGCCGCGCCGAGGCCCAGCCCAGCTAGAAGGACCTGTATCATTCCACCCGCGGAAATCCCAGAACTTGCGGCAATTGCTGCGCGCGGACCTGATCGCAGGCCCTGACCGAAACAGAACATCATATCCGCGCCCGGTGTCAGGTTCAGCGCCAGCGCGGCGGGAATGAAGGCAAGCAGCGTTACCAACTCAATCATACAGCGACCTCGAACCAGTTTACCTTGGGGCCAAGGTTGGCGATCCGGGTGCGGCCGATCGAGCCGCGATATCCCCAGCTGTCGTGAATATGGCCGCAAAACGTGAATCGGGGCTGTATCCGCTCGATCGCGTTCCGAACAGCGATCGAGCCCACAGCCATGCCTTGCGAGGTCACGTCCCCATGGCCCTTGGGCGGTGAGTGCGAAATCAGGATATCTGCTCCGCTGCAGCGCGCCAGCAGTTCGGCGGCCTCACCCTCGGTCAGATCACAGGACCAATCACCAAACGGTGTGGGTGGAACACCGTAGCCAAGCCCGAACAGGCGCAATCCATCCACCGTCATTCCCGTTCCATGCAGAACATGCACACCCTCGGGCACAGTTTTGCCCAGATCCTCTGCGCTTTCTGCATTCCCGGGTATCAGGACCAGCGGCGCTGAAACGCCCGAAAGCATTTGCATCGCCTCGTCCAGACCCTGCCGCATATTGCAATAATCCCCTGCGCCGATAACCAGGTCGGCATCAGCGCTGGCCGCCACCAGATCAGCAGCGCGGTTGCGCGCCATATGAAGATCGGAAAACGCCAAGATCTTCATGACTCACCTCGCAGCCGGGCTTGTAACTCCAGCAGATCAGCCCAGGCCTGTCGCTTAATTTGCGGCTGGCGCAGCAAATAAGCTGGATGAAACATTGGGATCACAGGCAGGTCCATCGCCTGATCCCATTGGCCGCGCAATCGGGTAATCCCGCGCTTGCCCAGAACGGCCTGACAGCTGATATTGCCCATCACCACCAGAACCTCGGGCCGGGCCAACGCCACGTGACGTTCCAGGAAGGGCTTCATCATCCCGATTTCTTCGGGCTTTGGGTCACGGTTCTGTGGGGGCCGCCATGGCAGCACGTTTGTGATATAGACGTTCTGCCTGCGATCCAGATCAATCGCGGCCAACATGCGATCCAGCAACTGGCCCGCGCGCCCGACAAAGGGCTTGCCCTCGCGGTCTTCGTCGCGGCCCGGCGCCTCACCGATGATCATCACCCGCGCACCGGGCGTTCCATCAGCAAAAACCAACTGCCGCGCCCCGCGCTTCAGCTCGCAGTGATCAAAAGCTTCCATCGCATCGCGCAGCTGATCCAGTGACCCCGCCCCCTTGGCCGCTGCTTGCGCAACCGTTACCGGGTCGGTCTGTCCGGGCTTTGACGGGATGGCTGCCGCAACCTCTGCCTTCTTGGGTTTTGGTGAAGTGTCCGGCACCGAATATCGATCAACCGGAGCGTCCCCGATTGCCTCGGTCACGCCCAGTTCGACCTGCCATTCCAGCAGGGCCCGCGCAGAATAATAGTCCAAGCCCGATTCCATATGGATAATTTACCCGCCTGAGGGCTGATGGAAAGCGAATTGGGCTTGATCGGTCGCTCTGTCGCGCCGACCATCAGAGAACGATGCTCAGAACCTTGCGAATCCTCCTGATCGGGCTTGGACTGGTGCTTACCGGCAATCCGGCATTGGCGACGTTCCACAACGCACAGGGCCAGTGCCGTGCGGGCCAGTTCAAATGCGGCACCACCTGTTGTTCCGGTGGTCAAAGATGCAGCTTTGATGGGCACTGCATACCGCTGGGCGGCACCTATTGCGGTGGCGGGCGCAGTTGCGGCCCGTTTGAACGCTGCGTAGCGGGAGGAGCGCGTTGTGCACCCGCAGGCGCGAACAAATGCACATCGCGTCTGGATTGCCCCGGTGACAGTTTTTGCAATGGGCGCGGCGAATGTGAACGGATCACACCAGATCCGGGTACAGCCCCTCCTACGATATGCGAGGATGGCCGAACTTGTGCGCGCGGCTCGTCCTGTCTGCCGGGTGGGGGGTGTTCCCGTCCGGGATGGTTCCTGTGCGAGGATACAGGCTCGCAGTGCCGTCCGGGATTCAAATGCTCGACCCATCAGGGTTGCGTGCCGATCAAAGCCATCGACTGCGGATACGGCAAATGGTGCAAACCGGGTGAACAATGCCTGCCAGAGGGTGGCTGTGAAAAACTGCCAGAGGGTTCTGATCCTTAGGTTGCTTTGCCCCGCGGGGCTTTCTATAAGCGGCCCGATTGTCAGACAGGAGCCCGCCCATGCGTTTCGCCCATCGTCACCTTCTTGGCATCGAGCATCTGTCGCAATCCGATATCACCGAAATTCTCGATCTGGCCGAAACCTATGTCGACATGAACCGCCAGTCGACCAAACATTCGGATGTGTTGTCGGGGCTCACCCAGATCAACATGTTCTTTGAAAACTCGACCCGAACGCAGGCAAGCTTCGAACTGGCTGGCAAGCGTCTGGGTGCAGATGTGATGAACATGGCGATGCAGGCCAGTTCGATCAAAAAGGGCGAGACGCTGATCGACACTGCGCTGACCCTGAACGCGATGCATCCCGACCTTTTGGTGGTGCGTCACCCGCATTCGGGCGCGGTCGACCTGCTGGCGCAAAAGGTCAACTGCGCTGTTCTGAACGCAGGCGACGGGCGGCATGAACATCCGACACAAGCTTTGCTGGACGCGCTGACGATCCGCCGCGCCAAAGGTCGCCTGCACCGTCTGAACATCGCCATTTGCGGCGATGTCGCGCACTCTCGTGTTGCTCGATCCAATTTGATCCTGCTGGGCAAGATGGAAAACCGCATTCGTCTGATCGGCCCGCCCACACTCGTGCCGTCGCAATTCGCCGAGTTTGGGGCCGAGGTATATGACGACATGAACGAAGGCCTCAAAGACGTCGATGTGGTCATGATGCTGCGCCTTCAGAAAGAACGAATGGATGGGGGCTTCATCCCGTCAGAACGCGAATACTACCACCGTTATGGCCTGAATGTGGAAAAGCTGGCGCTGGCCAAGCCCGATGCCATCGTCATGCACCCCGGCCCGATGAACCGGGGGGTTGAGATCGACGGAACCCTGGCTGATGACATCAATCGATCCGTCATACAGGAGCAGGTGGAGATGGGGGTCGCTGTCCGCATGGCCGCCATGGACCTTCTGGCCCGAAACCTGCGCGAGGTTGCATGAGCAATCTGACCGTCGCCCCTCATGAACGCGGCGTCCTGCGCCTGTTCGCGCTGGACATGCGCCCGGAAGAGGCGAAGTTCCTGCGCGAACCGGGGGCTGCCGAACAGGTGCTTGGCATCGACGGGCTGGACCCCGAGCACATCGACATCTTTCCGGTATCCGACCTCGAAGAACTTGGGCTTTACGGCTATCTGAACGAAGGGTGCGGCGTGTCCGAGGATCAGTTGGACCGTGCGGCGCTGGCGCAGATCGGCGGATGGGTCATGGTCTTGCGCAGCGCAGCGTTCAAAGACCAGGCCACGACACTTGAACCCGATCCCCGGCTTCACATGATTGGTCTTTTCACGGAAGAGGCGACCAATTGGACCGGCGGAACGATCGAGACCGAAAGCGCCAAGCCTTTCTCGGCCCCGCAAACCACGCCGGTTGACAACAAACCGCTCCGCATAGGCTCGGCCGTTATGGCATTGGCAGTACTTTTGATCACCGGAGGGATTCTATGGCTGATCCTGTAGTCTTTGCCCCGGACAAGGGCGCGTATATCCGCACCAATGCATGGCTTGCGGCCGCTGCCATGGCCGGAGCAATGGCTGTCTTGTGGTTGACCGGCAACCCTTATGTCTGGACCGGAGCACCTGCCGGCCTCGCCGCAATTGGCATCCGCGCGTGGTATCTGGCGTCGGAAGAACTGGCTGCTAACTGGGAGATGACCGGCACTTTGTTGACCGGCCCCGGTCCACGCAAAGTACCGCTGAATCAGATCGAGGTGGTTAAAACCATGGGCAGTTTTGTCCAAGTCGTTACCAAGGGCGGCGACAAACACCTGATTAAGTATCAGACCGATCCCGCCGCCACGAAGGCCGCCATCGAAAGGGCTGTTCCATGACTTCCGTTCTTTTCGCCAACGCCCGCCTGATCGACCCCGAAGCCGGAACAGAGTCAACTGGCTGGTTGCAGGTAAACAATGGCCGGATTACCGCCCGAGGCGAAGGAAGCGCGCCGAGTACTGAAGGGCATATCGTAGATTGCAACGGCAAGTGCCTCGCCCCTGGCATCATCGATATTGGCGTCAAGGTCTGTGAACCCGGTGAACGTCATAAGGAAAGTTATCGGTCAGCAGGACTTGCTGCTGCAGCTGGCGGTGTCACGACGATTGTCACCCGACCGGATACTCTGCCAGCAGTCGACACACCGGAAACGCTGGAATTCGCGACACGCCGGGCGCAGGCCGATGCGCCAGTCAATGTTCTGCCGATGGCTGCCCTGACCAAAGGGCGCGAAGGGCGTGAGATGACCGAGATCGGGTTTCTGATGGACGCGGGTGCAATCGCCTTCACCGATTGCGATCACGTCATCACTAATACCAAGGTGTTTTCCCGTGCCCTGACCTATGCGAAATCCTGTGGCGCGCTTGTGATAGCCCACCCGCAAGAGCCGGGGCTGAGCGCCGGGGCCGCAGCGACCAGTGGCAAGTTCGCGGCATTGCGCGGCCTGCCCACAGTGTCACCGATGGCAGAGCGGATGGGGCTGGACCGCGACATTGCCCTGCTGGAGATGACCGGCGCCGCCTATCACGCCGACCAAATCACCACTGCCCGGGCGCTGCCTGCGCTGGAGCGCGCCAAGCGCAATGGGCTGGACATAACCGCAGGGACGTCGATCCACCACTTGACGTTGAACGAGCTTGACGTGGCCGACTATCGCACCTTCTTCAAGGTCAAGCCGCCGCTGCGATCAGAAGACGACAGGCAAGCGGTTATTGAAGCCGTTCGCACCGGGCTGATCGATATCATCAGCTCGATGCACACCCCTCAGGACGAAGAAAGCAAGCGGCTGCCGTTTGAAGAAGCGGCCTCGGGTGCGGTCGCGCTGGAAACGCTTCTGCCCGCGGCCTTGCGTCTGTATCACGCGGGTCAGCTGGATTTGCCGACGCTGTTTCGGGCCATGGCCCTTAACCCGGCCAAGCGGCTTGGACTGGACAGCGGTCGCCTGTCGAAAGGCGCGCCAGCCGATTTGGTTCTGTTCGACCCGGATGTGCCTTTTGTGCTTGATCGGTTTGCACTAAAATCAAAATCTCAGAACACTCCATTTGACGGCCAGCGGATGCAAGGTAAGGTCATTTCGACTTATGTGGCAGGTAATGAAGTGTTCCGGAGACCCTGATGCCCCCAATCGACAACTCGACTAGCGAACTGCTCCAGTGGGCGGTGGTTGGATACCTGATGGGCTCCATTCCCTTCGGCTTGTTGCTTGCCAAGATCATGGGGCTGGGAAATCTGCGCGAGATCGGTTCCGGCAATATCGGAGCAACCAACGTTCTGCGTACCGGCAACAAGACCGCTGCGGCGCTGACCCTGCTGTTTGACGCAGGCAAGGGCGCGGCAGCCGTTCTGATTGCGCGTGCCTATGCGGGTGAAGATGCGGCCCAGGTTGCTGCACTTTTGGCGTTTCTGGGCCATTGCTTTCCGGTTTGGCTGGGCTTCAAGGGCGGCAAGGGCGTGGCGACCTTCCTGGGGCTTTGGCTGGCGCTCGACTGGCGCGTCGGTGTTGCCTGCTGCCTTACCTGGCTGGTCGCGGCGGCAATCTGGCGGATATCCTCGGTTGGTGCACTGGCAGCCGCTGCGCTTTCCACAACCTGGGTGCTGTTGCTGACAAACGGGACTACATTTATCCTTGGGATAATTCTGACACTTCTTGTCTACTGGCGGCACAGCTCGAACGTTGCGCGGATCAAGGCCGGAACGGAACCCAGAATCGGAAAGCCGTGATCGCGCCAGACGGGTTTCTGTATGCCCTTTTTGCACTGCCCTTGGGCAGTTTCACCGGAACCTCCGGCGGTCGGCGCTATGTTGTTGTGCGTCAACGAATGGCGGGTGGTAAATCCCACAAGCTGGTTGCGCACGAACTGGGCGGAGCCGACTATATCAGCCTGAACCTGTATCAGACCATGGGCAGCGGCGCGTTGCTAAGACCCTGTGAAATGTCCGCATGCAAAGTCATCGCATTTGTCCTGAACCTAAGGCCGGATGCCTGAGGCGAGATCGGCAAAAAAGAACAGTGGCTCTATCACCTGCGCACAATCACAAATCATTGTTTTGAACGTGATCAGCCCGCTTCCCAAATCGCTATCGTGACGGTCAATTACGGGCCACACAGGACAACAATCTGGGCCTTACGGCGGCAATTATTGCGGTGCTGAACGGGCTCATTTCACGAAAGGTGAAGCAATGAACAAGTTTAAATCTCTGATCAGTGGCGTGGCACTGTCTGTCACGTTGGCAACCTCCGCACTGGCGGCTGGCGTCGAAATCAACGCAAGCTCGACTGGTCTGGCCATGCAGGGCTATGATCCGGTGGCGTACTTCACCGCTGGCGAAGCGACCAAGGGCGATTACCGCATTACTGCATTGCACGATGATGCACTGTACCGGTTTTCGTCGGAAGAAAACAAAGTAGCCTTTGAAGCCAATCCTGATGCATATCTGCCCGCATATGGCGGCTATTGTGCCTTCGGCGCGGCCATGGGCTTTAAATTCGACGGCGACCCGAACCACTGGAAGATCGTTGACAACAAGCTGTATCTGAACCTGTCCAAAGACATTCAGGAGCGCTGGGAAGGCGACATCCCGGGTTTCATCGAAAGCGCGAGCGCAAACTGGGAAACGATTGCTGAAAAATCCCCGGCAGAGCTGCAATCGCAGTAAAACCTGATTTTTTTCAGGCACAGCGGCGGCGGTTTTTCCGCCGCCGTATGTCATTGAAGACCTCTTGTCCTTCCCATCCGGCGCATCAAGTATCCCAATTCTAAGGGCAATGGCGTTTCGGTACTGCGTTACAGGTCCAGAATTGTGCTGCCGGTCGTTTGCCGCGCCTCAAGCGCGCGATGCGCATCAGCAACCTGATCCAAGGCAAAGCGCTGATCGACATGGATTTTGACCTCACCCCCCTCGACTTTGCCAAACAGGCGACGCGACATTGCCTGACACACCGCATGGTCCGCGATATGTGTAAACAACGTGGGCCGGGTGATCTTGAGCGAACCTTTCTGGCCCAGAACTCCAAGGTTGAACGGTGGAACCGGGCCCGAGGCGTTGCCGAAGGAAATCATCATGCCCAGCGGTTTCAGGCAATCCAGTGATCCTTCGAATGTGTCCGCCCCGACCGAGTCCATCACCACGTCTACACCCTGACCCTTTGTAATCTCAGCCACGCGTTCTGCGAAATTCTCGGACCGGTAATTGATGCAATGCGCGGCCCCGTTAAACCGGGCAAGGCTGCATTTCTCGTCACTCCCCGCCGTTCCGATCAACGTGATGCCTTCGGATTTAGCCCATTGACATGCGATCAGCCCGACCCCGCCAGCTGCCGCATGGAACAGAACCGTATCGCCCCGCTTCAATGGTGTGGTCCGGTGAAACAGGTATTCAACTGTCAGACCTTTCAGCATCATCGCTGCGCCGGCTTCGAATGTGATGCCATCCGGTAGCGGGCAAACCTGCGCTGCGGGCATCACACGCGCCTCGCAATATGCACCGGGCGGGGCTGCGGCGTAAGCGGCCCGCTGCCCCGGCTGAAGATGCATTACCCCTTCCCCAACCGCTTCAACGGTACCCGCCGCTTCCATGCCTAAAGCGTGTGGAAGATCAAGGGGATACAGGCCGGTGCGTTGATATACGTCGATGAAGTTCAATCCGCAGGCCTGATGCCGAATACGTATCTCACCCGGACCGGGGTCGCCCACTGGCCTGTCTTCGATCCGCAGAACCTCAGGCCCACCAAATTCATGAATCACAACCGTTTTCGCTGTTTTCTGCATCCTGACCTCCTCTTGCCTGCCATCAAGCTAACATGACTGTGACACAGGGCAATCCGTCCGATGCCGGAGTATTGATCCAGATTTCGCAAATTTATGCTATACTGAGGTATGGCGTTGCCGGTTGGACCGGCCACGGGCAACTGAATGCCGGATCCATTCCGCGGCGCAAGTCTCGCCAGGGAAGGGTGAAGAAATGGCTAAGACAATCGGAAATCCGATCAGCTGGGCGGCCCAGGCTCTGGGCGCCACAAGTGACCACGTCACCGAAAGCGTCTCGCAACTTGGCAGTGCAGATCCAACGCAAGTGCCAATGGTGCAGACCTTGACCCTGCAAGACTTACGGGCCTGCCTGAGGGCGGGGTATCAGGATTTTCTCGAAACTCGTGCGGATGTCGTATTCATTGTCCTGGTTTATCCGATCGCCGGGCTTTTGATGTTCGGCTTTGCCCTGAACGCCAATCTGGTTCCGCTTCTGGCCCCTCTGGTCGCTGGCTTCGCGCTGATCGGACCTGTTGCGGCCGTGGGCCTATATGAGATCAGCCGTAAACGTGAACAGGGCAGCGAGGTTCACTGGCTGGACGCATTTGGTGTGCTTCGATCGCCGTCATTCGGAGCAATTCTGGTTTTGGGGTTTTACCTAGTAATGCTGCTGCTGCTTTGGCTAATGGTGGCGCAAAGCATTCACACCTACACGATGGGCCCCGAGGTTCCAGCGTCGCTCAGCGCATTTGCCACGCAGGTTTTCACGACATCTGCGGGCTGGGCGATGGTCATTGTCGGAACTGCGGTTGGGTTTGTTTTTGCCCTTTGCGCTCTGGCGATCAGCGTGGTCAGTTTTCCCTTACTGCTGGACCGCAAAGTGGGCCTGCCGGTTGCTGTTGTGACATCATTCAGAGTGCTGCGTCACAACCCCGGAGTCATTCTGACATGGGGATTCATCGTGGCAGTGCTTTTATTTCTGGGGGCTTTGCCACTGCTGTTGGGTCTTATCGTGGTGATGCCCGTTCTGGGTCATGCCACGTGGCATCTGTATCGCCGCGCCGTTGCGTGAACGCGCGGGACACGCCCGCGCATTCAAAACTCAACCCGCGATCTTCAGAACAATCTTGCCAATATGGCCCGAGCTTTCCATGCGCTCATGGGCGGCGGCTGCCTCGGTCAGATCAAACTCGCTGTCCATCACGGGCGCAACTTTTCCGGCTTCCAAAAGCGGCCAGACAGCTTCGCGCAGGTCCTGCGCGATTTGCGCCTTGGCCAGATCGCTTTGCGGGCGCAGGGTGCTGCCGGTCAGGGTCAGACGCTTGACCATCATCAGGGCAAAGTTCAGCTCAACCACAGGCCCTTGCAGAAACGCGATTTGCACCAGCCGCCCATCCTCGGCCATAGCTTTGACGTTGCGCGGAATGTAATCACCGCCGACCATATCAAGGATCAGGTTTGCCCCACCTTCGGCGCGCATGGCTGCTACGAAATCCTCGTTTCGATAGTTGATCGCCTTTTCCGCGCCCAGCTTGACGCAAGCCTCACATTTCTCATCCGACCCAGCCGTGGCAAAAACGCGCGCGCCAAAGGCATTGGCCAGTTGGATTGCCGTCGTACCAATCCCGCTGGACCCACCGTGAACCAAAAAGCGTTCACCTGCCTTCAACCCGCCACGCATGAACACGTTGGACCAGACTGTAAAGAAGGTCTCGGGCAGACACGCTGCCTCTTTCATTCCCATACCTGCAGGCACTGGCAAACAATGGGCCGCTGGGGTCGAAACGTATTCCGCATATCCTCCGCCCGGCAGCAGTGCGCAGACCCGATCGCCGACAGAAAGTCCTTCAACCCCCGCACCGACTGAAACCACTTCGCCCGAAGCCTCAAGCCCCGGCAGGTCGCTGGCGCCCGGCGGCGGATCGTAAGCGCCCGCGCGTTGCAAAGCATCGGGGCGGTTCACCCCGGCATAGGACACTTTCAATACAACCTGTCCGGCCCCCGGCTTAGGGATAGGCCGTTCGGTCAGCTGCAAAACATCGGGACCACCCGGTTGAGTGATCTCAACAGCACGCATCATCTGGGTCATAGGCACCTCCTTTGCCCAATGCCTAACAGGCATCAGAGGCAAGGCCCAGCACCAAGACGCGTTACTTTCTGGGGTTCAACATGCCTGGCAGATCACCCCGCATCTTGGACGGTGCCCTCACCTGACCCGCCAGCCAGTTCGGAACTGCAAGAAAGGGTTTCAACACCGGGTTGTCACGCACCTGAGCCTTGAGCTTTTCGAACTCCATGACATTTGCGATCCGGCGATCCAGAAACTCCCACGTGCGCTGATGGTTCGGGCTGTCATCGCCCAGCCAGAACAGCAAGGTCGAGGAATAGACCCCCGACAAGGTTGCCCGTTTGGTGTACCAGTTCACATCTTCTGACGTATCGCCCAGCGTGTCCCAGATCAGATCGCAGGTCTGCCATAACGCCTTGGCCCCATCGGCCGCATATGCTGGCAGGGAAAACAGCGTCATGCCCCGGCGCACCAGCTCTTTGTCTTCAACAGCCTGCAACCGGAACCTGACCGCAGCGGCAATCTTATCGCGGAATTTTAGACCGCTCATGTCCTCGGACCTGAGGCGGTCCAGCATCACCTGATCGCCGCGCGCATGAAAGGCCAGTGCCAGATCAACCGCCCCGCGCGGGCAAATTGCACGTGCCAAACCGTCATCCAGACCACAATCGGAAACCGAGGCGCGAAAGCTGGTTTCCGACCAGCCGTCGAAAGGAACATGATTCAGCATCGCGTCCAAAAGCTGCCGTTTTGCATCTTCATATGTTGTGGTCATGACGGTTCTCCGGTTGTCAGGTCCAGTACTAGACAAGTTAGGGCGGCTTTGCTATACGGCCAACTCCTGCAATTTCCTTGCAACTCTATCTAGAAAGGTGGTGACAACCACATGCAGGTTAGTGTTCGCGACAATAACGTCGATCAGGCGCTTCGTGCCCTGAAGAAAAAGCTGCAGCGCGAAGGCGTGTTCCGTGAAATGAAGCTCAAGCAACATTTCGAGAAACCGTCCGAGAAGAAAGCGCGCGAGAAAGCTGAAGCGATTCGCCGTGCCCGTAAACTGGCGCGCAAGAAAGCCCAGCGCGAAGGTCTGCTCTGAGATCTTTGATTTCGTCCAGCTTTGGATGACACTATTTGACGACCCCCGAGGCATGGCCCGGGGGTTTGTCGTTTCAGGGCTCGGATACAATCCGCCGACTCGTGGTTCAGGTTGTGCGGCAAGCTGCCATTTCCGTACAGGCAGTGTTTTGCCCGGCGCTTTGCAGCGCAGCGAATCTCGTCTCGGTAGCATCGGGCCGCCAAAACTCGCCTGAATTGCGCCGCCCTCTATCACCCGCGACGTCCCCGCCTCTAAGTGAGCCCGTCCGCAAGGACACAAACACAAACGGAGGCAAATATGTCGACTGCAAGTACAAACGAACGCGAGATGCTGGCGCTGATAAACCAGGAGCGCACGTCCCGCGGTCTCAACCCGCTGCAACTTGAAACGCAGCTGAACGACTCGTCCGAAGATCACAGCACCTGGATGCTGAATACAGACACCTTCAGCCACACCGGTTCAGGCGGTTCCAGCGCAACCCAGCGGATGCAAAACGCGGGGTTCGATCTTGAAGGAAGCTGGCGCACCGGGGAAAACATCGCATGGCAGTCCGAACGCGGCGCGCCGGGTATCAGCGACGATGTCGCCCAGTTGCATCAAAACCTGATGAACAGTCCGGGTCACCGCGCCAATATCCTAAACCCGGATTTCAAATATATCGGGATCGGGATCGAAGCCGGTGACATGCAGGGCTTCGATGCGGTGATGGTTACGCAAAACTTTGCCGCAACCGACGCGGCTGTCATGCTGGACAACGGCAATACAAACGCGCCGCCCGTTCCCCCGACAACACCGGATGAAGTTGCAGAGCCCGAGGAACCGGAAACCGAAACCCCAGATACTGACGTCACCGAGACCGAGGAGCCTGGGACTGAGACCCCCGAAACCGAGGAGCCGACACCCGAGACACCGGACACCGACGTCACAGAGACGGAAGAACCGGACCCCGAAACGCCTGATACCGACGTCACTGAGACCGAAGAACCGGAACCTGAAACCCCCGGTACCGAGGAACCAACACCCGAAACACCGGACACTGACGTAACCGAAGCTGAAGAACCGGAACCTGAAGCGCCCGATACTGACGTAACCGAAACCGGGGAACCGCAACCTGAAACACCCGATACCGAAGTCGTGGATGGCGGTGAGCCGGAAGCCTTCTGCTTTGACATTCAGGCCTTTCTGGATGAAATCGCCAGCTTCCTTGAAAACCTGCAAGCGCAGTTAGACGAGTTTGATTGGGCCGACGACATGAATGACGGCACTGATGTGGCAGATGTCGACGACGTCGATATCATGCCGACCCTAGATACCACCCCGGAGACCGAGATTGAGCCTGTCGACACCGAAACAGCCGAAGACGATGGCTGCGATGTCTTCATGATCAATATCTTCACCCATGACTGCATGATGGATGCAGCCTGATCACTTGAAATTGTGCGAGGTCGGCCCTGCCGGCCTCGCATGCGTTACTCAGTAAATCTTTGGGACGTAAAGCTCGTCTGGCAAAACCCGCCGCTCGTATTCAGGATTGTACCGACGGTCCGGCAAATTGACCTTTTCCTGTGGCACGTCTTCGTAGGGGATTCTGGTCAACAGATGCTCAATACAATTCAGACGTTCGCGTTTCTTGTCATTGCCCTCAACGATATACCACGGCGCTTCGGGTATGTTGGTTCGGAACAACATGTCTTCCTTGGCCTTCGTATACGCCTCCCAGCGAATACGGGATTCAAGATCCATCGGTGACAGTTTCCACTGTTTCATCGGGTCGTGAATACGCATGAGGAACCGCAGTTGCTGCTCTTCATCCGTGATCGAAAACCAGTATTTCAGCAGAATGATCCCTGACCGGACCAGCATCCGTTCAAATTCGGGAACGTCCTGAAAGAACTGTTCGACCTGATCCTCGGACGCAAAGCCCATCACCCGTTCAACCCCTGCCCGGTTGTACCACGAGCGGTCGAACAACACGATTTCACCCGCGGCAGGCAGATGCGGCACGTAGCGTTGAAAGTACCATTGGCTCTGCTCGCGGCGACTGGGCGCTGGCAGAGCAACCACACGGGCGACACGGGGGTTCAGACGCTGCGTGATCCGTTTGATCACGCCCCCCTTGCCCGCACTGTCACGGCCTTCAAACAGGATACAAACCTTGGCACCAGTGTGCTGCACCCAATCCTGCACCTTGATCAACTCGGCCTGCAATCGCAGCAGGTTTCGGAAATAGACCTTGCGATCCAGCATTTCGGGGTGCTGGTCCCGATAGATTTTGCGGACTTCCATCGACAGCATAGGCTCGCTGAACTCGATCTCGAAATCTTCGTCCAGCGTGTCTTCCAACTCGGCCTCAAGCCAGTTCTTGGTGCCCCCATCGTTTTCGTAAGCCAAGATCAGCTCCTTCTCAGTCATCGGGTTCGAACCATATCGGGCCTGTGTAACCGCCTGATGTCATCAGATAAATTGAAGCCGATCCGTTGCAGCAGTCTCAATCGGAAATCAGGGTCTGGACGGGTATATGGTCTTTTACCCGAATGTGTACGTCTGGCCCAAAGGATACAAGCACAAGAATTGACACAAGGCATCAGTCGCGCGCTTTCTAGTTGCTTGCATTGCCTTGTTTTTGTGCAGCATGACTGAGTCCACAATTCAGACGAGAACGCCGTGACGTTTTTCTTTTCGACATTGCCGGTCACCTGGCCCTGGCTGATCTTGATCACAGCGCAAGTCGCGGCGATGGGGCGACGATCCGGACTTGCGTATGCCCTGCTGATTCTGTTCGTCAGTGTCGCCTCGGTTACCGGACTGATGTCACCGACAGCAATCGTGGCGGTGGCGCTTGGTCTGATCGTGGCCTTCTTCCTCCCACGCCATACAGGTCTGCTGGCTATTGCGGGGCATACGCTGTTGATCCTGTGGTGCCTGGCATTGGGGGCACATCTGTTGCCAGGATTCAACAATTTGAAACTGCTGGATCAGGTGCAGGCAAGTGCCTCGAGCACAAGTTTCACACTGCACCTGAATCTGGACAAACCCATGGTCTTCTTTGCCGTTCTTCTGGCTTGGCCCGGAATGCTGAACAGCCCAATCAAGACCAGAATAAAACCTTTGCTAGCGGGTTTTCTGATTCTGCCCGGCCTGTTTCTGCTGGGTCTATCGCTGGGCGCCGTGCGCATGGACCTCTCAGCCCCTTATTGGTGGCTGGTATTTTGCCTGTCCAACCTGTTTCTGACTTGTCTTACGGAAGAGGCGTTCTTTCGCGGCTACTTGCAGTCGGCCATTACCTTGCGCCTTGGGGCAACAGGCGGTCTGGTCGCTGCCAGCCTGCTCTTTGGATTGGCGCATATCGGCGGAGGACCCGCGCTTGTGGTATTCGCATCCCTTCTCGGGCTGGGGTGCGGGTTGGGATATTTTGCAACCGGTCGGCTTTGGGTGCCTGTTGCGATGCATTTCGGGTTCAATCTGACCCACCTGCTGCTGTTCACCTATCCCGGCCCGTTATGACGGTCAGACCGGCAAGGCCGTGGTCTTGAACACGGTACGCAGCGCAAATGAACTTTGCATCTGCGCCACCCCAGGCAAGCGCGACAAGTATTGCCGGTGGATACGCGCGAAATCTTCTGTGTTTTCCGCCACGACCTTCAGAATGTAGTCTGCGGTTCCGGCCATCAGATGGCACTCCAGCACATCTGGTATTCGGGCCACCGCCTTTTCGAACACATCCAGAACCTCTTCGGCCTGGCCTTGTAGCGTGATCTCGACAAAGACGGTGGTAGGCACGTTCATTTTCCGCGCATCCAGCAGAGCCACGTAGTTGCGGATATAGCCGTCAACCTCCAACCGTTGAACGCGGCGGTGGCACGCAGACGGAGACAGGTTGACCTGTTCAGACAGTTCCGAATTCGACATCCGGCCATTCTTCTGAAGTGCGGCCAGAATCTTTCGATCAGTCGTGTCTAGGCTCATTCCTGCAATTCCTTTGCGAGTTTTCCGGATAGTACGGGAAATTCTTCCAAAGAAAAGTCCGTTGGCACGTTTTCTTTCACAGAAATTGCGCGGCAAAATGCACATAATTTAAGCAGCTTGTGAACGGAGAGCCCAATGAAAATCGGTTGCCCCAAGGAAATCAAACCTCAGGAATTTCGCGTCGGGATGACGCCCAATGCCGCTCAGGAAGCGGTCGCACGCGGACACCAAGTCCTGATCGAATCCGGTGCAGGCATCGGCGCAGGTTTCGACAACGACGCCTATGTCGCCGCTGGTGCGCAAATTATTGACACCGCGGAAGAGGTGTTTGCCACCGCTGACATGATCGTCAAGGTCAAGGAACCGCAGGCTGTGGAACGCAAGATGCTGCGTGAAGGACAGTTGCTGTTCACCTATCTGCACCTGGCTCCGGACCCGGATCAGACGCATGACCTGCTGGAGTCGGGCTGTACCGCAATCGCCTATGAGACCGTAACGGATGCCAACGGCGGTCTGCCGCTGCTGGCACCTATGTCCGAGGTCGCGGGTCGTCTGGCCCCTCAGGTCGGATCCTGGACCCTGCAGAAGGCCAATGGCGGCCGTGGGGTTCTGATGGGTGGCGTTCCCGGCGTCGGCCCGGCCAAAGTGGTTGTGATTGGCGGCGGTGTCGTAGGGACACACGCGGCCAAGATTGCCGCCGGAATGGGGGCTGATGTCACCGTTCTGGATCGGTCGCTGCCGCGTCTGCGCTACTTGGACGATGTCTTTGGCGGAACTTTCAAGAACCAGTATTCGACAGCAGGTGCGACCGCTGAACTGATCCAGGACGCCGATATGGTCATCGGTGCTGTTCTGATCCCCGGCGCAGCCGCACCAAAACTGGTGTCGCGTGCTCAGCTGTCGACGATGAAACCCGGCGCAGTACTGGTGGATGTCGCCATCGACCAAGGCGGTTGCTTTGAGACGTCAAAAGCCACCACCCATGCCGACCCCATCTACGATGTCGATGGCATCATGCATTACTGCGTTGCCAACATGCCGGGTGCTGTCGCGCGCACTTCGACCATCGCACTGGGCAATGCCACAATGCCGTTCATGTTGTCGTTGGCCGACAAAGGATGGAAACAGGCATGTCAGGACGATCCGCACCTGATGGAAGGTCTGAACGTTCATGCTGGCAAACTGACATACTATGCCGTTGGCAAGGCCCTTGGCATCGATGTTGTTTCGCCAAATGTGGTGGTCAAATCGTAAGTACCTCCACTCCTGAAGTTGCCTGTTGATGGCAATTTTCAAGATGGCGCGGTCGGTATCGAACCGACGGCTTTCACAAAAAAGGGCACCGCGTTTCTGCGCGGTGCCCTTTTCAACACGCGGAAGGGATGAATGCTCGCCCACACAATGAGCGCCAGCTGTCACCCCTGTTTTTGAATTTCGACCGAATGCGGATACGGAATCGAAACACCTTTGGCGTCAAACGCCTCTTTAACCGCCTTCGTAAGCTCGAACTTGACGTCCCAGTAATCGGCTGCGGCACACCATAGCCGCGCAGTCAGATCGACCGAACTGTCACCCAGATTCGTGACCCGAACCCAGGGTTCAGGGTCGCTGTGAATGCGCTGGTCGGCCTTGGCCACATCCATAATGATCTGCATGGCGGTATCTGCGCTGTCCGCATAATCAATTCCAAACACCAGATCGACACGTCGTGTGTCATGGGCTGAATAATTGGTGATGATCGACCCCCATGCCTGACCGTTTGGAACAATGATCTGCACGTTGTCGGGGGTCACAAGCTCGGTCGTGAACAGGCTCAGGTCCATAACGGTTCCTGCCGTGCCACCGATATCCACATACTGTCCCAGCTTGTAGGGCCGGAAAACCACCAACATTACACCGGCCGCAAGATCACTCAGCGTACCCTGCAGTGCCAACCCGACAGCCAGAGAGGCAGCACCCAGAATGGCGACGATACTGGTGGCTTCTATCCCGAAGATCCCCAGAACGGCGACCAGAACTATGGCCAAAATTGCCCACTTGATCACGCTGGCGGCAAAATTCCCAAGAGTCGGGTCGATCTGCGGTGTTTTGTTGATCCGGCGGCGTACAACACCCGCGATCGTTCGGGCGGCGATCCAACCCAGAACAAGAACGATCAGTGCCTTCGCTGCATTCAAGGCAATGGGCAAGTATTGATTGGCCATACCAATCGCCTGCTCAGCCAAGTCGGCGGTTTGTTCCATCTCGAATTTCCTCGTGTTTTCTGTTCGTCAATTCCAATAAAACAAGCTCCGCGATTGGTGCGGAGCCCGATGTCATAACAGAACTACTGGTCTATTTCTTCAAAGCGTCCCGGATTTCCATCAGGATGTCCAGTTCGCTAGGACCTGCGGGCGCCTCTTCAGCCGCTTCTTCCTCTGCTTCGGCAGCGTCTTTGACCTTGTTCACCATTTTTACCAGCATGAAGACGACCCAGGCGATGATCAGGAAATTGATAATAGCCATTATGAAAGCACCATAGGCAAAGACGGATGCGCCTGCTTCACGTGCCGCTTCAAGGCTGGCACCTTCGGCCACGTCACCTGCCAGAACGGCGTAGTTGTTCGTAAAGTCGATACCCCCTGTGAACAATCCAATAAGCGGATTGATCAGATCGCCCACCAACGAGGTAACGATTGCAGTAAATGCGGCACCGATAATGATACCGACCGCCATGTCCATGACATTGCCCTTGGCAATGAAAGTCTTGAATTCTTCCAGCATAGCATCCCTCTTGTTTTTTTAGACCACGCCTCTGTTCACGCATGAGCGCATAGGAATTGTGCGTTAAACGCATGAAGAAGGGTATGTTTTTTAGGGGAAAGCCACCCTATTTTTCCCCAAACGGCATTACTCAGGGGGTTTCATGTCTCAACTTGCACCTTTTTTCGTAACCGACAGATGGCCTGCGAAGAATCCCAGCATCCTTCAACTCTACTCCTATCCAACACCAAACGGCGTTAAAGCCTCGATCATGCTTGAGGAAACCGGCCTGCCCTATGAGGCGCATCTGGTGACACTGGCAGATGCTGATGTTAAAAGCTCCGAGTTCCTGTCGCTGAACCCGAACAACAAGATCCCGGCGATAATCGACCCCGACGGCCCGGATGGTGTGCCGCTGGCCCTGTTCGAAAGCGGTGCCATCCTTCTGTATCTGGCCGAAAAAACAGGTAAGTTCCTGGGTCAAAGCGCAGCAGACAAGCACCGGATCACCCAATGGCTGATGTTTCAGATGGGCGGTATCGGGCCAATGTTTGGCCAGCTCGGGTTTTTCTACAAGTTCGCTGGCAGCGAGATAGAAGATCCGCGCCCGCGCGAGCGTTACATCAACGAAGCCAAGCGCCTGCTGAACGTAGTGAACACGCAACTGGAAGGACAGGACTGGATCGCGGGCGAATATTCCATCGCGGATATCGCGCTTGCTCCGTGGCTGAATGCGCTGGATTTCTATGGCGCGAAGGATGTGGTTGATTGGAACGGCTATTCCAATGTCGTCGCTTATGTCGATCGCTTCTTCCAACGCCCAGCGGTTCAGCGCGGCAAAGCCATACCGGCACGAAACTGATAACAGTTAAATGAATTGGAGCGCCAAACCGGCGCCCCTTTCATCGATCAGCCGGGCAGAGCACCTGTCAGCACGTAACGCAGAATTTCGACCACCTGAGCAGGTTCTTCCGCCACGGCCAGTGCGGCGGCATCAACCTCTTTCAGCGCGTGCTGATGATCCGGGCCGTGCAGAACGATGATAGACTTGCCCAGTGCTGCAGCGTAACCCGCGTCAAAGGCGGCGTTCCACTGTTTGTACTTGTCACCAAACCTGACGACGACAACATCCGCATCCGCAATCCCCTTGCGTGTTCGGATCGCATTGACCATCGCTCCCTTGTGGTCGTGCCAATACTTGTTCGGCTCGGCCCCCAGAATGGCCACACCACAATCATCACTGGCCGCGTGATCGGTAACGGGGCTGTTGAAGGTCACGTCCAACCCTTGCGCCCCATCGATGATCTGATCACGCCAGTCGGTGTGGATTTCTCCGGAAAGATAAACGTTCAGGCCCATGGCAAACTCCGATGTTGTTCCCGACCAATTTAAGGGTCCAACACCCAAAGCCCAACGCGAATTCCGGAAAAACCTTACATTTTACGAGCCACTAGGAATCGGCGGGCGTCACGTATTGGGAAACTGTCGCTCTCGATGATGCTGAACCCGGCGCGTTCAAGGGCCGCATCAAGATCCGCCTCAGGCAGGAATCGCACAAACGGAGCCTTACCAAAGAACTGCATGATCGGAAGCGCGAGACGAATAGCGTAATACTTCAGGCTCGCCGCGCTGGACGGCCGGCAAAAAGTTTTCGAAATAAACAGTCCGCCGGGTTTAAGGACCGAATGTATTTGGCTCAGTGTCAGATCCAGATCTTCGACCAGATGCAAAAGATTGAATGCCAGCGCCGCATCAAATGAACCCTCAGGCGGTCGATTTACATCAGCCTCGGCAAAGGTGACGTTTTCGATGCTTTGCGAAGCGGCGCTTCGACGTCCAACGGCCAACATACCGGGGGACACGTCGGTTGCAGTGATAGATCCTACATATCCGGACAGCTTCAGAGCAGTCATGCCTGTGCCGCACCCAAGTTCCAGAACATCATCGGATTTCTTCAGGTAAGACGCTGTCCGTTCCAGCGTATGCTCGTACGAAGCCATGTCTTTGATGGGCGAGCGGGCATATTTCTCGGCCACTCCATCCCAGAATTTCGCAGTGGTGGTCATTGAGGAGTCTCCTTTCGGCGAGAATTTATTCATGCGCAGACCGAATATAAATTGCCGAAATTTGCAGGTTTACTATACATTTTTGTATGAATGATTTTGGCGATTTTGATTGGAACCACATCCGGGCCTTTCTGGCGACGGCTGAAACCGGGTCATTTTCCGCAGCGGCACGGCAGCTACGGCAAACCCAGCCTACGCTGAGTCGTCAGATAGCAGCGCTTGAACAGGACCTGGGCGTGATGCTGTTTGAACGGGCTGGCAGAACTCTTGAGATCACTCAGGCCGGATTGGAGCTGCTGGATCATACTCGCAAAATGGGGGACGCCGCCAACCGCATCGCGCTGACGGCGTCCGGACAGGCACAATCCATTGAAGGCCGGGTTCGCATCACCGCCAGTGACGTGATGTCGGCCTATGTCTTGCCCGACCTGCTGCGCGAAATCCGGGCGCAAGCCCCGCGCCTGCGGATTGACGTGATTGCCTCAAACGATATTCAGGATCTTATGCGGCGCGAGGCAGATATCGCGATCCGCCATGTCCGTCCTGATCAACCCGACCTAATCGCGAAGCTGGTACAGGAGGCGTCGGGGCATTTCTATGCAACCACAGAGTATCTCAACCGTGCGGGACGCCCGAAATCAAAGCAGGACCTTTCACGGCATGAGTTCATCAGCTTCGGCGACGACAATCAGATGATCGCCTATCTGAAGCCGCTTGGCATTCACCTGACCAACGAGAATTTCCGGCTTGGGTCTCAGAACGGAATAGTGGCTTGGGAATACGCCAAACAAGGCTTTGGCATAGCGCCCATGTCGCAGACCGTCGGTGATGCGGCACCAGGTATGGAGCGTGTGTGCCCCGGGATGGAGGCTATCACATTTCCGATCTGGTTGACCACGCATCGCGAGTTGCACACCAGCCGCCGCATCCGGCTGGTCTATGACTTACTGACCAAGTTCCTGTCCAAATAAAAAACGCGCCCGAAGGCGCGCTTTCCATTGGAGCCTCAGAGCTCTAACCGCGAAGGACCCCACCCGTCGCCTTGGCAACCTTGGCAATGATCTTCTCGGCCACAGCTTCGATGTCTTTTTCCTTCAGAGTCGCCTCGGTCGGTTGCAGGCGCACTGTAATGGCAAGGGACTTTTTGCCTTCGCCAAGGCTGCCGCCGATGAATTCGTCAAAGACACGCACGCCCTCAATCAGTGCCTTGTCAGCGCCTGCGGCTGCGTTTACCAGCGTCAGCGCTTCGACATCGGCATCGACGACAAAAGCAAAATCACGCTCGACCGCCTGCAAGTCGCGCAGTTCCAGCGCAGCGCGGGTGGCACCAGATTTGCGGGGCAAAGGCACTTCGTCCGGCCAGATGGTGAATGCCATTGCCGGACCTTTTATGTCCATGGCCTGCAAAACGCGCGGGTGCAACTCTCCGAAGACACCCAGTACTTTTTTCGGACCCAGACAGATTTTGCCATGACGACCCGGATGCCACCATGGATCGCCGTCGCGCAGAATCTGAACCTTTTCGGGTGCGCCAATGGCGGCCAGAACGGCCTCTACATCTGCCTTGGCGTCGAACACGTCCACAGGGCGCGCAGCACCGTGCACATCCTTGGGACCAGAGCGTCCTACCAGCAGACCGGTGATCTGGGTATTCTGATCACCCGGCTCGCCATTGTGAAAGACCGGACCGACCTCGAACAGGGCGACATCCGCGAAACCACGCGCCTGATTGCGGGCCGCAGCCTGCAACAGGCCGGGCAACAGATCGGGGCGCATATGGCTCATCTCGGATGAGATCGGGTTTTCCAGCATGGTCGTAGTTTCACCACCACCGAACAAAGCCGCCGAAGCCTGATCAATGAACGTATAACTGACGCATTCGTCATAACCCAGCGCCGCGCAGGTACGGCGCGCCATGGACTGACGGCGTTGCGTCGGGGTCATTACCGGTTTCGGTATCCCCTCGGTCACGCGCGGCAGCGGCCTGCCTTGCAGCTTTGTCAAGGAAGCAATCCGCGCGACCTCTTCCACCAGATCGGCCTCGCCCAGGATATCCGGACGCCAGCTGGGAACATGCGCCATCTCGCCTTCCAGACGAAAGCCCAGACGGGTCAGGGTCTGCCGCTGTTCGCTTTCGGGGATATCCATCCCGACCAGAGACTGCACCCTTTCCGCATTCAGCTTGTAGGCACGCGCATGGTTCGGCGCTTTACCAGCCTCAACCACGTTGGAGGCTTCTCCGCCGCAGATATCCAGGATCATCTGGGTCGCGTGTTCCAGCCCCTCGCGGGTGTATTCCGGGTCGACACCGCGCTCGAACCGATAGCGCGCGTCGGAATTGATCTTGAGCGCACGGCCTGTGAGCGCAATTTGCACATGATCCCAGAACGCGCTTTCGAGGAAAACGTTTACCGTTTCCTCGGTGCATCCCGTTTCCTCACCACCCATGATGCCCGCAATCGATTCCGGGCCCTTGTCATCCGAAATCACCATCATGCCGGGCTGCAGCGTGTATTCTTTTTCATCCAGTGCGACCAGCGTCTCGCCGCCTTTGGCACGGTGCACCCGCAGGTTGCCCTGCACCTTGTCGGCATCGAACACGTGCAACGGGCGGTTGTGATCGTAGGTCATGTAATTGGTGATATCCACCAGCGCCGAGATCGGACGCAGACCTATGGCCTTCAACTGATCCTGCAGCCATTGCGGGCTGGGGCCATTCTTCACGCCACGGATCAGACGGCCGGTGAAATGCGGCGCTCCGTCCAGCGTGTCCTCGTCGATCGTCACCTTGATCGGGCACTCGAAATCACCCGGAACAGGCGTATAATCACGCTGCTTCAACGTGCCAATTCCACGCGCGGCCAGATCGCGTGCAATCCCTTCAACCCCCAGCGCATCCGGGCGGTTCGGAGTGATCGCGATTTCGATCATCGGGTCGACTTTGGATGGGTCGTTTTCTGCAAGCCAGCCCACGAATGTATCACCCACTTCGCCCGAGGGCAGTTCGATGATGCCGTCATGTTCATCCGACAGCTCCAGCTCACGCTCGGACGCCATCATGCCAAAGCTCTCGATACCGCGGATCTTGCCGACGCTAATGGTCAGGTCCAGGCCAGGGATGTACATGCCCGGTTTGCAGACCACGACGGTGATCCCTTCACGCGCATTGGGCGCACCGCAAATAATCTGTAGCTCGCCCTCGTCCGTATCGACCTTGCAAACGCGCAGCTTGTCTGCGTCGGGGTGTTTTTCGGCGTGTTTCACATAGCCCAGTGTAAAACCTGCCAGCCGTTCGGCCGGGTTCACGATCTCTTCGACCTCAAGCCCGAGATCGGTCAGCGCCTCGGCGATTTCATCAACCGAAGCATCAGTGTCGAGGTGGTCTTTCAGCCAGGACAGAGTGAATTTCATTGCACGGGGCCTTTTTTGGCAAACATCCAGTCGGCACAGGCAATGGCAAAGAATGCGCCGGGGTGCAAGCTCTGCGCGTCACGGATACGTGGGGGTGCGGCCCAAAAGCTCATCCAGCTGCCATCCGATCCAGCCATGGGGGATGAAATGTCCACCGGGATGCGTGTCCAGCATCACCTGCCCCTGCGTGCAATCGGTCCATTCCACTCGGCTAAGGGTCAGGAACGGTTCCACACTCCAATCACCCCGCGGGGTGGCTGCATCGCAGCCGTATTTCTCACGCCACAGCGCCACCGGATACGTTGTATCGCCACCCGGACCAAACGGGAAATCCATCACCGTGTCATCTGTCCCATGGACATGCCGCACCTCTTGCGGGGCTTGCGGGCAGGTCTCGGTCTGGCGGAGTGTTCCGGCCACACCCAGCAGCGCCGCGATATCATCGCCGGTTTCGCAGACAAAGCGCCACGCCATCGCACTTCCAAAGGAATAGCCTGATACATAGATGCGGGTCGCGTCGATCGGATAGCGCCGGGCGACATCCTCAAGCACCCGGTCGGCAAAAGGCACATCATCCGAGCTTGCGGACCAGAAATCCCAGCTTTTGCCCAGACCGTTCGGGGCCACCAGCAGCACACCCCGACGTTTCGTGGCCCCGGCAATCCGTTCGTGGTTCACCACCACGGTCCCCTGCCGGGACCAGCCATGGAAATGCAGCAGCACCGGCAGAGGTGTTTCACCATCCCAGCCATCAGGTTCTAAAACGTGATACGAGCGGTCACCGAGATCACAGACAATATCGCCGTGGCATTCGGTTTTCCAGGGCCCCATGGCAAAGGCGGGCCCGGTCATCAGCAGAAGAAGGCAGAGCAATCGACAGATCATGCGCCCGACCCTAACGAGGCATTCCGCCCTGTCACTTAACATATCGGTGTGGTCCGAACGTAGGCCGGGCTTCAGCTCGGCACCCACCCATCGCACATGGCGGGCTGAAGCCCGCCCTACGTCAGGTCAAAGCATCAAGCCGCGCTTAGCAGCCAAACCAACTGCTCACCACCACTTCCAAAACCCGCAATTGCGTTTGTAAATGAGGTCCTGAGTTTTTTCTCTCTGAATTCTATCGCGCATCTGAAACACAGCAGGCCGCAAAAACTCGAAACCAGCAATTAGAATTCCGGGCAAGAACAGAAGTGCCGATGCAACAAAAGCAATCAGAACTGCAACCGGCTGGCTTTTCCAAACCCACAGCACAAAAGTTGGCGTCACAAACATCGCGAGGAACAAACACAAACACCAAAGCAGTGGATGCCTAGAAGCCTTTTGCTTCCACCAATCCTTATATGCGGTCAGCCAGTCGTCCGATGTGCTCTCTACCGCGACAAACCACCATGCAGGTTTGGCATATCCAGCGCTGCAAACCCGTAGTGGCGCAGCCAGCGCAGGTCGCTATCAAAGAACGCCCGCAAATCCGGAATGCCGTATTTCAGCATCGCCAGACGGTCGATGCCAATCCCGAACGCAAAACCCTGATAGACCTCGGGGTCGATCCCTCCAGCGGCGATCACCTTGGGGTGAACCATGCCGGAACCCAGAATCTCCATCCAGTCGTCGCCCTCGCCGATCTTCAGCTGGCCGTTATCCCACGAACAGCGGATATCGACCTCGGCCGACGGCTCGGTGAAGGGGAAGTGCGAGGCGCGGAAGCGCAGTTCGACATCATCGACCTCGAAGAATGCTTTCACGAACTCTTCCAGAACCCATTTCAGGTTCGCCATCGAGATGTCCTTGTCGATGGCCAGCCCCTCGACCTGATGGAACATCGGCGTGTGGGTCTGGTCGTAATCGGCGCGGTAGACGCCACCCGGACAGATCACGCGGATCGGCGCGCCCTGTTTTTCCATCGAGCGGATTTGCACCGGAGACGTATGGGTGCGCAACACATGCGGCGGGCGGTTATCACCCTCGGCGCGGTGCATATAGAACGTGTCCATCTCGGCCCGTGCGGGGTGGTGACCGGGGATGTTCAGCGCGTCGAAATTGTACCAGTCGTCTTCAACACGCGGCCCTTCGGCCACCGAGAAGCCCAGTTCAGCAAAGATCGCTGTCAGCTCTTCGGTCGCCTGGCTGATCGGGTGGAGTGACCCCTGACGGCGCGGGCGGGTCGGCAGGGTGACGTCCAGCCATTCGGTGCGCAGGCGCTCATCCAGTACAGCATCGGCCAGCGCGGCTTTCTTGGCGGACAGCGCCGAGTTAATCTCATCCTTCAGGGCATTCAGCGCCGGGCCTGCGACCTGACGTTCCTCGGGCGTCATCTTGCCCAGCTCGCGCATCTTCAGCGCGACCTCGCCTTTTTTGCCAACAGCCGCGACGCGGATCGCCTCAAGCGCGTTTTCGTCGCCTGCTTCGGCGATTTGGCCCAGATATTTTGCCTTAAGATCGTCCATGACGGCCCTCTGAATTTGGTCGAGAACCTGCTATCGGCCCCGCCCCGCGAATGCAAGCGGGACGGTGCGCATCAATAGCTGTATTCGGGATAAATCCGGGTCAGGTCGCCATTCCAGTCGCCATTGTAGTGTTCCAGCAACTCATCTGCCGGAACCTTGCCGGTGTCGATGCTTTCCTTCAACGCGTTCAGGAAATGCGTCTCATCCGGGACCAAACCACCAGCACCAGGGCGCGCACGGGCTTTCAGGCCCGCCTCGGAGATTGCCACAACTTCACGCGCCAGATCATGCATGTTGACGTTGCCAACCTGCGCTTGAAGCCCGTCTTTGGCCGCCGCAACACGCAGCGCCTCGCGCGTTTCAGCATCCCAGCCCTTGACCAGATCCCACGCCGCATCCAGCGCGGTTTGGTCATAGGTCAGCCCGACCCAGAAGGCGGGCAAGGCGCAAAGCCGTCGCCAAGGGCCACCATCCGCGCCGCGCATCTCCATGAACTTCTTGATCCGCGCTTCGGGAAAGGCCGTTGTCAGGTGATCGGCCCAATCCGACAGGGTCGGCGTTTCACCCGGCAATGCAGGCAACTCACCCTTGAGGAAATCTCGGAACGACATGCCCAGCGCATTAATGTACTGCCCGTCGCGGTAGACGAAATACATCGGCACATCGAGCGCGTATTGGACATAGCGTTCGAATCCAAAGCCATCCTCGAACACGAAGGGCAACATGCCCGTGCGCGCATCGTCCAGATGTCGCCAGATATGGCTGCGCCAGCTTTTCTGACCGTTCACTTTACCTTCGAAGAACGGAGAATTGGCAAACAGCGCCGTCGCTACCGGCTGCAATGCCAGCGCCACGCGCAGTTTCTGTACCATGTCGGCTTCGGACCCGAAGTCGATATTAACCTGAACGGTACACGTCCGCCGCATCATGGCGCGGCCCATGGTGCCGACTTTTTCCATATAATCGTTCATCAGCCGATACCGCCCCTTGGGCATCAGCGGCATCTGGTCATGCGTCCAGATCGGCGCCGCGCCCAGACCGATGAATCCCACACCGATCTCATCGGCGATATCCTTCACCTCGCGCAGGTGAGTGTTCACCTCATCGCAGGTTTCATGGATCGTCTCCAGAGGGGCACCCGACAGCTCCAGCGCGCCACCCGGTTCAAGGCTGACATTTGCGCCGTCCTTTTCAAGACCGATCAGATGACCGGATTCACGGACCTCTCCCCAGCCGTGGCGATCCCGCAACCCCTCCAACACGGCGACAATGGATCGCTTTCCTTCAAAAGGCAGAGGTTTCAGCGTGTCCTTGCAATAGCCGAATTTCTCATGCTCGGTGCCGATGCGCCAATCTTGCTTGGGTTTGCAACCCGATTCCAGATATTCGGCCAGTTGTTCATGGCGTTCGATCGGACCGCCGCCGGACTGAGGGATGGACATGAACCGTGCTCCGATCCTGCTGTGTCTGTTTTGAAGGTCAAGTGGTGGTCGTAAATGGCGCCAGTGTCAATGCAACGGCAGATGCGCCGGGCGCGACGGTGTACGTTCCCAGATAACGACCGGATGCTGCGATTTGCCGTTGAGTTCCGATAGCATTTGCTCGGTTTTGAGGCCCGGCAGGTTTGAGAATACGTCGAACAATGCCTCGGCTCCTTCTGCATTCACAGGAATGTGAAGCGCTGGCTGGCCCGGCTGATCCAGAACCCAATGTGCAGGGTCGGAGGTCGGGTCAAGGGCCAGACGCTCAATTTCGCGGGACGCGACGATGCCGCCATCCAAGGGGCCCAGATAAGTGATCTGACCTTCATCAATCGTCACGACACCTTGCCCCCCCACACCTGTTCTGAAGCGCGCGCGCTGTATGCCGATCACAGTCAAAGCCGCTGACACGACAATCAGAAACCAGCCTACCCAAGCCAGCAGCCCACCCGGCCCGCTGATCCAGCTCAGACCAAGGATCAGGACAAAAGCCGCAACCAGAACCTCGCGCCAACGCCAAAGCGCCAGTTTTGCCTCGGGTCGGATGAAACTCATGAGAGCACCCTTTGCGGTTCCTGCAGCAAAGCGACCTTGTACCAACCCACCTGTTGGAACCCAATCGCCTCATAGGCACGGGCGGCAGGTGCGTTGTTCGCAAATAGGATCGCGGCCGCCGCACCCTCGGATTTTGCTTTCTGCATCAATGCGGTCGTAACCCGTCGACCCAGGCCACGATTTCTGTTTTTACGTGGAACAAAAACACCACCGACCTGAACTTGGTCGTGAACCCTGGCATTCACGGATGCCATGGCAACCGGCGCGTCGCCTTCCATCAGGACAATCGCCCTGCCTGCGGTCATTTCCGCCTCGACGCGCTCTGCGGCAAGCTCACGCGCCTCTTCGCCTGCGGCCTGTCCGGTATCCTCGATGTAATCCGCGAACCAAGTGTGCAGTCTTGACCGATCCTCGGCGCGCAAATCGCGATAAGGAACAGGTGCCTCAGTCAGACCTCGCAGGTCACGTCGATAAAGCGGTTCATCGTGATTCAACCGGTACTTCGCCTTCCCCAATCCCAGAGCGCCCAACGTCAGCTCGACCTGAGGTGCATCTCCCGTCATACCCAAAACGGTTTCGCCTTCGATCATCCGCGCGAAACACTCGACAGCTTCGGTTTCGGCGTTGGGCAATTGAACCATCAGATAGCCCTTCTTGCCGAGCCCGAAGACACCCCGGACCTGATCCTCACCCCAGATGAAGTAGCGGCTGGAATATTCATTCGCATTCAACCCCACCCCGTGGGCCGCCAAATTGCTGCGCAAAAACATTGAACTGTCAGGGTAGCGGGACAGAAACCTCTCAAGCGCCGGGGCATCCGATTGAACCGCCTCGCGAATCACGACCAATCCCCCAATGCCTGCTGCCACATGGTCAATGCGGCCACCGCCGCTGTATCCGCCCGCAGAATACGCGGGCCAAGACTGACCACATGCGCATAGGGTAAAGCCGACAGCCGCGCACGCTCAGCGTTGGAAAACCCGCCCTCCGGGCCGATGAGAATCGCCCAGGCGCGCCCTTTTTCATTCGCTGCCAGCCGCAGGGCCGAACCGACCTCGGCTTCGTTGCAGAACATCAACTGTCGACCTTCAGGCCAGGTCTTCAGCACGCGGTCCAGCCGCTGAAGGTCTGCCACCTCGGGCACGTAGGTTCCTCCGCATTGTTCAGCGGCTTCGATTGCATGAGCCTGAAGCCGGTCTTGCCGGATACGGTCTGCGTTGGTGAATTCGGTCTGAACTGGCAGGATGCGAGCCGCGCCCATTTCAGCGGCTTTTTCAACAATGAAATCAGTGCGCGCCTTTTTGATCGGCGCAAACAGGAGCCACAGGTCGGGGGGCAGCTGCAAAGGTTTGGTCTGCCTGACACAGGTCAGAGCTCCGCCGCGTTTTCCGGACTCGGCCACCTCGGCCAGCCACTCTCCATCTTTGCCGTTAAACAGCGCCACTGCTCCGCCAACCGGCAGTCGCATGACGCCAAACAGATAGTGCGCCTGATCGCGCGTCAAAGGAACCGATTGCCCCTGACCCAAGGGCTGCTCTACATACAGTCTGATTTTCGCACTCATGAGACCTACATATGCAAGGCAATGCCCCAACACCAGATGGACGAGTCGCCGATGCCGTCACCGGCAACTGGGTCGACACATATGCCCCAGCCTTTGCCCGACCGTATCTGCGCCTCAGCCGCGCGGACCGGCCCATCGGCACATGGCTGTTGCTGCTTCCATGTTGGTGGGGGCTGGCGCTGGCCATCCTGCATGACGGTCAACCGCGTTGGGAAGATCTGTGGATTGCCCTAGGCTGCGCATTCGGAGCTTTTTTGATGCGAGGTGCCGGTTGCACGTGGAACGACATTACAGACCGGGAATTCGACGCACAGGTTGAACGCACACGCTCGCGCCCGATACCGTCGGGGCAAGTCAGTGTCCGGCAAGCTGCGGCCTGGATGATACTGCAAAGCCTTCTGGCGCTCGGCATTCTTCTCAGCTTCAATCAGGCGGCGATTGCCATGGGTGTGTTATCTTTGCTGCCGGTGACCGTTTATCCGTTTGCCAAGCGGTTTACCTGGTGGCCTCAGGTTTTTTTGGGGCTGGCCTTCAACTGGGGCGCATTACTGGCTTGGACGGCGCATAGCGGGTCGCTCGGCTGGCCTGCTGTCACGCTGTACCTGTCCGGCATCGCCTGGACCCTGTTCTATGACACGATCTATGCACATCAGGATACCGACGATGATGAACTGGTCGGCATCAAATCCACCGCGCGCCTGTTCGGCACCGACACGGCGAAATGGCTGAAGTATTTTCTGGTCGCAACAGTATCGCTGATGGGGCTGGCCATTATTGATGCCGGGGTGCCTGACGCGTCAATTCTGGCGTTGGGGGTCGCGCTTTGCGGCCCCTGGGCCATGGGCTGGCACATGATGTGGCAATTGCGCGGGCTTGATACCGAAGACAACGCCAAGCTGCTGCTGCTGTTTCGGGCCAACCGCGATACCGGCTTTATTCCGCTGATCTTCCTTTGCGTCGCCTTGTTGCTCTGATTGCACCCGCTGAACGGGGCCTGTAAAGATCGGCGCAAACGCCTGAGGAGTGCCAAACCCAAACATGCGTCTGCCGTATTTTATCGCTGTTTCCCTGATCTTTCTTGTATCAGCTGGCCTGTCACTTCTGGCGGCCAGCTATGCTGTTACCGAGATCGAAGAATCATCGGAACTCGCTGTACGGCGCTCGCTGGACCTGAAAGGACACGATTGGGCCGAGGTCGAAGCCGATGGTTTGCGAGTGGTCCTGACCGGTACAGCGCCAGATGAAGCGACCCGCTTTAACGCTCTGACCGCCGCGGGAACCGAAGTTGATACATCCCGCGTAATCGACGAAATGGAGGTTATCGCAACTTCCGCCCTCGCAGCACCGCGCTTTTCGGTAGAAATCCTGCGAAATGACAGTGGAATTTCGGTGATAGGTCTGATCCCGGCCAGTGAGAACAGGGACAAGCTGCTCCAACGGCTTGGCAATCTGGACAGATCTGTTGCCATTTCGGACCTGATGGAAACAGCAGATTACCCGAAGCCCAAAGGGTGGGATGCCGCAATATCTTACGCGTTGGAGGCCCTGACCCACCTGCCCCGCGCCAAAATTTCCGCCAACCCGGATCTGGTCAGGATCACGGCAATTGCCAACAGTCAGCAAGAAAAACAAAAACTGGAACGCGACCTGACCCGTAGGGCACCGCCCAGTCTGCGGGTTGGGCTGGCGATTTCAGCACCTCGCCCGGTCGTCACACCATTTACTTTGCGTTACCTGATCGACGAAGAAGGCGGGCATTTTGACGCCTGCTCGGCGCAGGATGAGAAGGCACGTGACCGAATCGTGGCCGCCGCGAAAAACGCCGGGTTGACGGGGCCTTATTCCTGCACCGTCGCCTTGGGCGAACCATCGCCACGCTGGCCAGAAGCAGCCGAGAAAAGCATTCAGGCGCTGTTCAGGATAGGCCAGGGTTCGGTCACCATGTCAGATGCGGACATTACCCTGATCGCAGCGGAGGGAACCGATCCTGCGGTGTTCGACCGGGTTGTGGGCGAGCTTGAAACCGAGCTGCCTGCGGTCTTCGCATTGCACGCCGTATTGCCCGAGCCTGAGACAACGAACCCAAATGGCCCGGTCGAGTTCTCGGCGACCCGCAGCCCTGAAGGGCTGGTGCAATTGCGCGGACGGCTGGGTGATGAAACTCTGCGCGACATGGTCGACAGCTACGCGCGCGCGGCCTTTGGATCCGATCAGGTATATACTGCCACCCGCATCGTTTCGGATCTCCCGGCGGACTGGCCTGTACGTGTTCTGGCCGGTCTGGAGGCTTTGGGTCAGCTCCACAACGGCGTATTGACCGTTACACCCGATACGGTCGAACTGATCGGCCTCAGCCACGAAGAAGACGCCAAGGCCCGCATCGCAGGTCAATTGTCCGACAAGTTGGGCGAGGGGCAGGAATACACCCTGACCATCACCTATCAGCCCCCACCGGAACCCGAGGACGCCCTGCCCGACCCGGAAGTCTGCGAGGCCCAAATTGCTGAAATTCAGGCCACCAGCAAAATCGCCTTTGAGCCCGGATCGGCCACGATTGCATCAGACTCGCGCGATGTGGTGAACCAGATTGCGGATATCCTGCGCGACTGCGGTCCGATCCGTATGGAGATTCAGGGCCACACTGACAGTCAGGGCCGTGAAGAGATGAACCAACAACTCAGCCAGGCGCGGGCGCAATCCATTCTGAACGAGCTGCGCGGGCGGCGCATTCCTACCAGCAGCTACACCGCCGTGGGGTATGGGGAAACGCAACCCATCGCTGACAACGACACCGAAGAGGGTCGGGTAGAAAACCGCCGGATCGAGTTCCGTCTGATCCGCCCTGAGCCTGTTGAGAGTAGAGAAACAGGCCTTGAAGCGCTTGAGGCCGAGGCTGCGACTTCCGCAGAGGACCAAACCGACACGACCGCACCAGATGCGGATGCAGGGGACCAGTAAGTTGAACAGAACAGAATTCGTCATTGTAACTGCCATTATCCTGTTCGCCGCCTTCTGCATGGGCTGGTTTGCCAACTGGTTGGCGCACCGCCTGTCCCGAGTAAGTCAAAGCGACGTTGCCGATCTGGACCGGATGAGTCAGGAGTTGCACGAGGCCGAGGAAACCCGCGATCAGGCCATCACCTATTTGCAGCAACGTGAGGCCGAATTGACAAACCAGCTGACCCAGACAGAGGCCGAGCTGGCAGCCGCTATGGATGGCCTGCGGGCCGCGCGTCAGGAGGCCGAAGAACTGCGCGGGCGGATCAATAACGCGGATTAAGCATACGACCTTGGGCCGCCGCCCAAGTTTGCAAGAATAAACGGTCGCTAAATCACTACCACCGGGTCAGCGCGTCTTCGTCTTCGTCTTTAGCTGCGACCCATTCCGCACCAGAGTGGGTGATTTCCTTCTTCCAGAAGGGTGCGCGAGACTTCAGATAATCCATCAGATATTCCGCTGCCTCAAACGCATCTTTACGATGCGGTGCAGCGGTCGCCACCATCATGATCCTGTCTCCCGGGGACAGGCGGCCATGACGATGGATCACCAGGACGTCACCCAATGACCACCGCTCCTTGGCTTCCTGGGCAATCTTGCTCAGCGCCCGTTCCGTCATACCCGGATAGTGTTCAATCTCCATCACATCCAGATCACCGCTTGCCAGGTCGCGCACAACGCCAGTGAAGGTGACAATGGCTCCGTTGGCATCATCCCCGGCGGCAAAAGCATTGGCCTCGGCGCCCAGATCGAATGCTTCCTGCTGAACAGTGATCCGCATCACTCAGCCGCCCGTCATTGGTGGAAAAAACGCCACTTCCCGAACGCCCGACAGCGAGGCGTCAAAATCCGACAATTCCTGATCCAGTGCAACGCGCAGGGCGGACAAATCGGCAAATGCCGCGGCATAGCGTTCTTCCCGCGCGCTCAACTCGGCCACCAGATCATTGACAGTGACTGCCTGCGTTTCGACCTTTTCCTTTGGCAAACCGATACGTTCGCGTACCCATGCAAAATACAGCACATCCATCCCTTAGATCTCCTTCAGATGTGGCATGGCTTTACGTAGGTAATCATAGCCGGTGATCAACGTCAGTGTCGCCGCAATCCACAGCAACCACAGCCCGATCTGGCCTGCCCAGAACATACCATGGATGTTCCAGCGCAGGTGATTCACATCTTCAACCTGGCCCGCGATAATCTGTTCTACCAGCGCGGCGTCCATGCCGAAACTCGCCATCACGGCATAGTGTTCAAAGATGCCCTGCGAGAACAGCACGGCGATGGCGATCATCTGCGCTGTAGTTTTCCACTTGGCAAGCTTTGTAACCTTCAGCGTCCCCGCCACATCGCCCAGATATTCGCGCAGGCCCGAGACAAAAACCTCGCGGAACAGGATCACGGTGGCGGGTAGCACCAGCCATGGCGTCCAGTGTTCGGTCGAATAGCCAACCAGAATCATCAGCGCGATCACCACCATTGCCTTGTCGGCAATCGGATCCAGCATCGCGCCCATCTTGGTTTCCTGTTTCCACGCACGGGCCAGATAGCCATCAAACCAATCGGTGATCGCCGCCGACAGGAACAGGATCAAAGCGAACCAGTCCGCATAGGGCCGGGTGAAGTACAAAAACATAACGGCCAGACCGGGCGCAGCCAGCAGGCGTAGAACCGTCAGGATATTGGGCAAATTCCACTTCATGGCTTGGACCCTATATCGCCGGTTCAAGACAGAAAAGACAAACCGGTAAAAAACTACATCACTCACAACAGCTTGGTCAAAGCGCCGCAGGTCCGACCCTTTGGACCTCGTGCACTTGGCGTTTCACGTCTTTGCAGTCAGATTGCCCGTCGACTGCAAAGCGGAACGTACAGGATGACAGCGCATATTCAAACCGACGCCCGGTCGAACATGATCGGCAGCCTGTGGATGGTGGCCGCAATGGCGGGCTTTGCGCTGGAGGATGCGTTGCTGAAAGCAGCATCGACCGCGCTTCCGATCTGGCAGGTACTGGTGCTGTTCGGGACCGGCGGGTCCATAATATTTGCCGCGCTGGCGTCAGCTCGTGGGAAACGCCTGACACACCCGGACGTTCTTTCCCGCCCGATGAAAGTTCGGGTGCTGTTCGAAGTCTTTGGTCGGCTATTCTATGTGCTCGCCATTGCGTTGACGCCCTTGTCCTCGGCCACCGTGATCTTGCAAGCAACGCCTTTGGTTGTGGTCGCAGGCGCGGCATTATTCTTTGGTGAAGCGGTTGGTTGGCGGCGATGGAGCGCGATTTTTGTCTGTATGATCGGAGTCGTCATTATTCTGCAACCGACCGGGGACAGTTTTTCACTGCTGTCGATGCTGGCCGTGCTGGGTATGTTAGGGTTCGCAGGGCGTGATCTGGCCAGCCGCGCGGCCCCTGCGACCCTTGGAACCGAAGTACTGGGGTTTTATGGTTTCCTCAGCATTATCGTCGCGGGCCTTGCCTATCGGGTGTGGGAAGGCGCACCCATGACACCGGTTAGCACGCACACCAGCCTGCATCTGACGGGCGCGGTTCTGATGGGCGTCATGGCCTATGCCGCGCTCATGAACGCAATGCGCACGGGTGAAGTGTCAGCCGTGACCCCGTTCCGCTATACGCGACTGCTGTTCGGTATCGGGTTGGGTATCGCCCTGTTCGGCGAAAGCCTGGACCGTACTATGTGGGTCGGCAGCGCGCTTATTGTGGCCTCGGGCCTCTATATCCTGTGGCGGGGGCGACAGGTCTAACCCTTGTCGTGGAAGAAATCATAGACTTTCTGAGCCAACCCGGCCGAGATTCCCTCGACCGCTTTCAGGTCTGCCAGATTGGCCCGGCTTACCGCTTTGGCGCTGCCGAAGTGAGTCAGCAATGCGCGCTTGCGTGCAGCCCCGACGCCCGGAATTTCATCCAGCGGCGTGGCACCAACGGCCTTGGCGCGTTTCGCGCGATGGGTGCCAATGGCAAAACGGTGCGCCTCGTCCCTTAACCGTTGAATAAAGTACAAGACCGGATTGTTGCGTTTTAGGGCAAAGGGGCGCTGGCCGATCCGGTGAAACTCTTCCTTGCCGTGGTCACGGTCGACCCCTTTGGCAACACCGACCATCGGAATGTCTTCGACCCCGTGGGCCTGCATGATCTCGTGCACGGCGCTGACCTGTCCGGCACCGCCATCGATCAACAGCAGGTCGGGCCAAAGCCCTTTATCCCGATCCGGGTCTTCTTTTTGCAGGCGGGTGAAGCGACGGTTCAGAACCTCTTTCATCATGCCGAAATCATCACCCGGCGTCAGGTCGTCGCCGCGAATGTTGAACTTGCGATAGGCGTTTTTCATGAACCCGTCGGGCCCTGCCACGATCATACCACCCACCGCGTTAGTGCCTTGGATATGAGAGTTATCGTAGACCTCAATCCGTCCCGGTGGACTATCCAGATCAAACGCCTCTGCCACCCCGCGCAGCAACTTGGCCTGCGTGGCGCTTTCCGACATGCGCCTGGCCAGAGACTCTCGCGCATTGCGCAAGGCACCTGCAACCAGTTCCTGTTTCTCACCACGCAGCGGGACAAGGATTTCGACTTTGCGCCCGGCTTTCTCGGACAAAGCCTCCTGCATTAAATCGGCGTTTTCGATCCCGTCCGACAAGATCAACTGCCGTGGTGGTTCCTTGTTGTCGTAGAACTGGCCAAGGAAAGCCTCCATCACTTCGGCATGTGATACATCCGGGCCAACACGCGGATAAAAGTCCTTGTTGCCCCAGTTCTGGTTGGCCCGGATGAAGAATACCTGAACACAGGCTTGCCCGCTGTCCATATAAAGGCCGATCACATCCGCCTCGGTCACGCCACGAGGGTTGATGCCTTGCGCGGTCTGTACCTGCGTCAGCGCCCGGATGCGGTCGCGCAGACCGGCGGCGCGTTCGAACTCCATAGCCTCGGACGCCGCCATCATCTGTTCAGCCAGTTCCTCCTGCACCTTGGTCGAGCGCCCCGACAGGAAACGTTCTGCATCCTTGACGCTTTCACTGTAATCTTGCGCCGAAATCAAACCGACACACGGCCCGGAACACCGTTTGATCTGATAAAGCAGACAGGGCCGCGTGCGGCTGTCGAACATGGAATCCGAACAGTTACGCAGCAGGAATGCCTTTTGCAGCTGGTTCAATGTGCGGTTTACAGCACCCGCGCTGGCAAATGGTCCGAAATAGGCGCCTTTTTCCTTCTTCGCCCCACGGTGTTTTTTGATCTGCGGAAAGTCATGATCCTTGGCGACCAGGATGTTCGGAAAGCTTTTGTCGTCCCGCAGCAGCACATTGTATTTCGGTTTAAGCTGCTTGATCAGGTTCTGCTCCAGCAGCAGCGCTTCGGTTTCCGTTCTTGTGGTTAGAAACATCATCGAAGCGGTCGAGGAAATCATCTTCTCGATCCGGCCCGAGTGACCCGGCCTTGTATAGTTCGACACCCGCGCCTTCAGGTTTCGCGCCTTGCCCACGTATAAAACCCGACTGTCGGCATCCAGCATCCGGTACACCCCGGGTGAGCTGTCCAGCGTCTTTGCGTAGCGCTGAATGCAGGCATAACCGGTCAGGGACGATTCACTGTGGGTAGTCATGGGATTCCGATATGATTCTCTTATACTGGCTGCAATCTTGCGGGCTTCAGATCAAGAGAAAACAAATCCACGATTCCTGTGGATAAGTGTGAAGATAAGTTTTCACAGCCTTAGAATTTCCCTTGTTTCATTACCACTTCATTAACATGCACAAAAAATAGGCACATTATCAAGATGCTGATTTTTAACGATATTTTTTCACACATTTAGCAAGTGTATGAAAAAAAAGACATTTTTGTAACACGCAGGTAACACAAACGTGCGCGGTGCAAAACTTGCAGCGATATTGCTTATTCAACTCCCAGAACGTCCGGTGTTTTCCACCCCAGGTGTTGGCCGCCATCCACGCATATCAGTTGCCCCGTTACTGCGTGTGCATCCAGAAAATATCCCAAGGCGGCGGTGATATCCGACGGATTTGACCCACGTTCCAGAACAGTATTCGTTCGTTGCGCCTGGAAATGCTCAGCGCTTTGACGATGCCCCTGTACCGTCGGTCCGGGTCCGATGGCATTGACCCGGATTGCAGGGGACAGCGCCTGTGCCGAGGTACGGGTCAGCGTCCATAGCCCCATTTTGGCGATGGTGTAAGACATGAACTCGGGTGTCAGCTTGCGTACACGCATGTCCACCATGTTGATGATCAGACCGGTCGCAACTGGTTCGCCATTTTCGTCCGTGTTCGGGGCCAGCCCCTGCCCGGCCATGGCTTGGGTCAAAACGAACGGTGCCCGCAGATTGCTGTCGAGATGGCGGTCCCAGCTTTGGCGGGTCGCGGTGTGAACGCTGTCATACTCAAAGATCGAGGCGTTGTTCACCAGACAGGTGATCGGCCCGCCCAGAGCCTCGGCTGCTTTGGGCAGCAGGTCCTGCACCTGGGCCTCATCGAGCAGATCGGCCTGCAAAGCCACCGACCGTCGGCCCAATGCCTGTACCTCCGCCACAGTCTCGTGCGCGGGACGTTCTGAGGACGCATAGTGAACGGCGACATCATATCCACGTCCGGCCAGATAAAGCGCCATGGCCCGGCCAAGGCGAATACCGGCACCGGTCACTAAAGCTCGGGTCATGCTTCACCTCGTTTTGTCAGATCACACCAGCAATACTGTGATATAAAGCGCATAAAGGAAGGTCAGTACCAGACCCCAAACGCGAGAGATATCCTGCTTGAAAACAACAAAGGGAACCAGAAGCAGCGATGCGCCCAGCATGACCCAAAGGTCAAAATGCAGGAAACCGGGATCGACCGGGATACGCCCGAACCAGGTTGCAATCCCGATAATGGCCAGAAGATTGAACATGTTCGAGCCAATCACGTTGCCAAGGGCCACATCGGCCTGTCGGCGCAAAGCGGCCATCACGGTTGTCGCCAGTTCGGGTAAAGACGTTCCAACCGCAATTAGGGTCAGACCGATAACCGTTTCACTGACACCATATGTCCGGGCGATGACCGTCGCATTTTCCACCAGCAGGTGCGCCCCCATAGGAAGGCCCACAAGGCCGAGGATCAGGTAAACCGATACCTTCCAGTAAGGCATGTCAGGATCAGCTTCTTCCAGACCTTCAAGGTCGTCGTCATCGGCACAGGCTTCCCCACAGGCCTTGCGGTGCGCCTTTGCTTCACGAAACGCATTCATCAGAACCAGGCCCAAAGCCGCCAGCAGGATCAGGCCGCTGACGACGGTGAATGTTCCACAAAACGCCAACCCTATGAACAGGGCCGTCGCCATCAGCATGAATGCATAGTTCCTACGGCTGTCGCATTCGCTGGTATGGATCGTTGCCAGCATCGCAGGAAGACCAAGAACCAACAGGATGTTGGCCGTGTTTGATCCGACAACATTGCCCAGCGCGATACCCGGTGCGTGTTCCTTGACGGCGCTGATAGCAATCAGCAACTCGGGCGCGGACGTGCCGAAGGCCACAATCGTAAGGCTGACGATCAGAGCCGGGACACCTAAACGCAGGCTCAGGTTCACTGCGCCACGCACCAAGGCATCGCCTGCCAGCAACAGGATCAACAAGCCAAGACCAGACAGCAGCCACGTGGTGATCAAGCCCGGCCTCCTTTTTCACAGGCACAAGGGCCTTTTCCGATGCGATAGCGACCGCATCGCGGACATTTCGCCGAGCTTAGCCTTTTCTGCCCGGGAAACCGCAGCTTGCCGAACATTGCCAATACGCCCATTGCGATCAGAAAAAGAGTGACAGCCTTTACGATCACGTCACAAACCGAAACGCGCGTAGGCTGCCCGCTCCTCTAACCCTGCGATAGCATCCTGCGCCAAGCTGGCCCCAAACCGGGTCCAGATCGGTTTTTTCACGCCATAGCGGCGAAATTTGACCTTGTCACCGAAACGGTCCTGCAACTTTGGCTTCAGATGGGCGATGCCGTCGATAAGCCCCAGTTCCTGCGCGCGGCGCGCCAGCCAGACCTCGCCCGTGAACAGATCAGCTTCCTGATTCAGCTTGTCCCCGCGCCGATCTTTGACATGCGCAATGAAATTCTCGTGGATATCGCCCAACAACCCTTGCAGGCGGGCTACGTCCTCTTTCTTTTCAGGTGAAAACGGGTCGAGCATGGACTTCGATTTCCCGGCGGTATGGACCCGCCGCTCAAACCCTTGCCGCGCCAGAAAGACATGCGCGCCAAACCCAGCCGAGATCACACCGATCGATCCCAGCACGGAACTGTCATCGGCCCAGATCTCATCCGCTGCGGCGGCCAGCCAATACCCACCGGATGCAGCGACGTCTTCGACAAAAGCGATGACCGGCACGTCCAGTTCTTCGGACAAACGCCGAATGCGCGCACCGATCATTGAACTTTGGACAGGGGATCCGCCTGGTGAATTGATCTCAAGCGCCACGGCCGCAGGTTTTCCCTTGCGAAAGGCTTTCTCCAGAACCGGCGCCAGCGTGGCGTCGTTCAAGGACCCGCGCCCGGCCATGCCGATGGCTCCGGACAGGCGGACGATGGCCACACAGGGGTGTTTTTTGACGAACGGCAGGCTGAGCTTCATGGGTGCCGATGTAGAGTGCCGCCATCCCGTAAACAAGGGACTCTTCGAACCTTGAACGCGACGTGAACCAGATTCACACACTCGATGGGCAAAAATGCAACGCACCGGCGTGGGTTAGCTGCGAATGCGCCAGCCGGTTTTGAATATCCAGCCAATGACCGCCAGACACACCCCAGTAAAGGCTATGATGGCCAGCAAGCTCAGGGCAATGGGCACATCCGCAAGCCCGAAAAACGACCAGCGAAACCCCGAAATCAGATAGACGACCGGATTGAACAACGTGATCGTCTGCCACAGAGGCGGCAGCATCGAGATTGAATAAAACGTACCTCCAAGGAAGATAAGCGGCGTGACCACAAGCTGCGGCACCAATGACATCTGTTCAAAATTACTGGCCCATATCCCGATGATAAAACCCAGCAACGAGAAGCTGAGACATGACAGGATCAAGAACGCCGCCATGGCAAAGGGATGTTCGATCCGTATGTCGACGAAAAAGGTCGACGTGGCCAGAATGACCAACCCCACGAACAGCGCTTTGGTGGCCGCCGCACCGACATACCCAATCACGATTTCGATAAAATTCACCGGCGCCGACAACAGCTCGTAGATGGTGCCCAGAAACTTTGGGAAATAAATTCCGAAAGACGCGTTCGAGATCGAAAGCATCACCACAGACAGCATGATCAAGCCCGGGACGATGAACGCGCCGTAGGATACACCCTCGACCTCCTGAATTCGACTGCCGATGGCGGTGCCAAATACCACGAAATACAGCGAAGTGGAAAGAACCGGTGACAGGAAGCTTTGCGCCAGGGTGCGAAAGAAGCGGGCCATTTCGAACCGGTAGATTGCAGCGATTGCGGTCCAGTTCATGCCGCCTCTCCGGATACCAGATTGACAAATATCTCCTCCAGGCTCGATTGCCGTGTCTGCACATCGCGCAACACCAGTCCGGCCTGCGACACGTCATTCAACAGGGTCGTTATCCCCGTGCGATCCGCATGGGTATCGTAGGTATAGATCAGGCTATCCCCCGCGCCGTTGAGGGTCAGATTGTGGCTGGCCAAATCATCGGGAATCTTGGCGATTGGCTCGGTGAGCATGACGACAATCTGCTTTTTGCCCATCTGCGCCATAAGCGTGTCTTTGTCCTGCACCAAAAGCAACTCACCCTTGTCGATGACGCCGACGCGATCCGCGATGGCTTCTGCCTCTTCGATGTAGTGGGTGGTCAGAATGATGGTGACACCGTCCCGTTTCAGCTCGGCCACGATTTCCCACATATCCTTGCGCAGCTCGACATCCACACCTGCCGTCGGTTCATCCAGAAACAAAACCCGTGGTTCATGCGCCAAGGCCTTGGCGATCAGCACGCGGCGTTTCATGCCGCCCGACAACTCCTTGATGGGGTTCTTGCGCTTGTCCCATAGCGAGAGCTTGCGCAGAATGTCCTCTATCCGGGCGTTGTCTTTGCCCAGCCCAAACAACCCGCGTGACAGCCGAACTGTGTTCCAGACCTTTTCAAACGGTTCCAGCGCGATCTCTTGCGGGACAAGCCCGATCATCCTGCGCGCTGCGCGATAGTCCGACTGAATGTCGTGCCCGCCGACTGAGACCGTGCCGGATGTTGGCGTGGTTATTCCACAGATCGTCGAGATCAGAGTGGTTTTTCCCGCCCCATTCGGCCCCAGAAGCGCAAGAATTTCGCCTTCTTCAATGTCCAGAGACACACCTTTCAGCGCCTCGAACCCATCGGCGTAGGATTTGCGCAGATCTCTGATGGATAAAATGGTCGTCATATCCGCTCCCCGTTCTGGCCCAAACCCTATCGCCCCGAACACAGGGATAACAGGCCCATTCCGCACCATGTGATGAACAACTGCCAAAAGGAAGACCGCCCGCGCCAGCAATCATCCGGCTTGCAATCCCGACACCAGCCAGCAAACTCTGCCGGGAATGGAGGGCCCTGATGCTGAACGGAATACGTGTTGTCGAACTTGAAGGTCTGGGTCCCGGCCCGTTTGGAGCCATGTTTCTGGCAGATCTTGGCGCTGACGTGATAACAATCCATCGCAAAGGGGGCGCCACGACACCGGGCATGCCGGAACGTTCCCTGCTGGATCGGGGCAAAAGATCCATCGCACTTGATCTGAAGGACGCCAATGATCTGGAGACCGCGCTTCGCCTTATTGACACAGCCGATGCGCTGATCGAAGGATTCCGCCCTGGTGTGATGGAAAAACTGGGGCTCGGGCCCGATGTCTGCCTGACCCGCAATCCAAAACTGGTCTATGGGCGCATGACGGGCTGGGGGCAGGATAGCCCGCTGGCCGACACGGCTGGGCATGACCTGAATTACATCGCCCTGTCCGGGGCGCTCTGGTATGCATCACGTCCCGGCCAAGCACCGCAGACCCCGCCAACTTTGGTGGGCGATATCGGCGGTGGGGCCATGTATCTTGTGGCAGGCGTTCTGGCAGGGCTCATCAATGCGCAACGCACTGGCGCAGGTACTGTCGTTGACGCGGCAATCTATGACGGCTCGGCCCATATGATGAACCTGTTGATGACAATGCGCCAAACCGGCAACCTGTCTGAAACCCGGGGTCAAAGCCTGTTGGACGGTCCCCACTGGAGCAGAACCTACGCCTGCGCCTGCGGTGGTTTTATTTCCGTTCAATGCCTCGAACCAAAATTCTACATGCAATTTCTGAGCTTAATGGGCCTCACAAACGATACCGAGTTTCAACGGCAATACGACCGTAATCTATGGCCTTCGCTTTCACGCCGTCTGACCGATATTTTCGCCAGTCAACCACGCGACCATTGGGAGGCCCTGTTTCGAGGAACAGATGCCTGCGTTGCCCCAGTTCTCAGCCCGGACGAAGCCCGCTCACACCCGATGAACACCCATCGCAACTGCTGGCAGGATTTTGACGGCGCATTTCAGGCCGCCGCCGCCCCACGGTTTTCAGGCCATGACTGGACCCCGAAACCCAGCCCCATGCGCGGCGAGCATACCAAGGACATCCTCGCAGAGCTCGACAGCCTGCGCTGATTCGCACTTCATCTGGCCCAAAATATCCTGGGGGATGAATTGGCCGCAGGCCAAGAAGGGGGCTGGCCCCCTTTAACCTGCTTACTGCCCGCGCACCGTATCAATCATCAACTGAACATTCTCAGGATCGGCATCCGGCGTGATCCCATGTCCCAGGTTGAAGATGTGCGGCCCGTTCGAGAAAGCCTCGACAATCCGCCGCGTCTCATCCACCAGAGCCTGCCCACCGGTCACCATATGCGACGAGGCCAGGTTTCCCTGCACACAACCATCAACCTGTACATGTCTGGCAGCCCAATCGGGCGACACCGAGTTGTCCAGCGCGACGCAATCCACGCCCGTCGTCTTGGCAAACCCGACATACCCCTCCCCCGCCTCGCGCGGGAAACCGATCACCGGGATGCCGGGGTGACGTTCCTTGATGGCCTGCGTAATCACACGGCACGGTTCCACCGCGTATTTGCGAAACGCCTCACCTTTCAGGGAACCCGCCCAGCTGTCGAAAATCTTGACCACCTCGGCCCCGGCGTCGATCTGAGCCGACAGATACTCGATTGTTGCCGCCGTGATGCGATCCAGCAGCGCCTCGAATAAAACAGTATCGCTTTCTCGCAGAGCGTGAGCTGGTCCCTGATCGGGTGTTCCACGCCCGGCGATCATGTAGGTCGCGACTGTCCAGGGCGCGCCGGCAAACCCGATCAACGCGGTCTCAGACGGCAATTCTCGCGACAGGATCCGAACCGTTTCATAAACGGGCGACAATGTCTCATGAATCGCGTCAACCGGTTTCAGCGCATCAAACTCCGCGTGCCGCGTGATGGTCGATAAACGTGGGCCTTCACCGGTCACAAACCATAAATCCGCACCCAGCGCCTGCGGCACCAGCAGGATATCGGCAAACAGGATCGCAGCATCAAACCCATAGCGCCGGATTGGCTGCAATGTGACTTCGGCGGCCAGTTCCGGGTTATAGCATAAAGACAGAAAGTCCCCGGCCTGGGCACGGGTAGCCCGGTATTCCGGCAGATACCGGCCCGCCTGGCGCATCATCCAGATTGGCGGCACATCCTGTACTTCACCCGCCAGCGCCCGCAGCAGTTTCTTTGTCTCGGCCATTTTCGCCCCCAGTCTTCCGGTTTTCGCAACGGGTCGTCCTTCGGCGGCAATTTGTCAAGCTCAGCCCCCATTGTCAGGGCAATGTGACGCGACTAAAGCTGTGCACATGACTTTGACCCTGCCCACACCCGCATCGCCCCTCAGAATTGGCACCCGTGGTTCACCGCTGGCTCTGGCTCAGGCCTATGAAACCCGCCAACGCCTGAGCGATGCGTTTGATCTGCCCGAAGCGGCCTTTGAAATCGTCGTGATCAAAACAACCGGCGACAATCGCGCCATGATCGATGCGGATCGCCCGCTGAAGGAAATCGGCAACAAGGGCCTGTTCACCAAGGAAATCGAAGAGGCGATGTTGCGCGCCGAAATCGATATCGCCGTGCATTCAACGAAAGACATGCCTGTTGAACAGCCCCAAGGGCTGGTTCTGGACACATTCCTTCCGCGCGAGGATGTGCGTGACGCTTTCATCTCGCCGCGCCTTAACTCAATCCACGATCTGCCCGAAGGGGCTGTTGTGGGCACTTCGTCATTGCGGCGTCGGGCACAGCTGCTGAACCGGCGGCCGGATCTGAAAGTGGTCGAGTTTCGCGGGAACGTGCAGACGCGGCTGAAAAAGCTGGAAGCCGGGGTCGCGGATTGCACTTTTCTGGCCATGGCTGGCATTCGCCGTCTGGGCATGGACGAGGTTCCAGCCAGCGCCATTTCTCCGGATGACATGCTGCCCGCGATTGCACAAGGTACCATTGGCATCGAACGGCGCAGCAACGATATGCGCGCGGCCGAAATGCTTGAAGCGATTCGTCACGCGGAAACAGGATGGCGGCTGGCCGCCGAACGCACCTTGCTGGCCGCGCTGGACGGGTCTTGCGAAACTCCGATCGCTGGCCTGGCAGAGTTGGATGGAAACAACTTAAGGCTGCGCGGTGAAGTCCTGCGCCCAGATGGGTCGGAAATCGTGAACAGAGAAGTGACCGGTTCTGTCAAAGACGGGCCGGAAATGGCCCGCACGATGGCTGCGGAACTGTTGGAACAGGCGGGTCCAGGTTTTTTTGATTGGAAAAATTCAAATTAATTTAAGGCAGTGTGAACTTGATCACTGTGGCCACCGAGATTCTCGGGCATTAAAGTGACATACCGATGAGGAAGTCGGGTCAGTCTCGAAAGTATCGAAAAGTTTTCAGATTGCCGGTGATTTAATCAGTATTCGAGGGGGCGAGGCTGACCCCCGACTTCCAAAGGTAGCGGGTCGCTGTTGAACTCAACAGCGACCCGTTTACGTTGTATACATCCAACCTTCAGGAAATCGCATCAACGGCGTGACGGACGGCGATGCGTGTCTGTTCCAAATCCGCATCGGTGATCGCCAGCGACGGATAAAGCTTGCCCGGAGACTTAAAGATTCCATGAGCGCGCAGCACCGCATTATAAGTGGCGTTACGCTGTGGATCATCATGGTTTGCACTGCGATAATCGCGGCACTCGGCATTGGTGAAATAGATGTCAAACAAAGTCTCGTCACCGCATATCCGATGCGCGATACCCGCTTCATTCAAGGCGTCCGTCTGAATCTGCTGCAAGTGTTTTCCAATTGCGCGCAAACGCTCATACGCGCCGTCACGCCGCAAAATCTCCATCGTCTTCAGCCCAGCTGCCGAGGCGACCGGATTCCCCGATAGGGTCCCCAACTGCATCAGCCAACCTTCTTCCCCGACCTTCGATTTATCGAAATGCTTCATGATCTCGGCGCTGGCACCGAGCGCAGCCAGAGGGAAGCCGCCGCCCGTGATCTTGCCCAAAGTGCAGATATCCGGTGCGACCCCGTATCGTTCCTGTGCCCCGCCATAAGCCAGCCGGAATCCAGTGACGATCTCATCAAAGATCAACAGCACACCATGTTGATCACACAGAGCTCGGAGGCCCTGCAAATATCCCGGCATTGGCGGGATGATCCGTTGCAAAGGCTCGACCATAATCGCGGCAACGTCGTCATTTTCATCCAGCAAAGCAGCGACGGCTTCCAGATCGTTAAAGGGCGCGATCAGCATTTGCTCGGCCACGCTGTCGGGGATACCCGCGCTGTCGGGAACAGCCTGCGGGAAATTAACCCTGCGGCTTGGGGCAAGGCTCATCTGCGCCTCGGCGCTCATACCGTGGTAACCGCCTTCAAACTTCAGGATTTTGCTGCGCCCGGTATAAGCCCGCGCCAGGCGAATCGCATACATGTCGGCTTCGCCTCCCGACGCGACAAAGCGCACCTGCTCGCAGCAGGGAACGGCGTCGATGATGGCCTCGGCCAGTTCGATTCCTTTTCTGTTATTGGCAAAAAACGTCATCCCTTTGGGCAGCTGTTCCAAAACGGCTTCCATCACTTCAGGGTGGCCATGACCCAGCAGCATCGGACCCGACCCGATCAGGTAATCGACATATTCGTTGCCGTCTTCGTCCCAGACACGGCTGCCTTCACCACGGGCGATGATGATGCCTGGATCAAAGTTGCCAAACCCCCCGGCAGGTAGAACTTCGTTCGCGCGAGCAATCCATTCGGATTGTGATTGGATTTTCAGCATCTCAGTCGATCTCCAGAATTGGGGTGCCAAGGATATCGAGGTCCGGCACAACACCTAAACCCGGACCTTCGGGCGGAGCAATCCGGCCGTTTTCACGAATTGGTGCATCAGGACACAGACGCGGGGCCACGTAAGACGACAAGTCACACGTGTTCATCAGGGAGCTCTTCGGCGTCGACGCCGCAAAGTGGAGTGAAGCCGCGGTAATAATATCAGACCCCCATGTGCATTCCGCGCAAATCTCGGCGCCCAGATGCACGGTCAGGTCCCGCGCACGACGCATTGCCGACAATCCGCCGAATTTTGAAAGTTTAAGCGCCACCGCATCCATGCACCCGAGGTCATGCGCACGCATCAGCGAGGCAAGATCAAAGGCACTCTCGTCGATTTTCATCGGAAGACCGGTAGCCTGACGGACAGCGGCACAGTCCTCCAGCGTTTTGCAGGGCTGTTCCAACATCACGTCCAGATGTGCCACCGCACGCCCGGTACGGGTCGCCTGCAATCGCGATGCTCCACAATTCCAGTCACCGTAAACCAATGGCCCGGTTCCCACGGCTTCGCGCACTTTGATCAACCGTTCGGCATCCGCCTGCCAATCGCCCTCGACGCCCAGCTTAACCTGAAACTGGCGGATACCAGTTTGAAAAGCGGATTTAGCAATGCGCGCCATCTCGTCCGGCGCAATGCAAGTGATTGAATGATAGAGCGGCATATCCGCCTGCGCTCGCCCACCCAACACCACATAAACCGGCATCCCTGCCGCCTGACCGAACAGGTCCCAAAGCGCGATATCGACGATCGATTTCGCGTATTGATGCCCTTGCAGAAACCCGTCCAGCTTGCGCATGGGGGCGTCTGCACCAAATGGGGTAATCCCGAGGATTTCAGGCGCCATCTCAGCAATGGCACCCGGCACCCCATCCGCATAGGCCGGCAGGTAATGCGGGATCGGGCAAACCTCACCCCACCCCCTGTGACCGGTGTCCGTTTCAAGGCTCAGGACATGGGATTTCACAGTGGCGCAGGTCTTACCTTCAGCCATATGGTACGTTTCGTGACTTGTCAGATCAACAGACCAGAGCGTTATCTTGTTGATTTTCATTCATATACCCCCACCGGATCGCCCAGCGCGCTTTCATCTGGGTGCACTCCAAGCCCCGGCATTTCGGGTAAATGCAGGTGACCATCAACATTCCGGGGCCCACGCCCCCCGGCAATATCGACCGTGATCATGTCCTGACAGGCCCATACGGCAAGGCAGTTGTCATCCGGGATGGTCGCGGCCAGATGCAATGCTTCGGTATCGGCCAGAACCGTACCGCCTGTGGCCATTACAAACATGTCTATCCTATGGGCCAGCGCGATATCCCGCATGCGTGCAGCCTTGGTCAGCCCGCCGACGCGGTTCAACTTGATCCCGAAAATCTGAGCCAGACCATCGCGGGCGATACGGGCCGCATCCTGCAAAGTCACAAGGCTTTCGTCCACTGAAACGGGTGACGGGTGAAGCCCCGAGATTGCAGCAATGTCATCCAGCGTCTCACAAGGTTGTTCGAACATGACATTCAGGTCCGCGCAGGTGCTCATCACACGCAACGCTTGCTGACGCGTCCAGCCACGATTGACATCGTAAAGAACGATTTCCCCGGGTCGCCGAATACTCTCGACATCGCGAACACGCGCGATGTCCCGTTCAACGTCACCACCAATCTTCACGGAATGTGCGATGTAGCCCCGCTGGCGGTAACGCTCTAGGACCGCGCGCGTTTCGTCTACAGTTTTCGCCCCGACCGAGGACGCAATCGGGCGCGGTGTCCGCGATCCACCCCCCATCAGATCGGCAATCGGCACGCCCGCCACCTGACCCGCGATATCCCAGCAGGCCATATCAATAGGGCTTTTGGTATAAAGGTGCCCGGGCAAGGCAAGATCCATAGCCCGTTCCACATCCAGAACCCGCCGCGGATCAAGGCCCAGAATGAACGGCGCCATCGTTTCAATTCCGGCGCGGATACCCGGACCATGCGCGGGCACATAGGTATGGCCCCATGGCGTCCCTTCACCCCAGCCAACAAACCCCGCATCGGTTTCGATTTTCACGAGTGTCGCGTCAAGCGTTTCGAATTTCAGTCGCCCACCAGACAACCAATATGGATGCTCCAGTGGGAGGTCGACGTGAAATACTGTGATAGATTTGATCTTCATGCGATATCCATCCGGGGCAGATCACCCATGCCTTCACCGCGCCACAGAACATAAGTCAGGATCTGCTGATCTGTGGTGACCATGGCATGACTTTGCCAGCTTGCGTGCAAGCGTGTTTGATTGGCTCCAAGATATGTTTCGTTCCCATTGACCTTGAACAACGCACCTCCGCCAAGAATGAGGTAGAGTTCTTCGGCCTGATGGCTGTGCCAATCGTAGTTCAGGCCAGCCCCCCAATACGCGATGTAGCCACGCAGCAGGGTCGAGTGAAAATGTCCGGTTGGACCGAACAGCTCATAATAGCCGTATCGGTTCAGGAAATCCGCACCAACTTCGTTTTCGGTGTAGGTGTGTTTCCAATGTGCCAGATGCGCAGTCGCTTTGACCGCCGCGATCAGGTCGCGGGTTGGCACGTCTTCAACTAGGTCAAAGGCTGCCACCAGTCTCGTTGCGGGAATGGGTGCGGGATCCAACCCCGTCGGGGTCAGATCACCCGGCCAAGGCGCGAACGCAGACAGATCAGGATGCGCATGGTGCATTTGCCGGGCAGCTTCGAGAACATCGTCAAGCGTCATGGCATCACCACGATGTTGCCGGTGTGCTCTTTCGCGATGAACGCGGCTTGTGCTTCTCGGAGTTCCTTCAGCGCGTATGTCGCGGCAAGCGCTGGCTTGATCTCACCAGCCTCGATGTATGTTACGAGGTTCTTCATGACCTGAGGGTCAATGACGGTCGAACCGGTGAAGGTCAGGTCGCGCAGGTAGAATGTGCGCAGATCAAGTTCGACGATCGGGCCTGCAATTGCGCCCGAACAGGTATAGCGGCCACCCCGTTCCAAAATGTCGATCAGGTTCGGCCAGTATGGTCCGCCCACGACATCTGCGACCACACTGATCTTTTCTACGCCCAGCGCCTCGCGCAGGTTCGCAGGAGCGCGTGGCAGAATGACGTCAGGGCCAAGCCTGGCCACGTCCGCGTGTTTGGATTCGGATGCCATCGCGATCACACGCGCGCCGCGCCGTTTGGCCAGTTGCACAAGCGCACCGCCCACACCGCCGGAAGCACCTGGAACCAAAACCGTATCCTCGCCGGTCACATTGGCACGGGTCAACATGCCTTCGGCGGTGGAGTAAGAGCAGGAAAAAGTTGCCAGTTCAGCATCCGTCAGGTTCGAGGTGATTGCCACAGCATTCACCGCCAGAGTTGTCGCGTATTCGGCAAAACCACCATCCCGTTCCGAGCCGAAATAACCAGTCTTGTCCATATTGTCGGGTTCCACCGGATCGCGCAGCCAGCCATCCGTGATGACACGCTCGCCAATACGTGCCTGGTCAACACCTTCGCCGACGGAAACGATATGCCCGCAGATATCGGCCCCTTGAATTCGCGGGAAGGTGATCGGATTACCGCCCCAGGTGGGATCTTCTTCGCCAACCTCTTCAAACGCACCACCGGTCGTTGCGGCTGTGACCGTCTTGGAGTACCAACCCGACCGCGTGTTGACGTCCGTATTGTTCAGGCCACATGCCGCAACCTTGATCAGCACTTCACCCTCCGCAGGTTCAGGACGCGGCCATTTATCGTGCCAAACTATCTGCTCTAACCCTCCGTGGCCCATCGTGACCATGGCTTTCATTGTGGCGGGCAGGCTCATCAGGCGGTCTCCACTACTGCGTCTGTGCGGGGCAGCAGGCTGTCTGGATCGTAGGCGGGCTTATCCAGTACTCGGGCCGAACGCGGCTTGCCGTGAATCACGACCTCCAACTCGGTTCCCGCTTTTGCTGCTTCGGATTTGATGTATGCAAAGGCCAATATCTTACCTACCGTGTGGCCGAATACGACCGAAGCTGTCGAGCCTATGACACGCCCGTCCAGCGTCACCGCCTCGCCTCCATGGCCATCAATTTCGCCATCCGGCTCGACTTGCAGATAGGCACATACCCATGGCAGATCGGTGTTCAACGTCTTGTCCTTGCCCAGGTAGCCCTTGTCCGTACGGGCAAAGCGCAGCACATCAGCTTCTGCCAGCGTGACTTCGTTTGTCAGCTCGCCTGCCCCTTTGAAGCCCTTCTCCATCCGCATCACGTTCATGGCGAAACTGCCATAGTCCGCGATGCCATACGCCTCGCCCGCAGCCCATAGCGCATTGTAGACATCAAGGCAGGCAGCGTTAGGCATATGCAGTTCCCAACCCAGTTCGCCCGCATAAGACATGCGAAACGCCCAGAGTTTATGACCGGCAATCGTGACCTCTTGCGCTGACAGCCAGCGGAACCCGGCATTGCTCAGATCGGTATCCGTACAGCGCGCCAGAACTTCGCGTGATCGGCGACCGTTCAGCGACAAGGCCGACCATTCGGACGACAGCGCGTTGATCTGCACATCTTCACCCTTGCGATGATGCGCCAGATGATCAAGCAAGCGCTGTTCGAAGAACGCCGCACAGACCAGATAGAAGCGCTCTTCGGCGATGCGGACAATGGTAGTCTCCAACTCAATCCGGCCACGACGGTTCAACATATGGGTCAGCGTGATCGAGCCAACCTTTTGCGGCATCCTGTTAGCAGTCAACCGATCCAACAGGGTATAGGCATCGGGCCCCGATACTTCGACTTTGGTGAAGGCGGTGACATCCATGATGCCGACACGTTCGCGCACTGCCTTGACCTCGGCCGCGACCATGTCGTCGGCAGGGTTGCGGCGGAAGGAATAGTGATCGCGCTGTTCCACGCCGTCCCGGGCGAACCAGCGGGGGCGTTCGAAGCCATAGACCTCTTCATGTACCGCGCCCTTGGATTTCAGCAACTCGTACAGTGGCGACGGCTTGATCGGACGCCCTGCAATTCGATTGAAGTGTGGAAACGGGATTTCGTGCCGCAAGCAGTAATCTTCTTCCGCCTTGATCACTTGCCAGTCTTTGGTGGCATAGCTGCCAAAGCGGCGCGGATCGAAATCCCGCATCGAGATATCGGCAGCCCCATGCACCATCCAGCGCGCCAGTTCTCGGGTCAGACCCGGGCCCCAGCCGATCCCGATCTGCGTCCCGCAACAGCACCAGTAATTCCGCACACCCGGCGCAGGACCGATCAGGGGGTTGCCGTCCGGCGGATGTGATATCGCCCCATGCACATCGCGCTGAATGCCCAGCTCGGCAAAGATCGGCATCCGGTTCAGGCTTTCCTCAAGCCATGGCATTACCCGGTCAAAATCCGCGTCGAACAACCAGTTCTCATACTCCCAAGGGCAGTGATCATGCCAGACCGAGTTCGGATTCGCTTTCTCGTATATTCCGATCAGGCCACGCTTCTGCTCCATCCGGATATAACCCGAGACTTTGCGGTCATCGCGGATCACCGGCAGTTCTTTGTCCAGATTCTGGAATTCCGGCACCGGCTCGGTCACGAAATAATGGTGCGTCATTGACGTCATCGGCAGTTGCAGCCCGGACCATTCGCCCATCTGGCGCGCGTAGGTGCCGCCCGCGTTCACCACATGCTCGCAGCTGATGGCTCCCCGTTCGGTCTCAACAATCCATTCACCGTTTGCGCCCTGCGTGATGTTCGTCGCCCGGCAGCTGCGGAAGATGCGCACGCCCTTCTGGCGTGCCCCGGCTGCCATCGCCATGGTCACATTGGTCGGATCCACATGCCCGTCATCCGGTGTATGCAGCGCGCCCAGAACACCTTCGAGGTTATAAAACGGATGCAGTTCGGCCACCTTCTCGGGACCGACAAGTTCGATATTGAAGCCCAGCGACTGGCCCACCGAAAGCGTGTGGCGCAGCCAGTCCATCTCATCCTCGGTATAGGCAAGACGGAACGAGCCGCAGCCATGCCATGTGACAGGCTGACCTGTCTCGGCCTCAAGCAGGCCGGAATACAAACCGATGTTATAATCGACGCATTTGCCCAGACCAAAGCTTGAGGTTGAATGCGTAATCTGCCCTGCCGCATGCCATGTACTGCCGCTGGTCAGCTCGGCCTTTTCCAGCAGAACAGTCTCTTCGCCCCAGCCTTCATGGGCCAGATGGTAAGCCAGACCAACACCCATGACGCCGCCCCCGACGATGACCACGCGTGCGTGTGACGGCAGTTCATTCCCGGACATGATTTTTCCTCTTCCCGAGTCGCTTTTCTGCTCGACAGGCTAATTCCACATTTGTACCATCGTCAATAATGAATGACACAAATGTATCATCAACTGTTCTGGATCGCCTGACCGAAGAGTGGGACGCCCTGACCCCTGAGGCGCAGAAAGCCGCGCGTTACGTTCTGGAAAACCCTACGGATGTAGGGGTTTCAACCGTGCGCGAAATTGCCGAGGCGGCAAAGGTCAAGCCCAACACATTCGTGCGCATGGCGCGGCAAGTGGGGTTTGAAGGGTACGAAGATTTTCGCGAACCCTTTCGCGACGCGATCCGAAAAGGGCGCGTGTCGTTTCCAGACCGCGCCAGATGGCTTCAGGACATCGGCAAATCCGGTGAATTGGGCGGGCTGTATGCCGATATGATCGGTGCCGCGATCCGGAATATCGAGGAAACATTTGCAGGGATCGACGCGAACCGCCTGAAATCTGCTGCCGAAGCCATCTGGAATTCTCGCCAGATTTTCACACTCGGCGTAGGCGTCAACAACTCCAACGCGCGCAACTTTACTTATCTGGCTTCGACCGGGATGAAGCAGTTTCATGCAATCCCCCGCCCCGGTTCAACCCCAATGGACGATCTGGCCTGGGCCGATGAGCAGGACGTGCTGATTGCGATCACCTGTCATCCCTACCGTACGGAAGTGATCGAGGCGGTCAAACTGGCACGTCAGCAGGGCCTGACTGTCATAGGTATCTCGGACAGTCCGGCCAGCCCTGTGATCCTGAACGCCCATCACGGGTTTGTCGTCGCAGCAGATACCCCGCAGTTTTTCCCGTCATCCGTTTCGACCATCGCGCTGCTGGAAACGCTGCTGTCTTTCGTGATCGCGGTATCCAGCGACGAGATCGTCGAACGAGTCGAACGTTTCCATCGTCGTCGCCATCAGCTTGGCATCTATGCGGAGGAACCCGAATGAACGTACCGCTGACCCACTCACTGGACGCGCGCTACTATACCGACCCTGCCATTTTCGAGAAGGAGATGCAGGGGCTTTTGGCCCGAACATGGCAATTCGCAGGCCATGTCGCGCAGGTTCGGGAAACAGGGGATTACTTTGCTTTTGAGATCGCCGGGCAAAACCTGTTCTGCATTCGCGGGCGCGATGGCGAAATTCGCACTTTCTATAACGTCTGCCAGCACCGTGCGCATGAAATGATCTCGGGCGCAGGAAACACCCGCGTCGTCGTCTGCCCTTACCACGCGTGGACCTACGAGTTGTCCGGCCAGCTGCGCGCAGGTCCAAATATCAAATCCGTCCCCGGATTTGACCGCAGTGCAATCTGCCTGACGGCGGTCCGAACCGAAATCTTCAATGGATTCATCTTCGTCAATCTCGACGACAACGCAGCCCCGATGGATGACTGGTATCCCGGAGTGCGGCAGGAAATCCGTACATTTGTCCCGCATGTCGACGAGCTTGAGCCGCTGGAATGGGTCGAGATTCCGGAACACTGCAACTGGAAGGTCAGCGTCGAGAATTATTCGGAATGCTATCACTGCCCGAGCAACCACCCGACTTTCGCTGAAGGTGTCGTCAAGCCCGAAACCTACGACATCCAACCCGATGCAGGCGGCGGTTTCGTGCTGCGCCACACGACCGAATGTCAGAGCCTCGACAAGATGACTTACCCAATCGACCTGTCGGTGCCTCATGCGGGCGATTACCAGTCTTGGTTCCTGTGGCCGATGTTTTCGTTCCAGTGCTATCCGGGCAATGTGCTGAACACATATCACTGGCGCGCAAATGACACGGATCACTGCACCGTCTGGCGCGGTTGGTACACTGAAGGTGGTTCGGAAAGCGCGGTGATCCGGCAACTGGCCGTTCAGGACAGGGAAACAACGGTCGAAGAAGACATCCGGCTTGTGGAATCCGTGCATCGCGGCCTCAGATCCCGTGGTTACTGCCCCGGCCCGCTGGTGCTGGATCCGGGCTGCGGTGTGATGTCCGAACACTCAATCGCCAAGTTGCAACAATGGATGTGCGAGGCCGTGGAATTAAACCCACCCCAGGCAGACATAACCTGCTTGCCCTACCCTTGAGCGGGTAGATCAACCACGCTGATGCCCAAGGACTGGCACCCTTGCGAAATTGACCGGATTTTGCCCAAAGCACTTGGGTATATCGACATAGTGGACATGCCGGACCGGGTATACAGGTGCACCACCGGATGAAATCACACTACGATCCCGCATACAAACACCGCCTGACACGCTGACAAACCGGAGACCCGTAATGGCCGACTTATTTGACGAAGACCTGTTCCTGAAAGGGTTGGAACAACGGAAGAATACACTGGGCGCGGACTATGTGGAAAAGAACCTTGCAGCAGCAGATGATTTCACCCGCCCGTTTCAGGAAGCCATGACCGCCTGGTGCTGGGGTTTTGGCTGGGGGGATGACGTGATCGACGCAAAAACGCGGTCGATGATGAACCTGTCCATGATCGGAGCACTGGGAAAGATGCATGAATGGGAAATCCACTGCCGGGGTGCCATCACCAACGGGGTGACCAAAGAAGAAATACGCGCCATCATCCACGTGGTCGGGATTTATTGCGGCGTTCCGCAGGCGTTGGAGTGTTTCCGCGTCGCCCGCAAAGTGCTGGACGACAATTAGACGCCATCACAGACCTGCTTCGGCCAACAGTCGTGCACCTTCGTCATAGTATTTTCTGTTTTTGAAACAGCCCGGCCAGGCCCAGCGCTCTGCCGTGAAACCGGGCTGCAATTCCAGGATGCGACGGGCGTGCCGGCGTGCCAGTGACTGGTTGCCAGCGGCGGCGGACAACATGCATAACACAACCCGCGCCCGCACGCTGCCGGGGTCCACTCGCAAGACATTATGCGCGTGCTGCCATGCTGCCTTGTCTCCGGAGAGGGCAAGGGTCATGGACAGGTTCGCCTCGATCCAGATCGGCGGGTGCGGCGTTAACGCGAGGGCCTGCCGATACGTGGCTATTCCGTCCTCAAGCCGGTCATCATACATCAACAAGACACCATAATAGCCCAGCAATTCGGGGCTGCTGTGGAACCTCTCAAGTACCTTGCGCATCAGCTGGCAAGCCTCGGCAGTATGGCCAGCAACACTGTGGGTAAACGCTTCGAGTGCGGCGCAATAAGGATCCGCCGGGTGTTTTTCACGCATGACGGCGCAGTCGGCCTCGACCAGAGCCAGCGTTTTTTCCGGCGAATCTTCCATGCCCAACCGGATCAGATCCAGGCGGCAGAATCCGACAGCGATCCGCGCAGGCAGATAGTCCGGATCGCGCTGCAAACAGACCTCATACTGGCGGATGGCACGAAACAGGCCGTCCTTGGTCGTAAGGCTCTCCTGAATGCGACCATTCTGAAATGCCGTCCAAACTTCGGTGGATGTGGCGCGTGCTGACCAGATGTCGGACCAGTGACCATCCCGCAGCCGTAGTTGAAGCGCTTCGACAACTTTCATTGCGATTTCTTCAACGGCGTCAAACGTATCCTTTTCCCGAAACCGGAAACGTTCGGTCCATAGGCACACCTGATCCACGGTTGATGTTAATTGTGCCGCCACCCGCAGTCCTTCGGCCGCTACCACGCTGCCGCTTAGCATATAGCCGTCGACAGGCCCTTCTTGCCTGCGCGCATCACGCAATTCGATGACATCCGACAACGTACCCAAGAGGAAAAGCAATTCGTCCCGTATCGACGCCGCCGCAACGTTGATATTGTTATCGTCACCAATTACTTCAAACGGCTCGACTACAATTGCAGGTCTCTGATGCCCCCAATGGGATGGAAAGCGCGCGCCAACCGGGACAGGCGCATTTTCATCAAAACCAACGTCCCAATACGCTTGCCGTTCAACTGCCAACCAGTCTTCAAATTCCGGGTCTGCAACATCCAACCCTTCCAGAAGCTCGGCGCGATCCGGTTGAAGCGGTTCATCAAACAAATCAATTTCAAGCGCTTTCAGGTCGATGGAGACATTCTCGCGCCCGATGTCCAAAAACCCCAGACCGAACCCGGCCAGATGCTTGGTCAGGACACTAAGTTCCTTGCGCAACGAGGCCGCACCCTGTGCAGGTGAGCTTTTGCTCCAAAGCTTGTCTTGCAGCCAGGCCCTGCTGCGAACAGCATTCTTAGACAACAACACCAAGGCGAGAAGCGCTTTCGCCTTGGTGCCGCGTGGTGTTGCATCCTGGCCGTCGTTGCAAATCACCTGAAACGGACCGGTCAGGAATATCTTGGTTTTTGCCTTACTCAAATAAACTCCTCAGGCAAGTTCAGATACTGCGATCAGGAACCACAGCCATAAACGACAATGCCACCCATCGCTTCATAGGCCAGCTTGCAGCACCATGACTCGTGATCGGGATTTGGGTCTGGCTCTTTATCGCTCAGATCAGGGATTACGATATGAACCTTGTTCTTGGAATCATAAACAAACTCCACCGCAGGATTACCGACATCAGCAAGGATTTCATGAATCTGCCGCTCAGCCGCGTCGCGACCCTCTTGTGACCCCAGCGCGTTGCTCCGGGCGGCGTTCAGAACTTCACACCCAAGATCCTTAAGTGTGTATTTCGGATTAATAGTCAAACGAGCCATACTAAAAGTCCTTTCTTAACAACCACAACCATTTGTATAACCCGTTACATACCTATCCGGAAACAAAAATGACCGACGCGCTGATTGAACTGGCCGAAAACGCAGGGATTATTTCCGGACCTTCTTTTGCTGAATTTCCCAAAGGTGCTCCGATCCACACCGCCTTTCGCATGGTCAATTTGCGAAACGGAACAGTGCCACCCGCTGGCGCAATGAAACATCGCGTGTCCTTTGGCACAGCGCGTAACCGGAACGTAGCCGCGCGACTTTCGGGTTTCGAAGCGATCGAACGTTATGCGCTGCAATACAGCGCGGATTCGCCCGAAACCCGCGAAAGCCTGATTTCATCGGATGGTGCCACGCATGTTCTGCCAAATGATGCCCTTGCTCTGGGTGCGCCGGGCAGCGATGGGCAGATCACGTCGAAGGGGGCCGCAGCCGGACCAACGCATGAGGCCGCTGCGTTATGGGCCGCATTTGAATGCCTGGAACACGCGCTTGGACCACGCGGTTTCGACCAAGTGTTGCCCGAAACAGCGTTGCCGCGTGATCTGACCCGCTGGCTGAACACCTACCTGCGTCATCTGAGCGTTCACGTTCGCATGGTTTCGGGCGTCGGCCTGCTACTGCGTGCGGTCTGCGCCGATGCGGATGGCGGGCGACCAACCTATGGAACGGCTTTTTCCGCCGATCTGGCGACAGGTGTCTGGCACGCGGCATGCGAAGCGGTTGTGTCCTGGCGCAATATGGTGACGCTTGACCACACCGGCGTGACAGATGACGCGATGAATGAGGAACAGGCGCGCTTGTTCCGACTGTATCGCGGCGCGCGAACCGATCGCCCGACAACTCCGGCATCCTCTTTCGATGTGGACGCCTGGCAGAGTCCCGACCCGACGCTGATGACTGTGTTGACAGCGGCGGCCAACGCTGCCGGTCGCCCGATTGCCATATTCGATATGACCGCGCCGGAAATACCTTTGCCCGTTGTCAAAGCCGTGCCGGTTTGAAACCTTTTCAGTGACTGAATTGGCAAGTTGGCGCTACGTTGCCAAAGACCTCAGTTTCGGTCCGGTCCGCAAATTCAGAAATCTGTTTGCATCGTTGGGTTTCCGGCAGTCCACAAACGATATCGCTTGGATCAACAGGCGGGACTTCAACAAATTCGACCCTTGTGATCGCGCGTGGATTGGCCGCCACTGTTATCAAGGGGCCAACTTCGATCAGGCTGGCAAGCGCGTAACCCGACACAGGCCGTGCGGTTGGCCCTGTTCCCATGGTGATATCGTCCAGAAACCGGGGATCATCGTCGCCCGGCCCGAACTCAAGGCGCATGGGCATTCCAGCTTCACCGCGCGGATAACGCACCCAATCTGTCGGCACATTCACCGCATCCACGAAGAGTTCGGAAATGTGAAACGCCCGAAAATAAAGCCCCAGAGGATTCGCGAACGCCATCGTACGCCCTGTCGGTGTCGCCGTGCCCTTGGAGAAGGCCAGATCAAGGGCTTCACCCGCCAACCCAGATCCCGCATGGCGACAATACAGATCCTGTCGGTTGGCAAAATGTAACACCTCACAAAGCCGCGCGGGCCTTCTGTTTTCACCATGGCCGACAACATAGGGAAATGAGGAAAGATGCATTGTGGCGATCAGGTCGCTCAGGCTGTTTGTCTCTGTGGTCATGAACAAAGCATGTTCGATATTCAACGGATGCTCTGGTGGATGGGCAAAATCTGTTCCCACCAGTCTTTTGTGAAAACGAGCGATGCGTTGAGGCACATCCATCTCGCACCAATCTGCTCGCGAAACCTCGAACAGCTCTTCGCAGGAATATGAACATCTGGATACGGTTTCGACGACCGAAAGGAAGTGATTCAGATCGAACACTGCCATGGTTCTCCACCACTCCATCAGTTCGGTCGTGGCGACAAAGCGCTTCGGCCGCATTTTGCCGTCGGAATCGGGACGTAAAATCAGCGCATATTCCAAAAATTCATTGTGCAGTTCAGCCCGGCTTGCCCATCCCTGATCCGAAAGACTGGCGGCCAGTTCCTCGCCCAGACAATCCCGGGGTTCGCGCGGGTTGGCAGACCATTTGAACCCCGTCGATATCTGACCATCGACGATGTCGTCTGGGTCCGTGACCAAGAACGGGCTCACTCCATTGCCATCGAACATCCCTTCAATTCTCGAGTTCCAATCCGACAGGGCAGCTTCACTCACCCCCCTATCGGCGCAACCTGGCGATTGAAAAACAGCCATCACCGAACACCGATCCGTATCTGAAATGCAGGGCTGATCTGCCATCAATAATTGCCACGGCAGTTCCAGCCTGGTTCGAGAGATCATCATCGTTGACGGGCACGGAAGCATCATGAAAAATCTCTCTCCGAAAAAAATTGAAACTTCATCCGCCCCAACCTGCCTGTTCTGGCAGGTGGCGGGTCCACCACAATTCAGGCGAACTATTGGCAACGTGGATTTCACTGCCAGAAGACCGTTTTCCCGAGATGCTGAGATGATCGCCGTCAAAAGTCTCCAGTGACACTTTCGATGACGTCGGTGATTTTGCCATATGCTCTGCCAGTATTCCGACCGCGATACGCTCACCCATCCGGATACTGTCGAAATAATCGCTATAGAAATGAACCCCTGCCAGATTGCGCCCAAGTGCAATATTCGCAGCCAGCTTGTTCAGCTCGCCATTCAGCGTCAGGCAGTCTGCACTGTCTTCCGGTCGGGTCGAGTCGATCAGGGTCTTACCCCCCGCAGCTGGCACAAGGACCCGAGGCAGACCAGCCGCAGCCAAAGAAACCCGTAATCCATCCAAAGCGTGCGTTCTGAAGAAAGCTTTGAGCACTGTGACGCATGCCCCGGCAACGGCACCATGAGCCGCCCCATAAGACGGGTGCATTGGCGACCCTTCGGGGTAAGCAACCGGCAGCAGCAAGTTACGGTCATTTCGCGGCAAGCCCTTATGGGAAATGGCGTTATGCGCAAACCGCTTCACCGAAGGCGAGGCGGCGATTGCATCCATAAGGCTGAAACCTTCGCTTGTCGCCGCTTCGAGTTTTCCCAGATGGGTCGCGGCAAAAGGCTCGGCCGCGCCAAGGGTTGCGCCGTGACCGTTCGCCATCAAACTCGTAACACTGCCCAGCTTTTCAGGCCGGGCACGATTGTGCACCTGAAACGTCTGGCGTTTCGCGGCCCTCAGGGCCCGTGCCCCGGCTTCCGTCAACAGGGACAGTACGTGCGCGCCGCCGCAGGCAGAGCCTGGATCACGCACACCGGCATATCCATCCTCGGGCAAACCTTCATCTGTCGGCGTGCCCTGTCCCAGCATCAGCAGGCAGGCATTGAAAAAAGCCTGATAGATTCTGTCAAAATGCACGTAAGAGGCAAGGTCGCGCGGTGTTTCAATGAATTTCGTTCCCTCGCTCTCAAAGGCTTGTTCAGCCGTCGTGTCCGCCCCGTTCTGAACGTCCAGCCACTCAGCCCAATCCCGCAGATAGTCCACGCCCGCCGCCTGCGGCTGGATTTTCTGGTCGATCCTCAAAGCGCCGAAGGGAACAGCCCCGACGGCCATTGCCTGCGTCAGCTTTTGCTTTTGTCGGCGCGCTTGATCTGCTGTCAGTGGATCGTGGCCTTGTACCAGGAACTGCGACAGATACGGTCCCTGTGCACAGCCCTGTGAGCAACCGCGAAACAGGGTTTGAGGGGTCAGGCCGCCACCGTCCCGAACCCGCCGCGCCGCCGAAACCTTTCCAATCTCTGCGCCATCAGCGTCCCGAGGGCTGCCATCGCGACGGAACCATTCCATCTGACAAAGGGCACCCGCCACGTTGGCCGCATCACCGGCACCATCCCTGATGGATTCGAACGGCACATCCCGCAGATAGGCCATCGCGTAAATCTCGGCCATCTCCGCCGCCAACTCATCCGATCCAAGCCGGGGCGCGGGTGCAATTCCCACCCCCCCCGCGTCACATCCGTTGAGACCAAGCCGATGGCCCAGGATTGGCCCTTCCCACGCACGCCACCTAAATTCACCACCCTCTGATGGCGCGGTGCGGAAGGGCCCGGAATAGGCTGGCGTGTCGAACAACGCCAACCGATTGCCATGATTGTCGGTGCAGGTCGGATCCGCCACTTCTTCCAGAAACTCGGTATAGACCTGCGCGTCGACAATTCCGTTCACGTCATGACGCAAACCCTTCGAGAAATTCGTGGGCCATGTCCCTTCAAAAAGGTCCGATTCACCGTTGTGATCCTTGAAAACCTCCTGAGTGGAACGCGCCAACACACTCAAACGGCGCCGACCCCGGCCTACCTTTTGATTGGCTTCGTCAGGGTTCTGCCATGGTTCAGACGGAACGGTATGTTGCGACATGATGTTCTCCTCAACGACGAAAGAACGATTCGCATCACGGCGTTACCGGATCGTGACTTCCAAAAAGAGAATGTGTTTTCTATGCTTTTTCAATAAGTTGTTGGGTTCGCACTGGCGCACGGAACGCAATCACGCAAAAACTCGTGACCCGGTTCCACGTTGCAAAGCCAACCGAGCACTTGAACTCCGCTGTAGACTTGCCACGTTCAAATTCTCGTACATCAGGCCAGATGCCACAGGCAAGGCCCGCGATTCTAAGGATATTACGAACTGCATCGGGCCTGAAGAAAGTGAACCCGTACTTACAAATGGTGTATGCAAACCGGTGCGATTCCGTTCTATTTCAAAGAGTTCGGACAGATCTGCAAAAAAAACCAAACTTTGCGGAATTGACCTTGTATTTCCGTTGCTTGCACGGATATACCCGTCGGCGGAGACGTGGCCGAGTGGTCGAAGGCGCTCCCCTGCTAAGGGAGTAGGCCCGGAAGGGTCTCGAGGGTTCGAATCCCTTCGTCTCCGCCATTTACCAAAGTAAAAAATAATCATAAAAAGCAAAAGCTTATTTGAAATCAGACAGTGCGTTTCTGGACTATCGAGCGACGACAGCCCTTAGAAACAACCGCGTTCAGCCGCTGTTGCAACATAGGTTAGTATCAGGGATGCGCCTGACGTTGTCTTCAGAACCTGTACGTTGCGCCCAGCAGCGGGCCGGACTGGTCAAACCTGAAATCATTGCCGTTGATCTCATGATCGAAGGAAATATACCGGTAGCCGCCGCGGATCAGCCATCTGTCATTGATTTCATAATCTGCAGTCAGCAAAACTTGCCAGGTTTCGCTACCGCTCCGAAACCCGCCATAATCCACGAACCCGCTCCCTGACCATTTGTCAGATATCCGAACTCTTGCACGGGCAGCGACGACCGGATCAGTCCAGTTGTCGTCGGTCGTCACACTTCGCCCAGCAGCGACCCCAGGTTGCAATCTGAACGTGGTTTCCGTGCTGAACCACCTGAACCCCCCTGCTAAGGCCACGCTGATCGCAGGTGTCTGATAAACCTGGTACCCGACATAGCCGCTGAGAAATTGTGTTGTGGCAGAGGTATCCAAACTCGAAAACGCCGGGCCGGGAGTTGAGTTACTGAACGCCAAATCGGTGTAGTTGTAATCCGCAAGCAACAACCAGCGCCCGTTAGACGCGGAAATACTGCCCATAAACGCAAAATCCAGGTTTTCGAGAGCGTCTGAAAAACTCAACGTGCCGTCGATTGTTCCACTTGGTGTTGCAAGAGAAATATCCGTTTCGGCCATGAACAGATAAGCTGTGCCCGAAAAAGACCAATCAGGTTGCTGGGCTGAAACAGGTGGCGCGATCAGTAACGCAACCGCAATCGCCAAGTTTTGCACCTTGCTTTTCATTAGTGACCTCGTTGCTAAAACTTATATTGCATTACTTGCATGCTTCACGGTTACACAATTTGTAGCCGTTTCCAATATCTCGATCGCTGTAGTGTCGTCGCGGTCCCTATCGAAATAGGGATAAATTCACATCAGACGTGCCAAAGGACGCTATTGTCTGACCCCCAAATTAATCGTGTGAAGGACAAACCCCACATTGAATGAACATTCGTTATTGGTTCGGAGCAACAGACGCGGTCAACAATTGCTTGGAATACTCGTGGCTTGGATTCCCCAAACGCAAAGTTTCCGAGGACATGACCTCAACAATTTCACCATTTCTCATAACTGCCAATTGCTCGCACATATGTGCGATAACCGGAAGATCATGAGACACCATCAGATAGGTCAGTCCGCGCTGCTTGCGCAGGTCAGTCAACAGGTTGAGCACTTCGGCCTGAACGCTGACATCCAAAGCTGACGTGGGTTCGTCCAAAAGCAAGATATCCGGCTCACCTGCCAAGGCCCTTGCGATTGCCACGCGTTGTCGTTGGCCACCGGAAAGCTGGTGTGGATACCGGAACCGGAATTTTTGCCCAAGTCCGACGTCATTGAGCAAATCGCTCACGCGTTTATCGATGTCCCCAAACCCATGCAGATGAATAGTTTCACTGAGGACCTGGTCGACAGTATGTCGGGGATGTAACGATGCATACGGGTCCTGAAACACCATCTGGACGGTTCGAAAGAATGACCGATCCCGCCGGGACCCGGATATCGCCTGACCTTCTACGCGGATTGTGCCCGACCATTGCGGTGCAAGTCCCGTTATTGCCCTCAGAATTGTCGACTTGCCGGACCCGCTTTCGCCCACAAGGCCAAAACTCTCGCCCTGCGCGACTTCAAGGTTTGCGTCCTTCACCGCATCGACCCGGTCGTGTGCATGACCAAACCAGACATTCAGATTGTTGATTTCAAGTGCCTTCATTTCAGCCCCTCACGCTCGGGGCTTCGGACCACGACGGATCGCGTGTGAGAACACTCAGGTGAGTGCATTTTTCGTCAAGGCGCGGCAGCGAGTTCAGCAAGCCCTGGGTATAGGGATGTTGGGCCTGATGCAGCTTGTCAGCCTCGCAAACCTCGACGATGCGACCCGAATACATGATGAGAACACGGTCGCAGAATTCAGACACCAGATTCAGGTCGTGGCTGATGAATATCAGACCCATCCCCCGCTCCTTGACCAATCCATCCATGATGTTCAGCACCTGCCGCTGAACGCTGACATCAAGCGCCGAAGTTGGTTCATCGGCAATCAGTATCTTGGGATTGGGAATCAACATCATCGCAATCATAATGCGCTGCCCCATACCCCCAGACACCTCATGCGGGTACGTTCGCATCACCCGCTCAGGATCACGGATTGAGACGTTATCCAACATCTCGATAGCCATCTTCTTAGCATGGGCCTTCGAGCCGGAATTGTGCTGAAGGTATGCTTCCATGAGTTGCTCGCCAACGGTGACCACCGGGTTCAGAGAAAACTTGGGGTCCTGCATCACCATGGAGATCTGCTTCCCTCGCACCTCACGCATCTCGCGCTCGCTGAGCTTCATCAGGTCTCGGCCTTCCAAATTGATGTGTTTGGCCTCCACGATACCCGGATTTCGGATCAGGCGCAGAATGGCCCGTCCCGTCATCGACTTGCCCGAGCCGCTTTCGCCGACGATCCCCAGACGCTCGCGCCCCAGCGAAAACGACACGCCCCGCACGGCGTCAAACACGCCCTGACGGGTTGGGAAACGAACCCACAGATCTTCGATGTCGAGTAAGTTCATTGCCCACCGTCCTTTGGATCAAGCGCGTCCCGCAGCCCGTCACCCAACAGGTTGAAAGCCAGCGAAACCGTGAAAATTGCGAGCCCCGGCACCGTGGCCACCCACCAGTGATCAAGGATGAACCTTCGACCCTCGGATATCATGGCACCCCATTCCGGGCTTGGAGGTTGTGCCCCCAACCCCAGAAAACCAAGACCGGCTGCAGCCAAAATGATCCCGGCCATATCCAGCGTGACCCGCACGATCAAAGATGAGATGCAAAGTGGCCAGATATGCCGGGTGATGATGCGCAGCGGCCCGGCACCCTGAAGGCGGATCGCGTTGATATAGTCGGTTGACCGGATGGTCAGGGTTTCTGCACGCGCCATACGCGCATAGGGAGGCCACGCCGTGAGTGAGATTGCCAGAACCGCGTTTTCAATCCCTGCCCCAAGCGCTGCGACAAACGCCAGCGCCAGAACAAGTCGTGGAAAAGCGAGGAAAATATCCGTGATGCGCATAAGGATCACATCCGTCCATCCCCCCACATATCCCGCAACAGTCCCGACCAGAAGCCCCGCAATCGGTGCGATGAGCGCCACAAGAGCTACGATGTACAGTGTAATTCGCGCCCCAAAGATCAGGCGTGACAGAATATCCCGCCCCAAGCTGTCGGTTCCCAACAGGTGCCCTTCAGCCCCGATGGGGAGAAGTCGGCTGGACAGGCTCTGAACAAAGGGATCGTGCGGCGCAAGAAAAGGCGCAAAGAGCGCTGCCAGAACAAGGATGACAAGGATCGCCAACCCGACCATCGCCATCGAGTTTGATCGCAAAGTCAGCCAGCCTTTGTAGAAGCTGGCCAGTCTGGCATGGCGGCGCGAAGTCGGCTCGTCGGTCAGCAGCCACTGGCGCAAGGTCATGTCGCTCATTTCGACCTCGGATCAAAGAAACGGTAAAGAAGGTCCGAGAATATGTTCAGGCAGATAAAGATCAGCCCGACCACAACGGTTCCTCCAAGAACGGCATTCATGTCGGCGCTCAGCAAAGCCGTCGTGATATAGCTGCCGATCCCCGGCCAGCTAAAGATGATCTCGGTCAGAACTGATCCTTCCAACAAGTTGGCATAGCTGAGTGCGATCACTGTGATCAGTTGCACCCGGATATTTTTGAAGGCGTGGCGCCAGATAACTTGTCTTTCAGACAGCCCTTTAACGCGAGCGGTGATGACATACTCGGCCGACAACTGCTCCAGCATGAAGGATCGGGTCATCCGGCTGATATAGGCAAGCGAATAGTACCCCAGCAAAGCTGCGGGCAGGATGATATGGGACAACGCATTGCGGAAGACATCCCAATCCTGAGCCAAGGCACTGTCTAGCAAGATCAGCCCTGTTCGCGTGGGAACAAGGTCTTCATAGAAGATATCCAGGCGGCCCGGGCCACCAACCCAGCCGAGTATCCCGTAGAAGACCAGAAGCCCCATGAGCCCCAGCCAGAAGATTGGCATTGAATACCCGACAAGCGCGACCACACGGGCGATCTGATCGATCCATGATCCGCGCTTGACTGCGGCGATCACACCAAGCGGAACACCCAGAAATATTCCAATCAGAACGCCCAAAGTCGCCAATTCCAGCGTGGCAGGGAAGACGCGGGCAATATCCTGAGAAACCGGGCGGGCATTCAGAAGTGAATCGCCAAAATCGCCGTGCAGAACATCCCAAAGGTAATATCCAAATTGAACCAACAGCGGTTTATCAAGACCAAGCTGTTGATAGACCGCATCATAAGTCGATTGCGATGCGCGTTCGCCTACGATCGCCAGCACCGGGTCGATCGGCATCACGCGACCGATGATGAAGGTCACAAAAAGCAGACCCAGCATTGTAATTGCGATGGTGCCAAGAGTTTTCAGGATACTCTTGATCCAATGGATAAGAGGCGCCGAGCGGCGCCCCTCAGTTGGTCTTTCGGCCAGTGCCATTTACTTGGTCACCTGCCAATACGACGCCGAAGTGATCGCCTGACCGGTTGAGAAATTCGTCACGTTTTCACGCAGGGCCGATTGCTCAATCTGCTGGAACATGATGACAAATGGCGAAGTCTCGCGGAACTCGGCCTGGATTTCCTTGTACATGTCAGCCCGTTTCGCGGTGTCGTTTTCGACAACAGCCGCATCCGTTTTCTCGGTCAGCCCGCCGGTATCCCAAGAATTCCGCCAAGCCAGCAATCCTGTGGCATTGGCTTCGTCCGAATTATCCGGGTTATAGGCAAAGGTACCTGCGTTCGTCTGCGGGTCGGGATAGTCCGGCCCCCATGCGCCAAGGTAAACATCCAGTTCCCGCGCACGATACCGCGCCAAAATTTGTTTGGCGGTCCCCACGGTGATGTTCATCGTGATGCCAACCTGACTCAGCGCATTCTGTAGCGACTGGGCGATTTCGATCCGTTCCTGCGCTTCACGCACACCTACTTCAATCTCAAGCCCGCTTACACCTGCTTCATCCAGCAGGGCCTTGGCCTTTTCCACATCAAAGCTAAACGGCGTCTCGTCAGAGGCACCGAGATAGGTTTGGGGCAGGAAATTCTGGTGGATCGTGTATTGCCCTTTCAGGAAGCTGTCGCGCATCCCTTCATAGTCAACCAGATACTTGAACGCCTGCCGAACCTGAGGCTTGCTCAGCTCGGGATGTTTCTGGCTCAGCGAAACATACATCAGGCGGCCCTTAAGCTCGTCTGCAATCTTTACGCCGGCAACAGATGAAGCGCCGGCAACATCTTCTGGATTCAGGTTGCGCGCGACATCGATATCACCACGTTCCAGCAACAGGCGCTGGCTGGCGCTTTCCTGAACGTGGCGGACAACCACACGCTCCATGGCCGGAGCACCCAAATAGAAAGCGGGGTTCGACTTCAGTGTTACGCTTTCATTGGGTTTCCAGCTGACCAGGCTATAAGCCCCAGATCCAGCAGTATTGGTCTTGAGCCATTCATTACCCAAGTCGCCATCCTTGTCGTGTTCCATCACCGTCTTCTTATCGACAATGCCGCCGATGGTAGCGGTCAGACAGTTCAGAACGAAGGATGTCGCATAGGGTTTGTCCGTCGTGATCGTCAGAGTGTTGCCGTCCGCGACAATCGTTTGTTCGACATTTTCCGGCGTGAACCCAAACTGAGTCAGGATAAAGGCCGGGGTCTTGTTTAGAATGATCGCCCGACGCAGTGAAAATTCAACATCTTCTGCCGTCACCGGATTACCAGAGTGAAAGGTCAACCCTTCCCTGATATTGAAGGTAATCGATTTGCCGTCTTCAGACACATCCCAACTTTCAGCGATGTCGGGCTGATAGCCAGCATCCAGATTGAGCGGGTCGAAGTTCACCAGCTTCTGATAGACATTCCGGCTGACATCCGAACCCGCAAACTCAAAGCTTTCGGCCGGGTCCAACGTCGTGATGTCGTCGATACGATGCGCGATAACCAGCATGTTCGGCGGCGTTTCGGCCATTGCCGAAGTCGAGGTCACGGCCAGCGCCAATCCTAGCGCCGCACCGGTAAGCAATCTGTTAAATGCGTTCATTTTGTCCTCTCTGTCATCAAGTCTTCACTAACGGTTACGAGCCCCAGGTCTTCTCAAGAACACGCAACCAGTTTTCGTGGCAGAGCTTCTTGATGAGCTCTTCGCCGTATCCATGGGTCACCATGGCATCTCTCAATCGAGGCAGCATCGAGATGTCCTTCACGTCGTCCGGCACGACCGCCCCGTCATAATCGGACCCAAGCCCGACCCGGTCTTCACCCATTATCCCGATCAGGTGGTCAAGGTGCTTCAGAACCTGCATCAACGGCACATCGGACAGCATCCGACCATCCTCACGCAGAAACGCAGTGGCAAAGTTCAACCCGACCATCCCGTCGCTTTCCGCGATGGTGCGAAGCTGATCATCGGTCAGATTTCGCGCGTGCGGACAGATGGCGTGGGCATTCGAATGCGTTGCGACCAAAGGCGCATCCGAATACCGCGCTACATCCCAGAAACCTTTTTCATTGAGGTGGGACAAATCCAACATGATACCCAGCGCATTGCATCGCTGCACAAGCCGCAGTCCATGATCCGTCAATCCAAGGCCAGTGTCCGGCCCCGATGGATATCTAAACGGCACACCATGGCCAAAAATGTTGGGTCGGCTCCACACGGGCCCCAATGATCGCAACCCCGCCGCATGAAACACGTCAAGCGAATGCAGATCGGCATCAATCGGCTCGGCGCCCTCGATGTGAAAAATGGCCGCAATCTGGCCTAGCGCCATGCTGTTTCGAATATCCGAAACTGATCGAACCACTTTCAACGCCCCCAAACGTTCCAGTTCCAGCAGTATGGCAATCTGCCCCAGCGCTGAGGGCAGAGCATCTTCGGCGTCTATATGATTGGGAAGCGGCAGGTCATAGCTAGGCTGGACCATTTCTTCCATTTTAGCATCGGCATCGATAGGCGAAGGGACCCAGACGGCAAAGAAGCCTCCGCCAAATCCACCGGCCTTGGATTTAACAGAGTCGATTGCACCTTCGAGCCCGGTCAGGAAGCGGCCCGCTTCGGGCAGACCGCCTGACGAGGCCAGTTTTGACAGAACATCATTGTGCCCATCAAAGATAAGAGGGGAGGTGCTCAAACTCGTTTTTCCCAGGTTAGTGTCATTTCGACACACGCTAACAGACGCAATCATCATGATTGCAAAAAATCTTGATGAGTTTTACTCATAGAGCTAGTCGGAATCATGCGGGCGCCCAGCGATGAAGAAACCTCGCAACTGGCATTCTCTGCCGGAATACCAGGCGCTCCGTGCGCTCATGCAGTCTGGAACAACGGCCGCTGCCGCACGACAGCTCGGCTTATCTCAGTCCGCGGTCAGTCGCTCGGTCAGCAGCTTAGAGGATCGACTGGGCAGAACACTGTTCGAACGGGATGCAGGCAGATTGCGACCGACGCAAGAAGCCGTAAGGCTGAATATGCGATTGGATCCTTTGTTCGAGGCATTGGACAGGATCGATGGTCCGGGCGAAACTGTGCAGGAAACACTGCGCCTCGTTGCACCGCCCAGCTATGCTCATCGATACATCGTTTCCCTCATCGCCAGTTTCATTCGCGGGAATCCCGGTTTTTTCGTGAACCTTGAGGTGACAACGTCGGATATGGTCACGCTTGGCGTGCTTGAGAACCGATTTGATCTTGCCGTGACCGGGATTGAACAAAGCCGCGCTGGCATCAAACTTATACCATTTCGCGAGTCACCAGCCGTTTGCGTCATGCGACCCGAACATCCTCTGTCTGAACGCACCGTTCTGACGCCTTCAGACTTGCATGAGCAAGAGCTGATCGCGCTGACGTATCGACATGGGCGGCGCGGGCAGCTGGACCGGTTGCTTCATCAAGTGCGCGCTAAACCGAGGATCGTTGCCGAAGTTTCAACCTCATTCGCCGCTGCCGACATGGCGCGCGAAGGATTGGGGCTGTCTGTTATCAATCCCTTTCCCGTCTACCATTACCGATCTCCCGACCTGGCATTTGTCCGATTTGAATCTCTTATGCGGTACCGGGGCCATTTTGTGGTCTCTGATCAAAAACCGGTTCCAAGGATCGCACGGGCATTCATGCGGCATCTGCGATTGAATACCCCTCCGGACCCTTTCTCTGACCCGAAGTAATGAAATCTTTCCAAAGGTCTTCAATGGCAATACGCCATGTGACCGCCCAACAGGGAAGATTTTGGAGGAGGGTCGAGGTACGGACCTGTCATGGCTACGTGCACAGTTTGGTATGAGTAACGTCCGCAAACGTGGGTTTCTTCGTCCTTATGTATCTCAGGCCGTATCACCCGGTATGCGGTTCGTTCATAAGGCTCGTTAGAATCTCCGCCCAAAACCCGCTTCTGATTTCCCTACGTTTCCAGGCGAAGCTGGCGTATCATTCTCTCGCTCAAATCTTAGGAAGGAATACCTAGATGGCGGATTGTGCGAAACTGCACCCCGGCGAAACCTATTCCGGGAAACAGGGGTTCGATTACTTCGAAGGCATCGCCAGACAGACGGTAGGAAGCCAAGCTATCTGCATGCATCTGCTCACGGTCCCGCCCGGAGGGCGCGCCAGGGCGCATAAACATGAGACACATGAAACCGCGATTTATGTGATTTCCGGGTCTGCTAAGATGTATTGGGGCGACAGGCTAGAACACGTTATGGAAACGCAAGCAGGAGACCTGATCTATATACCATCAAACACTCCGCACCTTCCGTTCAACGATGGGAATGAACCCGCAGTTGCAGTTATCGCACGCACGGACCCGAACGAACAGGAAAGCGTTGTTCTGATGCCGGAACTTGAAGACCTTGTACCAGGGTGACGCAAAATACCGTTGGGGACCAGCAGCGTATTTTTTAGTCCCTAATGCTTCCAGAGAGCTTCCAGTTGTGCAGTGGCCCTGAACGCAGAAAGCGCCCCTTGGGGCGCTAAGTGTTTGATATCTAACTAGGAAGTATTGGTTGCGGGAGCAGGATTTGGCCTTTGCCGAACGTCTGTGGAACTAAGAATCTAGTAGGCCAATTTTACACATGCCCTAGCTGCTTAAATTAATGACCGCGTTGGGAGGGATGGCAGACCCAGAGTTGAAAAGCGCTGAAGATGTCTTGCGGATTTTCCCGCAATTGGCACGCTTGTGCCGGAAGGCTGCAGACAGCCAGAAGCAGACATGCCTAAATTGAAGTCTGGGCGGGAAGCTGACTTTCGCTGCATATGCGAGAGCAACTCTACCAATCTGTGAAAGCGGTCATTTACAGTCAGATATGCGATACACGCCCGATCCAGGTACGGATGAAGTCCTTTGTGGCGCGGGATCAGAGCGACCTGGCAAGGTCGCCAATATCCCAAAAAAGCCCGGCCATTGCGCGCAATGCATCACGCGAAACTGACTTTAACACGTGCTCGTTTGGCGCGTGCTGCGAACAGCCGCGATAGGAGTGCGGCACCCAAACCGTTGGGAGACCGAGCAAATCGGAAAAGACCTCGTTGGGCAAGGAACCGGCGAGATTTGGCAGGACATGGGGTGGCTTCCCACACGTTTTTTCAAGCGAACGCGCGACAAAAGACACCCACGGATGGTTGGGCGACGTTCGCGTTGCATCAAAGAAGCTGCGGTCATGAGGCTTGATCTGAACGATCTCAAAACCTCTCGCATCAAGGTGGCGTCGAAGGGCGGGCAGGATATCGGATTGGTTAGTGCCAACAACGAAGCGGAGCTGGCAGGCGGCTATGGCAAATCCCGAGATCGCGTTGACCGGTGCCTCGGGGACACCGCTTTTCATTGCGAGGACCGCAAAACTGTTCCAGCCGAAGACGCGTTCGGCCGGTGTCAGGCCTTCCTCTCCCCAATTCTCGTCAATCTTCGGACCACCATCCCCGCCAACCGGCAAGTTGCGCAGGGTGTCCCGGATGTCTTCAGTCAGGCTGGTCGGCCGCCATTCTGGTATTTGGATTTGGCCCCGCACATCGGTGATCGTCGAGAGGGCTTGTGCAAGGATCATCGCGGGGTCGGCAAGCAAACCGCCCCAGTTACCCGAATGGTGCGCGCCGTCTCTTAGATCAACGATGAGGTCGAACGAATTGCCGCCCCTTGCCCCCATGAACAACGTGGGCGTGTCGGACTGAAGGCGCGGCCCGTCCGATGCGATCAGGACGTCTGCGGCTAGGTTGTCCTTGTGCTTGGCGCAAAACTCCGACAACCCCGGTGATCCCATTTCTTCGCCCATTTCAATGAGAATGCGCATGTTGAAGCCGAGCGCTCCACGGGCCTCAATGACAGCGCTCAGCGCCGCCAAATTGATGAGATGCTGCCCCTTATTGTCGGCTGTTCCGCGTCCATAGAGGCGGTCGCACTCATCAACCAGTCGAAATGGGTGAAGCCCGTCGCGCCATTGATCCGTTTGCGCGCGGATCACGTCGCCATGCCCGTAGGACAGGATTGTCGGGCGCGTGTCGTCCTCGATGCGCTCTGCAACCAAGATCGGTCCGGCATCGTGCACAGGGTTCGGGTAGATTTCACAGGAGAACCCGAGTCTGCTCAGGCGCGGAACGAGGGCTTCCTCAAGATAGCGCGGAAGTTCCGCGGCTTTCTCTGGTGTCTGGCTCTCTGTCTCATGGGCAACCAGTTCGCTAAGATCGGTTGCAAATCGACCGCTGTCAAAATATTCGGCGGCGTTGTCTATGGCAGCAGCGCGGGTCATGGTCACTTTCCCTCAGACAGGTGGGCGCACGTCGTCAGGGATCGGACATGTATACGGCGTTTCGCCCAGATGGTCTTGATGTGTCGCGCGCGCCGCGTCGATGCGTGACGGGTCCTCAACCAGTCGACAGGCCGTCGCGGCCATTGCTTTTGCCGCGTAGACCATGCCTTTGTGAGCCGCGGGTGCCTTGCCTTGAGCAACTGTTTGCCACGTATGAAACGGTGTTCCTATGGCACAGGTGGCAACTCGTGCCTGAACCGTCGGAACTGCCCAACTCACATCCCCTACATCTGTTGAGCCTTCGCCACCATCGCTGTGGCGATCAAGAGGTGCGATGAAGTCGCAGAGTGCGAGATTTTTTTTGGGCTTGGCTCCGATCCGCTTGAAGGTCGTGTTGATGTCAGCCTTGGTCAATGTAGTCTGAATCTCACGGGCAAAGCTGAGGTCTGACTCGTCAAAGGCGACGGGTCCGAGTTTCTCTAGCTCGTGCTGCATGGTTTCTTCCAAAGGACGGTTTCCAAGCAGGTTTGAAACGCCGGAAAAGACCTGACTTGTGACCTGCGTTCCGGTCATCAGCGCCGCACCGTCTGCAATCTTTCTGACACGCGTAACCAGATCGGCGAGGTCGGGTAGCGAACTGGCCCGGACAAGCTGGCGCACCGTGGCCTTGGCCTGCACCACGTTCGGCGCAACACCACCTGCATCGAGATAGGCGTAATGCACCCGGGCGCTGTCGGGAATGTGCTCGCGCAGATAATTCACGCCGATGTTCATCAGTTCAACCGCATCAAGCGCGGACCGGCCCAATTCAGGCGCGCCAGCAGCATGGGCAGCTTTTCCATGAAAAGTGAAGTCGATCCGGGTGTTCGCGAGCGATCTCGCCTCATTCACGCCTGTGAAGGTCGCTGGATGCCAGGAGATGGCCGCGTCGACATCATCGAACAGTCCTTCGCGCACCATGTATGTCTTGGCCGCGCCCCCTTCTTCAGCGGGGCAGCCATAGTATCGCACACGGCCCTTGATGCCGTTTTCGGCCAGCCAGTCTTTCACCGCCGTCGCGGCCAAGAGTGCGGCGGCCCCTAAAAGATTGTGACCACACCCATGCCCGTTGCCGCCCTCTTCAAGCGGCTGATGTTCAGCCACACCTGGCGCCTGGCTCAGATATGGCAGCGCATCGAACTCGCCGAGGATGGCAATCACCGGACCCTCGTCTCCTGCTTCGCCAATCACGGCCGTAGGAATGCCAGCTGCGTTCTCTGTTATCTTGAAGCCCTGAGCGCGTAACATCTGCACATGTTCGGCGACGGACTTGTACTCGGCATAAAGCGTCTCGGGCGTGTCAAAGACTCGATCTGACAAGGCGATAAAATCATCACGATGGCGGTCGACGTGGTCCCAGATCGGATCGGCGTTTTTCAAGGGGCTCTCCAGCTTCTCGTTCAAACGGTTTCGGCGTGTTCCAGCAGGCAAGCCGTTTCGCGCCCGCCGCGCCCCGCTTTCAGTTCAGGAACAGTGGTGCGGCACTCAGCGGTCGCCACCGGGCAACGCGGGTGGAAGGTACATCCAGATGGCGGATCGAGCGGCGACGGAATTTCCCCCTCAATCGGGGCAAACTCACGCCGGCGCTGATCAAGGCGCGGAGCCTCTGCAAGCAGCGCTTTCGTGTAGGGATGGCGTGGGTCCGAAAAAATTTCCTCAGTCGATGCGCTCTCGACAATGCGGCCCAGATACATGATCGCCACGCGGTCGGCGATGTGTTCGACGACGCTCAGGTCATGGCTGATGAACAGATAGGTCAGGCCCAGCTCTTCGCGCAGATCCATGAACAAGTTGATAACCTGCGCCTGGATCGACACGTCCAGCGCAGCGATGGCTTCGTCGCAGACAAGGAACTTCGGCTTCACGGCGAGCGCACGTGCAATTCCAATCCGTTGCCTTTGACCGCCGGAAAACTGATGCGCGTAACGCCGCTTGAGCGACGGGTCGAGGCCGACCTTGCGCATCACGTCGTCCACGTATTCCGCACTCTCTGCCTTGCGGACGATCCCATGCATACGCGGTGCTTCGCCGATGATATCTTCGACGCGCATTCGCGGATTTAGGCTGGCAAAGGGGTCCTGGAAGATCATCTGAATTGCGAGGGTCGCCGCGCGTTTGTCGGTGCCGTTCAACGTCGCAACATCTTTGCCTCCGTAGAACATCTGTCCGTCACTTGCAGGGTGAATGCCGGCAACAACACGTCCCAAAGTGGACTTGCCGCAGCCGGATTCGCCGACCAATCCCAGAACCTCACCCTTTTGAATCGACAGGTTCACGCTATCGACAGCATGGACCGTTTCTTCCCGGATGTTTGCGCCAAGTCGCTGTGCGATTTTCCCCGCGACGTCCAAACGTTTGGTGAAGCGCTTCGAAACGCCTCGGATTTCAACGAGCGGCTCACTCAAAGCGTCGTCTCCTTGGTGCGTTGCGGATTGAAACAGCGAAGGCTGCGGCCATCCACGTCCTTAATCGGGGGGCGCTTGGAACACGCTGCCGTTCGGGCCTGACAACGCGGTCCAAAGGCGCATCCTTCAGGCAGGGCGAGCATGTTTGGCGTCATCCCTTCGATCTGGAACAAACGCTGCCCGCGCCGGTTCGCCGTCGGAACCGATCCGAGAAGCCCGACCGTATAGGGATGCAACGGACGGTCGATAACATCGTCGATACTGCCTTGCTCAACGATCCGTCCTGCGTACATCACCGAAATCCGGTCCGCGAGCCCTGCCACAACGGCAAGGTCATGCGTGATCCAGATCATCGCGGTTCCCGTGCGTTTCGTCAGCTTCTGTGCCTCGTGGATGATCTGCGCCTGAATTGTCACGTCGAGCGCTGTCGTCGGCTCGTCGGCAATAATGAGGTCCGGCTGGTTCAAGAAGGCTGTCGCAATCGCCACGCGCTGCCGCATCCCACCGGAAAGCTGATGCGGATAGGCTTGCAATCGCTCTTCCGGCGATGGGATGCCAACCAAACCAAGCGCATCACGGCTTCTTTCCCAGGCGGTTTGGCGGCTTACGTTTTCATGGGCGAGAATGGCCTCGATCATCTGCGTATCGACGCGCAGGACCGGGTTGAGAGTCATCATCGGATCCTGAAAGATCATCGAGATTCGGTTGCCACGCAAGGTCTTGAGTCGCTCTTCCGGTGCGTTCGCGATCTCGTCACCATTAAAACGGATTGACCCATCGACGATGCGCCCGGGAGGATCGATCAGCCCAAGGATGGAAAACCCGGTGATCGACTTGCCCGACCCGGACTCACCCACCAGACCCATTACCTCGCCCTTGGAGACGGTGAAATCCACACCATCTACGGCCTTGACCACACCCGCGTGCGTGAAGAAGTGGGTCTTTAGCCCGCTGACTTCGAGTACTGCCGTCATTTCTTCAACCTCGGGTTCAAAACATCGCGCAAATGGTCGCCCACAAGGTTGATGGACACGACCGTCAGCAAGAGCGCGATGCCGGGGAAAACGGATATCCAGTAGCGCCCGGACAGCATGTACTCGAAGCCATTTGCGATCAGCACCCCAATCGACGGTTCAGTCTGTGGAAGGCCTACGCCAAGAAACGAAAGCGTCGCTTCCAATGAGATTGCGCTGGCGGTTTGCACCGTGCCAACGACGATCAGAGGCGCCATGCAATTCGGAAGGATATGGCGAAAGACGATCCGGGGTCGCGATATTCCAAGGCATTGCGCGGCTTCGACATATTCCTTGCCACGCTCGACAAGCGCGGTCGCGCGAACCGTGCGGGCGTAATAAGCCCATTGCGCGATCACGAGGGCGAGGATGATCTTGTCGACACCCTTACCAAGTGCCGCAACCATCATCAGCGCAACAAGCGATGCCGGGAACGACAGTTGAAGATCCACGATGCGCATGATGAACGCTTCGGTCCGGCCTCCGGCGTAGGCCGCGACCAGACCGATCGCCATACCGATCAGAAGGGCAATCACCCCAGATGCAAGCCCAACGGTCAGAGAAATACGCAAGCCATAGAGAATTGCCGAGTAGAGATCGCGTCCAGACCCGTCCGAACCGAGCCACATCGTGTATCCGTCGAATGCTTCGGAACCTGGAGGCAAGCGCCCATCCATGACGCTGACCTGGCCAAGATCGTAGGGGTTCTGCGGCGTGATCCAGGGTGCCAGGATGGCCAGCAGAACGATGATCAGGAATATGCCGAGCGCCGCTGTTGCGATCCTGCTTTCGAAGAACTCGGCCCGAAATCGCTGGAACGGCGTCTCGACTTTAGGGGACTTGGCGGGGGTCAGAGAATGATCTGTGACGGTGTCGGTCATGCGCCCTGATCCTGCAAACGAACCCTCGGATCGAGGATCGAGTAGAGTATGTCGACGATCAGATTGATCAGCACGAAGAACAGTACGATGATCATCAGATAGGCGACGACGACAGGCCGATCCAATTGCAGTATTGCGTCGATCAGCAGTTTGCCCATTCCCGGCCACGCGAAGATTGATTCAGTCACCACCGAGAACCCGATCAAACTACCGAATTCGAGGCCCATGACGGTCACTACCGGGATCATGATGTTTTTCATTACATGCACCAGAATGATGCGTCGGGTCGAAAGCCCTTTGGCCCGGGCATACTTCACGTAATCCTGTCCCATCGCTTCCCGGACACCCGCTCGGGTAAGGCGGATTGCCAGTGAAATCTTAAGAAGCGCTAGGTTGAGAGCAGGCAGGAAGATGTGGCTCAACCCATCGAGCGTAAAAAGGCTGCTGTGAATCCCAAGAAACGAGCCGATATCGCCGCGCCCTGTCGCTGGGAGCCATCTAAGTTCTACGGCAAACAGCATGATGAGCATAAGCCCGACCCAGAAGGTCGGCAGCGAAAACCCAAGGATTGAGCCAGCCATAATGCCCTTGGACAGCGGGCTGTCGGGATAGAGCCCGGCATAAAGACCCAATGGAATACCGATCACGATAGCAAGAAAGAGTGCACTGAAGGCCAGTTCCATCGTGGCAGGCATATGGTGCAGGATCAGTTTGAGCGCGGGCTCACCGAAGACGAAACTGTCGCCGAGGTCACCCTGTGCAGCACCTTTGAGGAACAACCAGTACTGTTCCCAAATAGGCCGATCCAATCCAAGCCGTCGAATTGCAGCTTCGATGTCAGCCTGATCCGCGTCGGGGCTGACCAGCATGTAGACCGGGTCACCAACGATATTGACGCCGAAAAAGACAATCACCGACATCAGGAAGACAACAAGCATTGCTTGCAGCAATCGGCGAATGACAAAAACGGTCATGAGGACATTCCCTGGGCAAAGGCTCCGGGCCGCTGCGAAGGCGGCCCGGATGCATTGCGATTACTCTTTCACGACGCCTGTCGCGAGAGTGTATTCGTCGGTCCGAGGGATGTAGCTCAGACCTTTTTTGGCCGCCCAGGTGTTGACCTGGAAGTGCGTCGGAATGATCGCCACGTTCTCGATCGCGCGCTCTGTCGCCGCGGCGAGCAGTTCCTGCCGCTTTGCGTCATCGACTGTTCGCAGGGCTTCTTCGATCAGTGCGTCGGTTTCAGCATCCGAGTGCCGGCCACGGTTCGATGATCCAAAGCCCGCATCCTTGTCATGGGTGTGGATCAGCGATTTGAGAGGCGAGGACGCTTCGCCGGACCCCGCGCCCCATCCGACGAGGATAAAGCTGAACTCCGGCAGACCCTCTGGGCTGCCTTTGGACGCGCGTCCAAAGTATACCGAACGCGGCATTGTTTCGACGGCTGTCTTGATGCCAACACGGGTCAACATTTGCGCAATTGCCTCGGCAATTTTGGCGTCGTTGATGTAACGGTCATTCGGCCCATGGATTGTCATTTCAAATCCATCGGGATAACCGGCTTCAGCCAGAAGCGCTTTAGCACCGTCCGGGTCATAAGCCACGACGTCCAGATTGTCGGACACGCCAAAGAACCCCTCGGGCAGAAGCTGGCCGGCGGGCAGGGCAACCCCCTCCATGACACGCTCAACGATTGCATCGCGGTTGATCGCCATGCTGATCGCCTTGCGGACGCGGACGTCCATGAGGGGGTTCTTGATATCGCCGCCACCGTTGGCCTTCACAAAGGGTGAATCCTCGCGGAATTGGTCCATGTGAAGATAGATCACTCGGTTGGACACGCCCTGGCTCAGCTGGATACCATCATTGCCCTGAAGTGTTGTGATATCGGTCGTTGGTACGCCCGATATCATGTCGACGTCACCGGCAAGAAGCGATGCAACACGGCTCGGACCGGACGTGATTGGGCGGAATTCCACCTCGGACCAGATCGGCGCGTCACCCCAGTAGTCGTCGTTCCGCACCAGTACGATGCTTTCACCCGGTGTGTAACTTTGGAACTTGAACGGCCCTGTGCCGATGGCGGCCGTACCCGCGTTGAAGTCTTCCGTCGTTGCTTCGCAGCCCACTTCTGAGATCACAGGGATCGTGGAAATGTCATTGCCCATCAACGGATAAGGTGCGGCCGTTTTGAAATGCACCGTGTAGTCATCGATCTTGACGACTTCCTTACCCTTAAGATAGGTGCCGTATCCCGATGGAGAGTTCGGTACGTCCGGCGCGCGCGCCATGGTGCAGACGACGTCGTCCGCCGTGAAGTCGCTTCCGTCGTGAAACTTAACGCCTTCACGCAGCTTGAACTCCCAAGTTAATTCATCAATCGGCTCCCATGACACGGCAAGACCCGGCGATAGGCGCTGCTTCTCATCCTGCGCGATCAGCCGGTCAAAGATGTGCACGGACATCGCGTTGTTCGGACCCAGGTTGTGAAAATGCGGATCGAGTGACGTCGGCTCCGAAGCGAGGCCGATCGTTAGTTTTTCGGCCGAGACAGCACCGGCGCCGAAAGCCAAAATGCTGACAGCGACGGCTGTCACAGATGTGAGTTTCCTCATCAAAAAGACTCCCTGTTTGTTTGGCGCTTGTGAATGGGCGAATCTTTGGCCGATCCCGCGCCCTATTAAATAAGGCTAGCTACCGCAAAAATCATTGCCAATACATATTGCTATGCGACTTTGCATAGACCAATCCAAGAGTTTGGATGTTCAGCCGCTCGTACCGGGGGAGTAATGTAGCATGACGGAACACAGACACAGACTGCGCGAGTTCGAGTCGCTAAGAGCCGTGATCACGACTGGGACAACCATCGGCGCCGCGCGGCGTCTCGGGATTTCGCAGTCTGCCGTGAGCCGGTCCTTATCACAACTCGAGGCCCGTGTTGGGCGAACGCTCTTTCTCCGGCGATCGGGACGTATCGACCCAACAGACGAAGCCTTGCGTCTCAACGAAAAACTGGACCCAATTTTCGAGACGCTGGCGGACATTGAGGGCGCAGAATGGGCTACTCCGGATAACGAGCCGTTACGCCTGATCGTGCCGCCGACTCTGGCACATCACTTTGTCATCTCCAGGGTGGCCAGTTTTCTCAAGAAGAATGAAGGAAAGCAGCTTCAATTGGATATTCAGGCCACGGACGTGCTGGTCGCCGGCATTCTCGACCTCCGCTATGATCTTGGTTTGACGAGTGCGATGATCCAACGAACGGGTGTTCATCTCATGCCTTGGCGCCGCAGTCAGGTGGTCTGCGCCATGCCGAGCAACCATCCGCTATCGGAAAAACGAGTGGTGACGCCGCACGACCTTGAAGGCGTCGCGCTGATCGAGTTTCTGCGAAGGCTGGGGACGCGAGCGATCACCGAAAAGATCTTTGCGCGCGCTGGAATTCGGCCGAAACAAGTCGCAGAAACGGCAACGAACATGGCCGCACTGGAGCTCGTCCGCGAGGGTTTGGGCGTGACGCTGATCAATCCCTTCCCGTTGTTGTCGTCAGGGATGGAAGGTGTCGTCGTCAGGCCATTTGACGCAGCCATTTTTTATGACACGAGCTTTGTACTTCCATCAGGCAGGCCACCTTCTCAGCTTGCCCGCCAGTTCATGCAATTTGTCAAGTTGACGACGCCGCAGGACAAATACTCAGAGCCCGTCTAGCGCAGCATCTTAGCCGACCACGAGGTGTCGACGTCCATCGGAAAGTTCGGTCGTGGCAAATTCGCAAACGGCCAGCGGTCGTGAACTGGCGACGTAAGCCCGCCCGTGTCGACCTCAAATACCTGGTTTGGCCCAAACCAGTTGGAAAACCCGGCCCGAAAGTGGCCTCGGGATTTCACAACAACAGTCCGGGCAGCCGCAATATCCAGCCCGAACATATGAAAGAACACGGGGTCGGCAGTCTGTGTGCGATCGGTGATCACCACCACGGTGATACCACCAATACGAAGCGCAGCGGATGGCCCTAGGGCCAATCTCCGACCAGCCGTCATGCCCAGTTCACCTACCACATCTCCATTATGGAGACCCAAGACCTCTGCATCCGCCTCAAAAGGCACATCCCATTGCGCCCAGAAAGCGCTGGAATCGGAAGACCGGTTGAATCGTGCCCTGAATTTGCCGCCGACACCGATGCCATGGGCTTCGTTCGCAAGTTCCGGATCACAAAAGGAACCGAATAGGCATTCTTCGACTTTTGCCGCATGAAGAGCGGCTAACAGTTCCGTCGTCCTGCCACTGCCGCCGCCACCAGGATTGTCACCGGCATCGGAGAAAATCACAGGCGTGCGCGCTTGGTCAGCGGAAATTGAGATCGCTTCCGTCACGGATGTCAGTTTCCGAACGAAATCCTTCCTCAATGACCAGGCCATGTCTGCCAATTCTTCCGCCAGTGCATTGGCCGCCTTCTGGTCCTCACGCGCGGTGACAACGATGCTCAGACCGTTGTCGGGCGTGTCGGAGAAAAGAAAATTACCGAAGATCGATACGTTTAGAATCTCACCTCGACCTTCGGCTTGTCGTCGCTGACCATGGTCGATCAGCGCGCCATACGGGTGCTCGGCACTTAGCAGGGTCACGGATGCCGGAACAAGAGGCAGTTTAACATGCGCGGTTTGGGGCCGGACGCCCGACGCCAAAACCCGGCGCAACGAAAAGGCGGCTTCCTCGCCACGTTCTATTTGATCGACGTGAGGATTGGTCCGATAGCCGACGATCAGGTCACAGGCATCGACCATCCGTTGTGAGATATTTGCATGCAAATCGAGTGTCGCGATGACAGGTACGTCCGGTCCGACAACTCTCCGAATGCGTGACATCAACAAACCGTCGGGGTCGTGGTCGTGCTCGGCAACCATCGCGCCGTGATTGCAGATGTAGACTGCGTCGACAGGGCCAGCTGAGCGAAGCATGTCTTCCGAAGTCACCATGATCTCTTCGATCACGGTTTTTCGTACTGGACCTGCGGGATGGCTGGCTGCCAAGATACAGGGTACCGGCGTCCAGTCGCCCGTAGCATCCATCGCCCGGACAAAGGCCGCAAATTCTATTGCCAGCTTTGGTGTCGCGGATCTGGCTTCAGATATCAAAGCATCGCTTGTAAGCCATGTCAGAGACTTAAAGTCTGACAAATCAGCCGGGGGTGCAAAGCGATTTGACTCGAGAATTGCGCCAAGGAGGGCGATCTTTGGAGCCGTCATGCGAGAGGCCTTTGGAAATGCAACACAGTGCGAGGAAACATGAGTAAGTGATTTCAATCAAGATATCATGCGTCTTCTCTGTTCTAGGAAAACCACTGCCGCCTTGCGTCTTTCCTATAACGCGACGCGCAAACGATCAGTGCCACCCGTTATGCTGACAGAAGTTTCCGGAGAATTCGTAAAGATTGTTTGGGCCGATGACCCAGACGTTCACCTCATGCGCGGCGCACCGGATCGCCCACCCGCCCGGTTCAATCGCCGGGGGCAGGACGCTTTGTATCTGAGCCCTGATGTCGAAAGCGCAAAAGTCGCTATTGGTCAGGACGTTAGGAAGGATGATCGCCCGCGGGTTGTGCTGACCTTCGAGGTGGAACGATGTGCGTTATTCGATCTGCGCAGCCCCGAAGCCGCGGATATCTATGCACTCGCCAGTCAGCCCTGGCGCAAACTCTTAGCTGCGGGCGGAGAGCCGTCTTCATGGCTCGCTGCTGATCGGCTCAGAACAGATCGGCATATCGGGTTGATTGACCCTTCGCGAAGGCGTCCGGGTCTTTGGCACATAACTTTATTTCGATGGAGCGAGCCAGGCGCACCTGGCGTGTTTCGGCGTAGTGAAGTGAAGCCGGTTTCCGTCCTGCCGGATTATCGGTGACGTTTAAGGTGCGACCAACTATCATTTCGCAATTATGGTCATCGCGAAAATTGGCTGTGTGGAGGACATTGTCATGAGTTCTCTTCTGGCACGCCAATGACATTTTTTTGCATGTTGTTTGAGCGCTCGTGACAGTCTGCTTTCAGTGCCAAAATGTAGCTTCGCTTTGGGTAACGAAAGGCGGCTTTGGGCCGCCCGTTTCAAAAAGAATTTGTGTTCAAGATGCTGGCGGGCACATGACTTCGATCAAGGAAGGGCCGTCACGTGATAGCCCCGCGGAAAGGGCTTTTGCAAAGCTATCGGTGTCTTCAATTCGTATTCCGGGAACCCCATGCCCTTTAGCGAGCGCAACCCAATCAAGCGTTGGGTTTTCCACATCAAACATTGCCTCCGCATTCTTGCCAAAACTCTCAACACCGACATTTGCCAGCTCATCTCGAAGGATTTGATAGCCGCGGTTTGCAAAAACAATCACCGTAACGTCCAGGCTTTCGCGTGCCATCGTCCACAAAGATTGCAACGTATACATGGCTGATCCATCGCCTGTTAGAGCAATTACTTTTCTATCTGGACATGCAATTGCTGCGCCGGTTGCGCACGGTAGGCAAAGCCCTATCGCACCACCGGTTCCCCCAAGCAAGTCATGTGGTCGCGCGGTTGCAGTCGGAGGAATGACGTGAAACCCGGACGTCACGGATTCATTGCAAACGATAGCATTCTCGGGAATGAGGGCCGCTAACGCTTGGCCGACTTTCGCTAGGGTGAGATCTCCGGTTGGGATTGGAGGCAGGTCGAGAGCGTATGTGTTCAGCTGTGTCTTGCTCGAAACACCAACCGCATCTGCCAGTGTTTGAAGAGTCCAGGCAATATCATCCGTCGGAGCACACAGGCTTGAAACCGTGCAACCGGCGGGCTCGGGTGTGCTCGGTTTGCCCGGGTATGCAAAGAAGGCAACGGGTTGGTCGGCGCCGATCAAAGTGATTGACGATGTCTGTTCAAGCTGAGCGATCTTGGGTGCAATTGGATACACAAGTTGATCCAATTTGGCAGCCCCGGCCCCCTTCGAAATTCGAGGGATTAGAGTATCCGCCAACAGGCGGCATCCGGTTTTGACGGAAATTTTTCCAGCCAGTACACGAAGTGGACCAAAAAGCGCGGAACCACCTATCATCAAAGCCGCGTTTGCAGTCTTCAGACGCATGGCTGCGGCCTCGATGCCTTCCAAGGACGGGCGATGAAGTGGTTGGGCCAGAATGCTATTCGTCGCAGGGCCAGTCGCTGCATCCCAAGCAGTATCGGCGGGAAGAACAAGAGTGGCGATCTGGCCGTTTTGAGATCGGGCGGCCTGGATGGCTGCGGCCCCGTCCGATGCGACGCTTGTGGCCTGATCAGAAACTCGTGTCCAATGGCTTATGGCCTGACTTACGCCAATAATGTCGCCTCTGAGTGGGCTTTCATAGCGCAGGTGATGTGTTGCGTGATCTCCCACCACATTCACGATCCCGGACCCTGATTTTCGGGCGTTGTGTAGATTGGCAAATGCGTTGCCTAGCCCCGGTGCAAGATGCAGCAGAGTGCCGGCGACGTCCCGTTTCATGCGGTAATAGCCATCAGCGGCGCCCGTCGTTCCACCTTCGAACAGGCACAGAACACAGTTCATCTCGGGATGTCTATCAAGAGCCGCAACAAAGTGCATTTCAGACGTGCCTGGATTGGCGAAAACCGTATCCACACCATTGTGAAGAAAGGTTTTGACTAACGATTCTGCGCCATTCATTCGATCACCGCCAACTCTGATTTCAACGAACTTTATGGGAGAGACAATCTAAAAGTAACTGAAAAAGCTTTCGATGATGTGCAGGCCGTCAATCGTCATCGATGCCCTCGCCCGTAAGACATGCCATGTTGAACAACGCGAAATCGCGGTGGTTTTCGGCCAGTTCAAGTCGAACTCGGGTCGCCCAGACATGCTTGGGTTTTGGCGGCCGCTTCTGACCGACGATACGTCCTTTGTTCCAGGTTGGGCGAAGCGCGCGAACGGCAGGTATGTTTGGGTTTCCATGACTGATCCTCCGATCCGCCATGCCCTCCCACAACGACAACCCGACATTGACGAGAAACAATATTACAGGATGCTGCGTCGCCTCAGAGGCCTGCTGGGAGCTCGACGTAGCCATCCATCGTTGCTTGAGCAGGACAATAAATTGCGCATTTGACAACAAGTATTTGCGGCCCACATGCTGAAACGTGAAAATCGAGGTGTAACGACCAAAGGTAATTTCATGTTTAGATCATCAACCCGAAGTGAAGCAGAAAGTTTGTTAAGCGGACTTGCTCTTGGATTTTCTGCGGACCCGTTCATGCGTTGGCTGTATCCTGAACCTGCCGATTTCCTTACCCACTTCCCGCGAGTAATGGATTTCTTTGGCGGGCGTGCATTTGAACAGGGTAGCGCGTTTCGGAACGATGATTTCACTGCTGGCGCACTTTGGCTTCCGCCAAGCATTCACCCTGACGAAGAACGGCTTGTCGCCTGTTTTGAGCAGACGGTCTCACCAGAAAAGCATGATGCGTTGTTCGAAACCTTCGGGCAGATGGACAATTATCATCCCGATGAGGATTGCTGGCATTTAGCATTTATTGCGGTCGATCCAATTCGCCAAGGAAAAGGATTGGGGTCCGCGTTGCTTGAATGCTGCCTCAAACGTTGTGATGAAGATGGAAGACCTGCTTACTTAGAGTCGACAAACCCTACAAATCTATCGCTGTATAAGCGCTATGGTTTCCAAGAGATGGGTCTAATCAAAGCCGACCAAGCCCCACCCCTGTTTCCGATGTTTCGAGCCGCCCAATAGCGGTAGATCAAACGGCTGCATTGTCTGCAATCTGTGAGTTCGGCAGTTTCAGGATATTTATGTCCGTAGCGAATGGCCGGTCTGGTGAAGCCGCACTGCGGCACCAGTGACTGCGATGAATGTCTCTTATGGGCCGTTCTCCAAGTTTCCTTTCGACGTTGAGTTACTTGAGGCCGGTACCGCTTTGGAGGTTGGAGGGCATCCTTTGTGCGTATTTCGGAAGCCGCTTCCCGGTCAGGGCCCAAAATCGATACAATCCGCTATTACGAGGCGGCGGTGGTAGTTCCAAACGTGGCCCATGGTACGGACGGGCAACGTAGTTTTTACGACCCGGTCGGGCTTTGCGGTGCTGGCGCTTTGCCGGTTTCGGGGTGCAGTGAACCATGCGGGGCAGGCCCTAGCCGGAATCTCGGCCCTTGCCTCCACCCTGGTTTGCCGACGCCCCGAGGGGGCAACCTGATACCGGAGGCATGAATTCTCTTCACATTCCTGTGCCAGCCCTTTGCAGACAGGTGTCCAGCCGTCAGGATTGCGCATCCCCCGACCGGAGATTCCAATGCGCCGTCCTGTCCTGTTCGCCTTTCTCTTCGTCGCCGGTACAGCGCTCGCCAGCCCCGACCGCTGGGAACTTGAGTGGCCGCAGACCAATTTCAGCCGCAGTGCGGTCACGGATTGGTCCGAGATTCAGTCCGGCGGTCCGCCCAAGGACGGAATCCCTGCGATCAGCGATCCCAATTTCCTGCGCGTTTCTGACGAAACGAGACTGGGTAAACGCGAGCCAGTAATCACGCTTGAGATCGACGGGGCCGAGCCTCGAGCCTATCCGATACGCTATCTGGTATGGCACGAGATCGTGAATGACAGCGTCGGCGGTATCCCGGTGGCCGTCACCTTTTGCCCATTGTGCAATTCCGGCATGAGCTTCGATCGGCGCACCGCTGCGGGCACGCTCACATTCGGCGTCTCAGGTAAGCTGCGCCATTCCGACATGTTGATGTATGACCGCGAAACTGAAAGCTGGTGGCAGCAGGCCATCGGCCGGGCCATCGTCGGCGATCTGACAGGCACCGAATTGAAGACCCTGCCCACTTGGATGGAAAGCTGGGAGGAGTTCAGCAGCCGTAACCCGGATGGGCTGGTGATGAACGAACCGGCCTATATTCGCGACTATGGGCGCAACCCTTATCGCGGCTATGACACCCTGTCGCGGCCCTTTCTCTATTCCGGTGAAAACCCGCCCCATGGCATCAACCCACTGGCGCGCGTGATCCGCGTCGGCGACAAAGCCTGGACTCTGGAGAGGCTGAGAGCAGAGGGCGAGATCTCTGAGGCCGGGAAAACGCTCTCCTGGCGCGCGGGGCAGGCCTCGGCCCTCGACACCGGGCGCATCGCCAAGGGGCGCGATGTAGGCTCAGTCCGGGTGCGTAACGCATCGGGACAGGATATCGCCCATGATGTCATGTTCGCCTTTGCATTCCACGCCTTCTGGCCGGAAGGCAGATGGATGCTGGCCGACGGGGGTGAACGTACGCTCTCGAAATGACCGCTTGACGGACGCGGGCCAGACAGCCATCAGCCGCGCGCAATCAAGTTAGCAATGCCCCTGCCGTTCCGACGAAGAGAACGCACCATGCAACGTTTCAAGCGTATGCGAAGTTTGCTGAAATTCGCCTCCGTCCACTCCTCCGTCTAAAACCATTTCAACCAGGAAAGATCGCTCACCAGCCGAGACACCCTCAAGCTGACACGGTCCGCCGCTCTTGCCGAGTTGCGCAAACTTGGTGCTGTATATTGGTGCTGTATAAAGGACAGTTCTTTTGGCCTAACGGAGACAGGTTCGAATTTGTCTGACAGCACCTTTGTCTGACAGCACCGGTCAAGCACCCGCGGCCAGTGATACTAGCGATTCGGGTTCCATGCCGTTGACGCCGGCGTCGGAGACTAAGTTGCTTGCAAGCAAGTTTTTGAAAACGCTTCCGTTCCACTGCTTTCCCTAGCGTAAACTTATCTCCTTGCATTGCTGTGTCGCAGAAAGGATAAAATCTCAATTGGAGATAATGCGGGGTGGGCCCGCAAGACACTAGGACTTAAGACAATGGAAAAAATCCAGAACTTCACAGCGATTTGGAAAGATGCGATGGGCGAATTTCCCCTCAAAGCCGCAGTCTTCGAAAATGCGTTCAGAACTTCCACATCGCTGAGCGAAAAACTGTCGCGCATTTCATTAGAAGCGGCTGAAAAATCAACGGATATTTCCAGCGTGTGGACCAAAGATACCATTGTCAAGCTGACCGAAGTGTCAAAAGCCAAGGCGGAGCCAACTGAGTACGCAAAAGCTGCCACAGATTTTTTGTCGGGCGCTACCGAAGACGCCACTGAAATGATGTTTGCTTTTGCCGAGATCGCCAAGAAAGCCCAGATAGACACTGTCGAGTTGCTGATGACCGCCGGCAGAGACATCACCAAAGAATCCGCCGCTGCAAAGAAAGCCTTAGCAGCCTAATTCGGAACAAGAGAACAGAATTGCGCCGTTTCTTATTAATTGGTGCAATAGAGAAGGGCAGATTGAAGAATCTGCCCTTTATGCGCGTGTGTAAGAGGATCGAAACGTTATGTATGATATGCTCCGGTGCGCACCTATGTAACGTAGCCCTATGTAAAGGCGGCGTGAATATCGCTTATTTACAAGCCTCCGATGGGGGAAACCATTGATCGCCGTCGAAAAAGATATCCGTATCCTGTCATCCTTTTGGGAATTTTTTGGTCAAGAAGCGGTTGCTCGTTCCACAGGGATAAATGATTGGTTAACCCGTAGACTATTAGTTTATGACAACCCAAACTTTGGCGGTGCAGCGAATGTCGGCAATGCGGGCTGCGCTGCAGCGTTCCGAAGTGTCCGTCATCGAATGATTTGGAACACGAGCGTTTGATTGGCTTAGGAGGATCAGGCTCGCCGCAGTTTCAATCTACGCCGCGTTCTGATG